>NZ_JBQQBS010000050.1:0-74002 GCF_052245395.1 Streptomyces sp. 4N124
CCGAACCCCGAAGGTTCGGTCCCCGGCCGCCGCCGTTTTGCCGTTACGTATCCTGTGGCCCGAACTGCTTTGCGGCGAAGGGGATCCGGGCGTGCCACTGCACAAGGATGACCCGAAATCGGTCGGCGGCTACAAGCTCGTGGACCGGCTCGGGGCCGGCGGCATGGGGGTCGTCTACTGGGGCAGATCGCGCTCGGGCCGGGACGTCGCCGTGAAGGTGGTGCACGCCCAGTACGCCGAGGACACCGTCTTCCGCGCCCGGTTCCGGCAGGAGATCGAGGCCGTCCGCAAGGTGAGCGGAGCCTTCACAGCCCCGGTCGTGGACGCCGACCCGGAGGCCGTACGGCCCTGGATGGCGACCCAGTACGTGCCCGGCAGCTCGCTCGCCCAGCGGATCCGCGACCAAGGGGGGCTCCGCGGCACCGAACTGCGGCGGCTGGCCCTGGGGTTGGTGGAGGCGCTGCGGGACATCCACCGGGCAGGGGTCGTGCACCGCGACCTCAAGCCGGCCAATGTCCTGATCGCCGAGGACGGCCCGCGCGTCATCGACTTCGGAATATCCCGTGCGGCCGAGAACCACAACACCCTGACCGAGACCGGCCAGATGATCGGCACCCCGCCCTTCATGTCCCCGGAACAGTTCACCGACGCCCGCACGGTCGGCCCCGCCTCGGACGTCTTCTCGCTCGGGGCGCTGTTGGTGTTCTCGGTCACCGGGCGGGGCCCCTTCGATGCCGACAGCCCCTATCTGACCGCCTTCCGGGTCGTCCACGAGGCGCCCAAGCTGGACGGCGTGGCACAGCCTCTGCGCGCGGTCCTGGAGCGCTGCCTGGCGAAGGAGGCCGCGGACCGTCCCGAACTGGACGAGCTGGCCCAGGAGTTCGCGGACGCCCTGCCCGAAGCGCACCCTGCCGACCCGGCCACCGTGACACTCCGCCGGGATGTGCTGCGGACCGAGGAGACCTCCTCCGGGGCGGACCTGGCGGCGGTGACGAAGCTTCCACGGGTCCGCCGCCGGGGCCGCCGGGTCCGTCCGCTGCTGGCGGCGACCGGAACAGTGGGCGTGCTGGCCCTGGGGCTGATGGGCTACGCAACGTACGGGCCGGGATTCCCGGACAGCCCCCAGGAGGTGAGCCCCTCCCCGGTCGCGGACTCCCGGTGGGCTGCGCCGCCCACCGGCTGGCAGCCCTGGCAGACGACGGCGTACGAGACGGCACAGCGGGGCGAGGCCAAGCCGCTGGGGAAGGAGAGCGGCGCCCCGACCGACGTCACCTGCCGGAGGTACGAGGACGCGGTCTACTGCGCGGGCAACAACATCCTTCCGGTACGTCTGGACGGTCGTACCGGCACCACCGTCTGGCGTGCCTCCCTCGCGTCCGCCGGCTCCGACGAGACAGGGCTGAACAGCTTCACGCTCCTCGGCGTGCGGGACGGCGCGGTGCTCGTCCGGCAGGCCGTCTACGACGGTGCCTCCCTGGCCAGGACCAGCGTCGTCGCCCTCGACACGGAGAGCGGCGAGCAGCTGTGGTCCCGCGACGTGAACGACACGGGCATCGACCAGATGCTCTCCGGCGACCTCGTCCTGACCGTCGACGGCAGCGGCCGGCTGGTGACGGCCCGCTCCCCGCGCACCGGCACCGACCGTTGGACCACGCAGGTGCCCGCCGACAACTACTGCCAGTTCCTGACGGTCGGTTCCGGCCTGTACAGGCACTGCTTCCCGGACGACGAGACCCAGGCGTCCGAGTTCCTGGAGCTGAAGCCGGCCGACGGGTCGGTGGTCCGGCGGCTGAAGATCCCGTACACGACCGGCCTGCTCGGCACCGTCGACGGCAGGCTGGCCTTCGCGGTCGGCACCACAGGACCGACGCACCCCGCGGAGCTGACCTTCGGCACGATCCTGCTGGTCGACCCGGACACCGGCGCCACCACCACGACGAAACTGCCGAAGACCTACGAGGGCGCGGTGACGCTGGCCGCCGACACCCTGTGGATCACCGCGGCCAACGGCCAGGTGACCGCCGTGTCCCCGCTGAGCGGCAAAGAGCTGTGGCAGACCCGGACCGACGCCGAGGGCTCGGGCAAACCCACGTACGACGCCCGCACCCGCACCCTGTATCTGGCCAGCACCAGCGGCCGGGTCGCGGCCCTCGACGCACGCGGGGGCACGCTGCTGTGGGAGACGGGCGCGCGTGCCGAGCAGCTCGCCAGCGGCGACGTGATCAAGTCCGAGGTGCTGTCGTACGGCGGCGCGCTGATCGTGAACACCCCGGACGGCACCGTCTTCAGTCTCGACCCGGCTCACCCCGAGCCGAACTCGGGGTGAGCGCTCCTCGCAACGGTCCTACGGCAGCGCCAGCATCCGCTCCAGCGCCAGCTTCGCGAACGCCTCGGTCTCCTTGTCGACCTCGATCCGGTTGACGAGGTTGCCCTCGGCCAGCGACTCCAGGGCCCAGACCAGGTGGGGCAGGTCGATGCGGTTCATGGTCGAGCAGAAGCAGACCGTCTTGTCGAGGAAGACGATCTCCTTGCCCTCGGGCGCGAAACGGTTCGCCAGCCGGCGTACGAGATTCAGCTCGGTCCCGATGGCCCACTTGGAGCCGGCCGGCGCCGCCTCCAGCGCCTTGATGATGTACTCGGTCGAACCGACGTAGTCCGCCGCCGCCACGACCTCGTTCTTGCACTCGGGGTGGACGAGGACGTTCACGCCGGGGATGCGCTCACGCACGTCGTTCACCGAGTCCAGGCTGAAGCGGCCGTGCACCGAGCAGTGACCCCGCCACAGGATCATCTTGGCGTTGCGCAGCTGCTCCGCCGTCAGCCCGCCGTTCGGCTTGTGCGGGTTGTAGACCACGCAGTCGTCGAGGGACATGCCCATGTCGCGGACGGCGGTGTTGCGGCCGAGGTGCTGGTCCGGCAGGAAGAGCACCTTCTCGCCCTGCTCGAAGGCCCATTCCAGGGCCCGCTGGGCATTGGACGACGTGCAGATCGTGCCGCCGTGCTTGCCCGTGAACGCCTTGATGTCCGCGGACGAGTTCATGTACGACACCGGGACGACCTGCTCGGCTATCCCGGCCTCGGTCAGCACGTCCCAGCACTCGGCGACCTGCTCGGCCGTCGCCATGTCGGCCATGGAGCAGCCGGCGGCGAGGTCCGGCAGGACCACCTTCTGGTCGTCGGAGGTGAGGATGTCCGCCGACTCGGCCATGAAGTGCACACCGCAGAACACGATGTACTCGGCCTCGGGGCGCGCGGCCGCGTCCCGGGCCAGCTTGAACGAGTCACCGGTCACGTCCGCGAACTGGATGACCTCGTCGCGCTGGTAGTGGTGGCCGAGCACGAAGACCTTGCTGCCGAGCTTGGCCTTGGCGGCGCGGGCACGCTCGACCAGGTCCGGGTCGGACGGCGAGGGCAGGTCACCGGGACACTCGACGCCGCGTTCGCTCCTCGGGTCGGCCTCACGGCCGAGGAGCAGCAGGGCGAGGGGCGTCGGCTGTACGTCGAGCTCCTGGGTCTGGGCGGTGGTCACGACACGCACCCTTTCTGTTCTGCGGCTCGCCGGCCCGGGGGCGGGTCGGCGGGACATGCGGGACACCGTTCACCGGCGAGAAGAAGCGACTTCTCGTCGATTTGACGCTATCTATCATAACTGCTTCACGTCAGTTTGACGATGGCCATCGCGTCGATGTGACGTGAATCCCGACACCTTGTCGTCGCATGGCGTTGTCACGTTGTCCGTGCTGCTGTCCACAGGCCGCTGTGCGCTCCCGGGCGCATGTGCGAGCATGAAGAGACAAGCCAAGGGAAATTCTCGGGCGTGCCCGGAATGAATCCGCGGCCGCGCCGGTTGCAACCGTCGGCAAGCAGTCTCCGTACTACCCGGGAGAGATGTAGATGTCCGTATCGGACGAGACCAGCACCGTCACCGACGGCATCATCCTGTCCGACGCCGCCGCGGCGAAGGTCAAGGCCCTGCTCGACCAGGAAGGCCGTGAGGATCTGGCCCTGCGCGTCGCCGTTCAGCCCGGCGGCTGCTCCGGCCTGCGCTACCAGCTCTTCTTCGACGAGCGTTCCCTCGACGGTGACGTGGTCAAGGACTTCGGCGGCGTCAAGGTCGTCACCGACCGCATGAGCGCTCCGTACCTGGGCGGTGCCTCCATCGACTTCGTGGACACCATCGAGAAGCAGGGCTTCACGATCGACAACCCGAACGCGACGGGCTCCTGCGCCTGCGGTGACTCCTTCAGCTAAGCCTCGAGCTTCAGCCAAGCGTCAAGCGTGATGTGAAGGCGGCGGCCCCCTTCGAGGGGGCCGCCGCCTTCACGCTTGTATGCGTCACGCTTGTGTGTGGCAGATCACCGGGTCCCGGACGCCTCCGGCAGCCGCGCCCCCGCCTTCTCCAGCGGGACCGCCTTGCCGTCCGCCCCGACGACCTTCCGGTCGCCCAGCGGCTCGTCCAGCTGGACGGTTTGGTGGTACTCCTTCGCGATCATGATGCAGACCTTGTCCGGCCAGGGCTTCTCGGTCACCGTGACCGTCACCTTGTCGCCGTCCTCGGTCGCCGTCGCCTCGTAGTCGGCGCAGACGCCGCCGGTGAAGGCCACGGTCAGCTCGCTGCCCTCGGCCGTGTAGCCCTGCACCGTCACCTCACGGGGGGCCGGCGCGGCGGTCGGCTCGTCACCGGGCGAGGTCGGCAGCGTGCTGGGCTGCCCGCTCGGCGCGGAAGTCGCCGGCGAGGCCAGGTACTTCGGGTCGACCGCCGGATGCGTCACCGTGAAGGCGTCCTCGGCGCCCGGCGCCCGCACCTCGTACAGCCAGGACGGCACCAGCGCCGGCTGCCCGCCCACGGTGTGCGAGGCCAGCCCGAACACCGCCTTCTCGACGGTGATCGTCTGCTGCGGAGCGCCGCTCTCCGAACCGCACGGCGCCTCCAGCCGGTCCTTCAGCGGTACGGGACTGGCGCATCCGCCGATGCCCATCCGGTGGTCGGCCGCCGGCGCCTTGTTCATCAGGCCCAGCGTCTTCTCGGCGCTCAGCACGGGATACGTGTCCCCCTTCACCGGCGCCTCCAACTGACCGCTGCCGCCCACGACTTCGCCCTCGGCGCCGATCGTCAGTCCGGTCGTCCAGCCGTACGTCGGCATTCCGCCGACCACCGGATCGGCGTTCACCACGCGATGGGCGCCGATGACCTGGCTGGTGTCGAGCTTGGCGTCGTCCTGCCCGACGGCCTTGAGGATCGGCGCGGCTGCCTGCTCGGCGGCCTCGGGGCTCACCGGATCGCCCGCCGGATTGGCGGGGTCCTTGGAACAGACGGTGGTGCTCTCACAGTCGTCCGTCCCGGGCGCGTACCGGTGGAACGTCCATGTACCCGGCGCCGCCTTGTTCACCTGCAGACTCGGTCCCGCCGCGTCCTTCGCGCCCACCGTCCAGGCCTGTCCCTGGGCGACCGGCGCCCCGTCCACGCCCAGTGCGGCAGCCAGTTCGGCCACCTGATCCTCGGTGACCTCACCGTTCACCCGGTACACGGGGGCGGAGTCGGGACCGTCCGGCATCTCACCCTCGGCCTTGTACGTCACCCCGTTCGGGTCGGGCTCGCCCGGCGCGATACCGGCGTTGCCCTCGGAGTACCCGTCGAGCGCGAGCGGCGGGGGAGTGCCGTCGCCGCCGGGGGCCCCGGACGACGTACGGCCGTCCGAACCACCGGACGCGGTGGCGGCGAAGTACGCCCCACCACCGCCGACGAGCAGCACGGCCGCGGCGACGGAGGCGATGGCGACGGGCGAACGCCGCCGAGGGGGCCGTGCCTCGCCGCCCTGTTCGGCGCCGACCAGGTGGAGGTCGGAGGTGTCGGGCGTTTCGGCGCTGGGAGGTGTGGGGTCGAGGGCGTCGGCGCCGGGCGCTTCCGTGCCGGGTGCAGGGTCGGCGCCGGGCGTTTCGGCACCGGGCTCCTCCGCGGCGCCCTCGCCCTTCCCGGCGGTGTCAGTGGCGTCCCGAGTCGTCCCGGCGTCTTCGGCGGCACCGGCGGCGCCCTTCTCCGCCCGTGCCTCCTCCGCGTCCTTGCCGGAGGCGCCCGCGTCGTCGTTGTCGGGTCGCTCGGTGTTCACCGCATCGCTCCTTCACCTGCACAGCTGTCCCTGTTGACCCGGCCCTGCCAATCCGGCGCGGGCGAGGGGTCGTATTCCGCATCCCCTCTACGGGGGACAGCGATGGGACGCAGCGGGGGAGCGCGCGGTTCCCCTGACGGCGCTGAATCAGTCGCCGTAGTCCGACATGGCGTCCAGCAGCCGCGCGGACTTCTTCGGCACGCTCACCCCGTGAATGAGGGACGGGGAGACGGGAACGGCGGCGCTCCGGACCGGAACCGCCCAGTGGGGAGCCATCCGGGCACAGTCGCCGCGCAACGACGCCAGACCGCCTTCCAGATCGACCGGGACCGGAGCATGGACGTCGAGTTTCGTCATAACGGCACCGTAAGCACGTCCGAGTCGGCGAAGAAAGATCTACTATCGGGTAGTTTTGGTCGCTTCAACGTCACCACGCCGACCCGGTAGCGTTAACTGTCAATCCGCCTCCGCATCCGTTGGAGATACCTAGCCGTGCGCATCGCAGTCACCGGCTCCATCGCCACCGACCACCTCATGACCTTCCCCGGCCGCTTCGCGGACCAGCTCGTCGCGGACCAACTGCACACGGTCTCGCTCTCCTTCCTGGTCGACAACCTCGACGTACGCCGGGGCGGGGTCGGCGCGAACATCGCCTTCGGCATGGGCCAGCTCGGCACCAGGCCGATCCTGGTCGGGGCCGCCGGCTTCGACTTCGACGACTACCGCGCCTGGCTCGGCCGGCACGGCGTCGACACCGACTCGGTCCGTATCTCCGAGACGCTGCACACCGCCCGCTTCGTGTGCACCACGGACGCCGACCACAACCAGATCGGCTCCTTCTACACCGGCGCGATGAGCGAGGCCCGCCTCATCGAGCTCAAGACCGTCGCGGACCGCGTCGGCGGCCTCGACCTGGTCCTGATCGGCGCCGACGACCCGGAGGCGATGCTCCGCCACACCGAGGAGTGCCGCTCCCGGTCCATCCCCTTCGCCGCCGACTTCTCCCAGCAGATCGCCCGCATGAACGGCGAGGAGATCCGGATCCTGCTGGACGGGGCGACGTACCTCTTCTCGAACGAGTACGAGAAGGGCCTCATCGAGTCCAAGACCGGCTGGACCGACGCCGAGATCCTCGCCAAGGTCGGCACCCGCGTCACCACCCTCGGCGCGCGCGGCGTCCGCATCGAGCGTGTCGGCGAGGACCCGATCGAGGTCGGCTGCCCCGAGGAGGAGCGCAAGGCCGACCCCACAGGCGTCGGCGACGCCTTCCGCGCCGGTTTCCTCTCCGGTCTCGCCTGGGGTGTCTCCCTGGAGCGCGCCGCGCAGGTCGGCTGCATGCTCGCCACGCTGGTCATCGAGACGGTCGGCACGCAGGAGTACCAGTTGCGCCGGGCGCACTTCATGGACCGCTTCACCAAGGCGTACGGCCATGACGCGGCTGAAGAGGTCAGGGCTCACCTGGGCTGACGTTCGACTACGCGTCTGCCTCGGCGGGTCCGTTGTCGGCTGCGGGTCCGTCGGGGCTGGTCGCGCAGTTCCCCGCGCCCCTTGAGGGTGTTCAGCTCACCCGGCGGACCAAGTACGCGGTGCCGTGGTCCGCCGGCTGTTCTCCTACGTACTCCTGCCCCCGCATCTCGCACCACGCCGGAATGTCCAGCCGTGCGGCCTCGTCGTCCGACAGTACGCGGACCGTGCCGCCGATCGGGACGTCCCCGATGACCTTCGCCAGTTCGATCACGGGGATCGGGCACCGCTTGCCGAGGGCGTCCACGACCAGGACGTCCTCCCGCACGGTCGTCGCGGGCGCCGGCGCCCCCAACTTCTCGCGCACCGCTGCCACCGCCCCCGGCAGCACCTCCAGGAACCGGTCGACGTCCTCCGCCGGAGTCCCGAAGGGCAGTGAAACCCGCACGTTTCCCTCACTCAGCACCCCCATCGCCCTCAGTACATGGCTGGGCGTCAGCGTGCTGCTCGTGCAGGACGACCCGGACGACACGGAAAAACCGGCACGATCCAGCTCGTGCAGCAATGTCTCCCCGTCGACATAAAGACAGGAGAAGGTGACGATCCCGGGCAGCCGCCGTACCGGATCGCCCACCACCTCCACATCGGGCACCGACTCCGCCACCCGAGCCCGGATCCGCTCCGTCAACTCCCGCAGCCGTACCGCCTCCTGCGCCGCCTCCGCCCGCACCGCCCGCAACGAAGCCGCCGCCGCCACGATCCCCGGCAGATTCTCGAACCCGGCCGCCCGCCCCGACTCCCGCTCGTCCACGGGCCCTTGAGCGGCGAACCGCACCCCCTTGCGCACCACGAGCAGCCCAACCCCCGACGGCCCACCCCACTTGTGCGCACTGGCCGCCAGCAACGACCAGTCACCCTCGACCGGCCCCCACCCGAGCGACTGCGCCGCATCCACCAGCAACGGCACCCCCGCCTCCCGGCACAACTCCGCCACAGCGGCAACCGGCTGCTCCGTCCCCACCTCATGGTTGGCCGACTGGAGACAGGCCAGCGCGGTGTCGGGCCGAAGAGCGGCGCCGTACGCCTGAGGCGCCACCACCCCCATCCGGTCCACGGCAACCTGCGTCACCGTCCCGCCGTCCGCCTCATGCGCATCGGCCGAATGGAGCACCGAGGAATGTTCGACCGCTGACACGATCAGGTGACGCCCCACCCGCCGCCGCCCCGCCAACGCCCCCGAGATTCCCGAGTGCACAGCCCGAGTACCCGACGACGTGAACACCAGCTCATCGGGCCGACACCCCACCGCCTCAGCAGCAGCCTCCCGGGCAGCATCCAACAACAACCGAGCCCGCCGCCCCTCGCGGTAGAGCCGGGACGGGTCGGCCCATCCTTCATCCAGGGAGGCCTGCAAGGCCTGCCGGGCAACGGGATGGAGAGGAGCGGCTGAAGCGGCATCAAAGTAGGACACACAGCAACGCTAAACCGCCGCTCACCGCAACGCCGTAAAGGGGCGCGGGGAACTGCGCGACAAGCCCCAACGCACCCGCAGCCGCCAAACCAGCGAACCGCCCGAGTCAGTAGGCACCCCTCCTCGCGAACCGTCAGAGACAGTCGGCTAGGGTTTGGTCCGCATAAACATCCAAACCCCTGCCCGACGCAGGGCGGCGACCGACCAGCGAGAAGGCCGCAGCCAATACGCGCGGGCGAGACTCTCGGGAAGGCGCTACGTGAGTCCCTACGGCTCCGACCGCTCGCCGCGGCGCCCGATGCGGCGGAAGCTGCTGCAGGCACTGACCGCGGGCTTGGTCCTGGCGACTGCAACCGGTTGCACATACGAGGACTTCCCCCGCCTTGGTATGCCCACCCCCACCACCGAAGAGGCTCCGCGGATCCTCTCCCTGTGGCAGGGATCCTGGGCGGCCGCGCTCGCCACCGGCGTGCTGGTCTGGGGCCTGATCCTGTGGAGCACCATCTTCCACCGGCGCAGCCGCACCAAGGTCGAGGTTCCTCCGCAGACTCGGTACAACATGCCGATCGAGGCGCTGTACACGGTGGTCCCGCTCATCATCGTCTCGGTCCTCTTCTACTTCACGGCCCGTGACGAGTCCGAGCTCCTCAGCCTCAAGAAGAAGCCGGACGTCACCGTCAACGTCGTCGGCTACCAGTGGAGCTGGGGCTTCAACTACGTCGAGAACGTCGACGGTTCCTCCGGAGACGCGAAGACCGACAAGAACCTGGCCGCGATCCCGGACCGGTTCAAGGAGGACTTCCCGGCGAACGCCGGCGGTGTCTACGACGTCGGCACGCCCGGCACGCGGAACCCGCAGACCGGCAACCCGGGCCCCACCCTGTGGCTGCCCAAGGGCCAGACGGTCCGCTTCGTCCTCACCTCGCGTGACGTCATCCACTCCTTCTGGGTGGTGCCGTTCCTGATGAAGATGGACGTCATCCCGGGCCACACCAACTCCTTCCAGGTGACCCCCAACAAGGAGGGCACCTTCCTGGGCAAGTGCGCCGAGCTGTGCGGCGTCGACCACTCCCGGATGCTGTTCAACGTGAAGGTCGTCTCCCCTGAGCGCTACGAGCAGCACCTCAAGGACCTCGCCAAGAAGGGGCAGACCGGTTACGTTCCCGCCGGCATCGCGCAGACGAGCCACGAGAAGAACCGGGAGACGAACAACCTGTGAGCATCCTCAACGAACCCCAGGGTGCCGCCGCAGCGGAGTCCCACTACACGGACGAGCTGCCGGTCAGGCGCAAGCAGCCCGGCAACGTCGTGATCAAGTGGCTCACCACCACTGACCACAAGACGATCGGAACGCTCTACCTCGTCACGTCGTTCGCGTTCTTCTGCATCGGTGGCGTGATGGCGCTCTTCATGCGCGCCGAGCTGGCCCGTCCGGGCCTGCAGATCATGTCGAACGAGCAGTTCAACCAGGCGTTCACGATGCACGGCACGATCATGCTGCTGATGTTCGCGACGCCGCTGTTCGCCGGCTTCACGAACTGGATCATGCCGCTGCAGATCGGCGCGCCCGATGTGGCGTTCCCGCGGCTGAACATGTTCGCCTACTGGCTGTACCTGTTCGGCTCGCTGATCGCGGTGGGTGGCTTCCTCACCCCGCAGGGCGCGGCCGACTTCGGCTGGTTCGCCTACTCCCCGCTGTCGGACGCGGTCCGCAGCCCGGGCATCGGCGCCGACCTGTGGATCATGGGCCTGGCCTTCTCCGGCTTCGGCACCATCCTCGGTGCGGTCAACTTCATCACCACCATCATCTGCATGCGCGCCCCGGGCATGACCATGTTCCGCATGCCGATCTTCGTGTGGAACGTGCTGCTGACCGCGGTGCTGGTCCTGCTCGCCTTCCCCGTTCTCGCCGCCGCGCTGTTCGCGCTGGAGGCGGATCGGAAATTCGGGGCACATATCTTCGACTCCGCCAATGGCGGGGCCCTGCTATGGCAACACCTCTTCTGGTTCTTCGGCCATCCAGAGGTGTACATCATCGCGCTGCCATTCTTCGGAATCATTTCCGAAGTCATCCCGGTCTTCTCCCGCAAGCCGATGTTCGGCTACATGGGTCTGATCGGCGCGACCATCGCGATCGCGGGTCTGTCCGTGACGGTGTGGGCCCACCACATGTATGTCACCGGCGGCGTATTGCTCCCGTTCTTCTCCTTCATGACGTTCCTCATCGCCGTACCAACCGGCGTGAAGTTCTTCAACTGGATCGGAACGATGTGGAAGGGCTCCTTGTCCTTCGAGACACCGATGCTCTGGGCGGTCGGCTTCCTGATCACCTTCACCTTCGGTGGTCTGACCGGTGTCATCCTGGCCTCGCCGCCGATGGACTTCCACGTCTCGGACTCGTACTTCGTGGTGGCGCACTTCCACTACGTCGTGTTCGGCACCGTGGTGTTCGCGATGTTCTCCGGCTTCCACTTCTGGTGGCCGAAGTTCACCGGCAAGATGCTCGACGAGCGGCTCGGCAAGATCACGTTCTGGACGCTGTTCGTCGGCTTCCACGGCACCTTCCTGGTCCAGCACTGGCTGGGCGCGGAGGGCATGCCGCGTCGGTACGCGGACTACCTCGCGGCCGACGGCTTCACGGCCCTGAACACGATCTCGACGATCAGCTCGTTCGTGCTCGGCCTGTCGATCCTGCCGTTCTTCTACAACGTGTGGAAGACCGCCAAGTACGGCAAGAAGGTCGAGGTCGACGACCCGTGGGGCTACGGCCGTTCGCTGGAGTGGGCGACGTCCTGCCCGCCGCCGCGGCACAACTTCCTCACCCTGCCGCGGATCCGCAGCGAATCCCCGGCGTTCGACCTGCACCACCCCGAGATCGCCGCTCTCGACCAGCTCGAGAACGCGCCTCACGGTGAGAAGGCTCTCGCGGGCGGCAAGGAGGCCGGCAAGTGAAGATCCAGGGCAAGATGTTCATGTGGCTGAGCGTCTTCGTCCTCGCCATGGCGGTCGTCTATGGCGTGTGGTCGAAGGAGCCGGCCGGTACCACGGCCCTCTTCCTGGCCTTCGGCCTGTGCATCATGATCGGCTTCTACCTGGGCTTCACCGCCCGGCGGGTCGACGCGGGTGCCCAGGACAACAAGGAGGCGGATGTCGCGGACGACGCCGGCGAGGTCGGGTTCTTCAGCCCGCACAGCTGGCAGCCGCTCTCCCTCGCGGTCGGCGGCGCGCTCGCCTTCCTGTCGATCGCGATCGGCTGGTGGCTGATGTACTTCTCGGCACCGCTGATCATGGTGGGCCTGTGGGGCTGGGTCTTCGAGTACTACCGCGGTGAGAACCGCACCCAGTAACACACGCCGAGCGCTCTGGGGCCCGGACACTCCGTCAAGGAGGGTCCGGGCTCCTCCTTTTGCCGCAATCACGTTCCCCCGTACGGGTCACCCAGCGCGCCGCGGTTGACGAGGCTTCCTAGCGTGAAGCCATGAACGACTCACCCCGCACCACCCGCACCGCGGTCGGCTGCACGCTGCTGGTGATGGCCCTCGGCGCGGGCGTCACCGGCTGCGGCAGCGACGGCAACCCACTGTCCGCCGCACCGTACGACGCGGCGGACCAGATCGCCTTCAACGGCTCCTCCAAGGGCGGGAAGAAGGCCGACCCGGACAAGCCCCTGGAGGTCGTCGCCGAGGGCTCCGAAGGGCGCATCACGGATGTCACGGCCCGGGACGGCAGAGGCAGGTTCGTGGCCGGCGAGCTCTCCGCCGACGGCTCCCGCTGGCACAGCACCTCACCGCTGGCCGCCAACGCCCACTACACCGTCCGGGTGAGCACGGAGGACGAGGACGGGGCGCCCGGCCGCAAGGTCCTCAGCTTCGACACCGGCAAGCCCCTCACCAAGAAGCGCCTGAAGGTGGAGTTCGGGCCGCAGGCGGGCAAGTACGGCGTCGGCCAGCCCATCACGGCCGAACTCGACCAGCCCATCAAGCTCAAGGCCCAGCGCGCCATCATCGAACGGGCACTCAAGGTCCAGTCCACGCCCGCGACGGAGGGCGCCTGGCACTGGGTGGACGACCAGAAACTCCACTACCGCCCCAAGGAGTACTGGCCCACCCACGCCACCATCCGGGTCCGCAGCACCCTGGAGGGCATAAAGATCAGCGACCGGCTCTGGGGCGGCGGGACGAAGCCGCTGAAACTCACCACGGGCGACAAGGTCATCGCCGTCACGGACGCCTCGTCCCACTCCATGACGGTCTACAAGAACGGCGAGGCGATCAACCAGATCCCCGTCACCACCGGCAAGCCCGGCTTCGAGACCCGCAACGGCGTCAAGGTCGTACTCGGCAAGGAGTACTTCGTACGCATGCGCGGCACCAGCATCGGTATCGCCGAGGGCTCCTCGGAGTCGTACGATCTGCCCGTCTACTGGGCCACCCGCGTCACCTGGAGCGGCGAGTACGTCCACGCCGCCCCCTGGTCCGTCGGCTCCCAGGGCTACGCCAACGTCAGCCACGGCTGCACCGGCATGAGCACCGGCAACGCCGCCTGGTTCTACGAGAACGTCCGCGAGGGCGACTTGGTCGAGGTCGTCAACTCCTACGGCGACACCATGGAGCCCTTCGGCAACGGCTTCGGCGACTGGAACCTCCAGTGGAAGCACTGGCGCAAGGGCAGCGCCCTGATCAAGGGCAACCCGGAGGGCCCCGGCCCGGAAGACGCGGCAAGGCTCAGGCCGACGGCGGTGTGAGGCGCCCCGTCAGGCGCTCAGCGCCTTGTTCTCCCGCAACAGAGAAGCCAACGCCGCGGCGAACTCCACCGGATCCACCGGCAGCGTCACCGCCGCCTCCGCCCGGCTCCACGTAGCCAGCCACGCATCCTGCGGCCGCCCGATCAGCACCAGCACGGGCGGGCAGTTGAACACCTCGTCCTTGATCTGACGGCAGAGCCCCATGCCCCCCATCGGCACGGCCTCACCGTCCAGCACACAGACGTCGATGCCGCCCTTGTCCAACTCGGCAACCACCGCCGCAGGCGTGGCGCACTCCAGGAACTCGACCAAGGGGACATCAGGAGCCGGCCGCCGGCCGGAGGCCAACCGCACCTGCTCGCGGGTGGTGGAGTCGTCGCTGTAGACCAGCACCGTGGCGGTCGGCTGCATGGTTCCTCCGTGACATCAGCGTCGTAAGGATCAGGCCCGTTGGGCCGGATGCTACTCCCTTCAACACCACGTCAACACCGGTATGGCCGGGAGAGACACTCCGAACGGCACCCCCGGAGTGAGGGCGGGATAAGCGACCGACATAATGTCGGTCGTGGCGACAGCAACGACAGTAGACAAGGGTCACGCGCACCCGTCGGTCAATCGACCGAACCTCACCAGCGTCGGAACCATCATCTGGCTGAGTTCCGAGCTGATGTTCTTCGCGGCCCTCTTCGCGATGTACTTCACCCTGCGATCGGTGACGGGTCCCGAGTTCTGGAAGGAGAAGGCGGACTTCCTGAACTTCCCGTTCTCGGCGACGAACACCACGATCCTGGTGCTCTCCTCCCTCACCTGCCAGCTCGGCGTGTTCGCCGCCGAGCGCGGTGACGTGAAGAAGCTCCGGGGCTGGTTCATCGTCACGTTCGTCATGGGTGCGATCTTCATCGGCGGTCAGGTCTTCGAGTACACGGAGCTGGTCAAGCACGAGGGTCTCTCGCTCTCGTCCGACCCGTACGGCTCGGTGTTCTACCTGACCACCGGCTTCCACGGCCTGCACGTGACGGGTGGCCTCATCGCCTTCCTGTTCGTTCTCGGCCGCACCTACGCGGCCAGAAGGTTCACTCACGAGCAGGCGACCGCCGCCATCGTCGTGTCCTACTACTGGCACTTCGTCGATGTCGTCTGGATCGGCCTCTTCGCCACGATCTACATGATCAAGTAGCCGGGGCCGCGGTCCCGCACCGTTTTCCAGAAGCATCGACGCAGAAGATCCTGACACCGGGGTAATCCGTGAAAAAGCTCTCCGCACGACGACGCCATCCGCTGGCGGCGGTCGTCGTTCTACTCCTCGCGCTGGCATGCACCGGGGGGCTGTACGCCGTGTTCGCACCCGCGGACAAGGCGCAGGCCGATGAAACCGCCCAGTCCCTTGCCATCGACGAGGGCAAGAAGCTCTTCGCCGTCGGCTGCGCCAGCTGCCACGGCACCGGCGGTCAGGGCACCACCGACGGTCCGAGCCTGGTGGGCGTGGGCGCCGCGGCCGTCGACTTCCAGGTGGGCACCGGCCGTATGCCGGCGCAGCAGCCGGGCGCGCAGGTCCCGAAGAAGAAGGTCGTCTACTCGCAGGCCGAGATCGACCAGCTCGCGGCCTACATCTCCTCGCTGGGTGCCGGTCCGACCGTCCCGACCGAGCGGCAGTACAGCCCCGAGGACGCCGACATTGCCAAGGGCGGTGAGCTGTTCCGCACCAACTGCGCGCAGTGCCACAACTTCACCGGCAAGGGCGGCGCGCTCACGCACGGCAAGTTCGCACCCGACCTCGAGGGCGTCTCCCCGAAGCACGTCTACGAGGCCATGCAGACCGGCCCGCAGAACATGCCCTCCTTCCCCGACACGATCCTGTCGGAGCAGAACAAGAAGGACATCATCGCGTACCTCGACGCGGTCAACAGCGACGACACCGAGAGCCCCGGCGGCCTCGAGCTGGGCGGCCTCGGACCGGTCAGCGAGGGTCTGTTCTCGTGGGTCTTCGGACTCGGCGCGCTGATCGCGGTCGCCGTCTGGGTCGCCGCTCGGACCGCAAAGGCCAAGAAGTCATGAGTAGCCAAGACATTCCAGAAGAGAACCTGCCCGCTGAGCAGGACACGCACGGCGCCGTAGGCGTCGCGGACGACAAGGACCCGTTCGCGGATCCCGGCCTGCCGCCCCATGAGCACCGGGTGCAGGACATCGACGAGCGGGCCGCCAAGCGGTCCGAGCGCACGGTGGCCATGCTGTTCACGGTGTCGATGCTGGCCACTGTCGGCTTCATCGCCGCGTATGTGACGATCCCCGCCGACGAGTCGGTCTACATCTTCCCGCTGGGCCACATCAGCGGGCTGAACTTCGCGCTGGGCATGACGCTCGGCATCGCCCTCTTCGCCATCGGCGCCGGCGCGGTCCACTGGGCCCGCACGCTGATGTCGGACGAGGAGATGGTCGACGAGCGCCACGCGATCGAGGCGGAGCCCGAGGTCAAGGCCAAGGTCATGGCCGACTTCAAGCAGGGCGCCAAGGAGTCCGCGCTGGGCCGCCGCAAGCTGATCCGCAACACGATGTTCGGCGCGCTGGCCCTGGTCCCGCTCTCCGGCGTCGTCCTGCTGCGCGACCTCGGCCCGCTGCCCGAGACCAAGCTCCGCCACACCAGCTGGCGCCGGGGCAAGCTGCTCGTCAACATGAACACCAACGAGCCGCTGCGTCCCTCCGACGTCGTCGTCGGCTCGCTCACCTTCGCCAAGCCCGAGGGCCTGGAGGAGCACGACCACGACTTCCAGGTCAACATCGCCAAGGACGCCCTGATGATCGTCCGGATCCAGCCGGGCGACATCAAGGACAAGCGCGAGCTGGAGTGGTCCCACGAGGGCATCGTGGCGTACTCGAAGATCTGCACCCACGTCGGTTGCCCGATCTCCCTGTACGAGCAGCAGACGCACCACGTGCTCTGCCCCTGCCACCAGTCCACCTTCGACCTCTCCGACGGTGCCCGAGTGATCTTCGGTCCCGCCGGTCACGCCCTGCCGCAGCTGCGCATCGGCGTGAACGACGAGGGCTACCTCGAGGCGCTCGGCGACTTCGAAGAGCCCGTCGGTCCTGCATTCTGGGAGCGCGGATGAGTACTGCGACCAACAAAGAGTCCCGCGACCGCGGGAAGGCACCGGGCGGCGAGCGCGTAGCCGACTGGGCCGACGGCCGGCTGGGGATCTACTCCCTCGCCAAGACCAACATGCGCAAGATCTTCCCCGACCACTGGTCGTTCATGTTGGGCGAGATCTGCCTCTACAGCTTCATCATCATCATCCTCACGGGTGTGTATCTGACGCTGTTCTTCCACCCGTCTATGAACGAGGTGGAGTACCACGGCAGTTACGTCCCGCTGCAGGGCCAGTTGATGAGTGAGGCGTTCGCCTCGACCCTGCACATCTCCTTCGATGTGCGCGGTGGTCTGCTCATTCGGCAGATCCACCACTGGGCGGCGCTGATCTTCCTGGCCGGCATGTTCGTGCACATGATGCGCGTGTTCTTCACGGGCGCGTTCCGCAAGCCGCGTGAGATCAACTGGCTGTTCGGCTTCCTGCTGTTCGTCCTGGGCATGTTCACCGGCTTCACCGGCTACTCGCTCCCGGACGACCTGCTCTCCGGCACCGGTGTCCGCTTCATGGAGGGCGCGATCCTGTCCGTGCCGATCGTCGGCACGTACCTGTCGTTCTTCCTCTTCGGCGGTGAGTTCCCGGGCGGCGACTTCGTGGCCCGCTTCTACTCGATCCACATCCTGCTGCTGCCGGGCATCATGCTCGGCCTGGTGGTCGGCCATCTGATCCTGGTCTTCTACCACAAGCACACGCAGTTCGCGGGTCCCGGCCGGACCAACAAGAACGTCGTCGGCATGCCGCTGCTGCCGGTCTACATGGCCAAGGCAGGAGGCTTCTTCTTCCTGGTCTTCGGTGTCATCGCGGTCGTCTCGGCGATCGCCACGATCAACCCGATCTGGGCCATGGGCCCCTACCGTCCGGACCAGGTGTCCACCGGCGCCCAGCCCGACTGGTACATGGGCTTCTCCGAGGGCCTGATCCGTGTCATGCCGGGCTGGGAGATCAACTTCTGGGGGCACACGCTCGTCCTTGGCGTGTTCATCCCGCTGATGATCTTCCCACTGGTGCTGGTCGCGATCGCGGTCTACCCGTTCATCGAGTCCTGGGTCACCGGCGACAAGCGCGAGCACCACATCCTGGACCGCCCGCGCAACGCACCGACCCGTACGGCCTTCGGTGTCGCCTGGATCACCTGGTACATGGTGCTGCTGATCGGTGGTGGAAACGACCTCTGGGCCACCCACTTCCATCTGTCGATCAACGCCATCACCTGGTTCGTCCGGATCGGGTTCTTCGTCGCCCCGGTGCTCGCGTTCGTCATCACCAAGCGGATCTGCCTCGGCCTCCAGCGCCGGGACAGGGAGAAGGTGCTGCACGGCCGCGAGTCGGGCATCATCAAGCGCCTGCCGCACGGTGAGTTCATCGAGGTGCACGAGCCGCTCAGCCAGGACGCGCTGTACACCCTCACCGCGCACGAGCAGTACGAGCCGGCCGAGATCGGCCCGACGGTCGACGAGAACGGTGTCGAGCGCAAGGTGAAGGGCTCCGAGAAGCTGCGCGCCAAGCTCAGCAAGGCGTACTACGGCGAGGAAGCCCAGATCCCCAAGCCGTCCGTCGAGGAGTACAAGGAGATCACGAGCGGCCACGGCCACCACTGATCTCTTCGCCGTGCCCGCGGCTGGATAGGGTGGGAACACACTCTTCTACGACCCACAGGAGCGGCTATGAGCGCTGTGACCCCCGCTGGAGGCGACACCGCGGCGGGCCGTTCCTGGCCCGAGGTGCTGAACGGTCTGCTGGAGGGCCGGGACCAGAGCGCCGACGACACGGCCTGGGCGATGGACCGGATCATGCGCGGTGAGGCGACCGACGCGCAGATCGCCGGGTTCGCGGTGGCGCTGCGCGCCAAGGGCGAGACCGTGGAGGAGATCGCTGGGCTCGTCCGCACGATGTACGAGCACGCGAATGTGATCGAGGTGCCGGGGCACACGGTCGACATCGTCGGCACAGGCGGTGACGGCGCGAAGACGGTGAACATCTCCACGATGTCCTCGATCGTCGTCGCCGGTACCGGCGCGAAGGTCGTCAAGCACGGCAACCGGGCCGCGTCCTCGGCGTCCGGGGCCTCGGACGTCCTGGAGAAGCTGGGCGTCAGTCTGGAGCTGACGCCGCAGCGGGTCGCCGAGGTCGCCGAGGAGGCCGGGATCACCTTCTGCTTCGCGGTGAAGTTCCATCCGGCGCTGCGTCATGTGGCGGCGGCGCGCGGCCAGTTGGGGATCCGGACGACGTTCAACTTCCTGGGCCCGCTGACCAACCCGGCAAAGGTGAGGGCGCAAGCCGTCGGCGTCGCGGACCTCCGCATGGCGCCGATCGTGGCCGGCGTCTTCGCCGAGCGCGGCAACTCGTCCCTGGTGTTCCGCGGCGACGACGGCCTGGACGAGCTGACCACCACGGCCACCTCCCGGGTGTGGATCGTCCGCGACGGCAAGGTCACCGAGGAGTCCTTCGACCCGCGGGACGTCGGCCTCGAACTGGTGCCGGTTCAGGCCCTCCGCGGCGCCGACGCCTCCTTCAACGCCGAGGTCGCCCGGCGCGTGCTGGACGGCGAGACGGGCCCGGTGCGGGAGGCCGTACTGCTGAACTCGGCGGCGGCCCTGGTGGCGCTGGATCCGACCGGTGCCCCGCTCGCCGAGCAGATCCGCGCCGGGATGGAGAAGGCGGCGGAGTCGATCGACTCCGGGGCGGCGAAGCTGACGCTGGAGCGCTGGGTGGCCGCGAGCAACAAGTAGCGCGGCACGCAAGGAGACGTCCCGCGATCCGGACACGGGTTGCGGGACGTCGATCATTTGACGTACTTTCCTGCCCAGGTCATGAGTGACAGTCATGAGGCCCCGGCCGACTGTCCGGCAACCCTCCGTCCGTGGCGGGGTGCCCCGGGTGAAGACCAGGCCGTAGGCAGCGAGGTCTACGGCAAGCGCGGGCCCCTCTCGAAACCCAGGGGTCCTGGTCGTTCGAGGGAGCCTTCCGTGAGCAAGCGAATGCGATAGGGCCGCAGAGCCCCGCCTCCGCACACCCTTTTCTCTTTCTCGTACGCCGCATGCGTACGCCTCTCACGGGAGTTCACCCATGTCTGTCTCCACCGCTGCCGCCGCCCAGTCCGTTTGCCGTGACATTCCGGGGGCCCTGCCCGTTCTCGGCCGGGATGTCACCGTCCCGCTCGTCACCGGCGGTGAGGTCACCTACGCCGCGCTCGACTACGCGGCCAGCGCCCCCGCCCTCCAGCGCGTCTGGGACGACGTGGCGGCGTACGCGCCGTACTACGGCAGCGTGCACCGCGGTGCCGGCTACCTCTCCCAGCTGTCCACCGACCTCTTCGAGAACGCCCGCGCCACGGTTGCCGAGTTCCTCGACTGCCGCGCCGACGACCAGCTGGTCTTCACCCGCTCCACCACCGACTCGCTCAACCTGCTCGCCGCCGCGCTCCCCGCCGACTGTCAGGTCTTCGTCTTCGAGACCGAGCACCACGCCTCCCTGCTGCCCTGGCGGGACGCCCACGTCACCTACCTCAACGCGCCCCGCACCCCGGGCCAGGCCGTCGAGACCCTGCAGCGCGCCCTTGCCGACCGTGACCCCAACGGCCCCGCCCTGGTCTGTGTCACCGGCGCCTCGAACGTCACCGGCGAGCTGTGGCCCGTACGAGAGCTGGCCGCAGCCGCGCACGCGCACGGCGCACGGATCGTTCTGGACGCCGCCCAGCTGGCCCCGCACCACCCGGTCTCCGTGCAGGACCTCGACGTCGACTGGGTCGCCTTCTCCGGGCACAAGCTGTACGCCCCCTTCGGCTCCGGCGTGCTGGCCGGCCGTGCCGACTGGCTGCGTGCGGCCGAGCCGTATCTCGCGGGCGGCGGCGCCAGCCGGAAGGTCACCCGGCGTACGGACGGGGGAGTGGACGTGGAGTGGCACGACACCGCCGCCCGGCACGAGGCGGGCTCCCCGAACGTCATCGGCGCCTACTCCATCGCCTCCGCCTGCAAGGCCCTGACGGAGGCGGGCCTCGACACCCTGGTGGCCCGTGAGCAGCACCTGATCGCGCAGGTCAGGGAAGGCCTCGCCGAGGTCCCGGAAGTGCGCGTCCTCTCCCTCTTCGGCGACGAGGCCCCCCGCGTCGGCGTCATCTCCTTCGTCGTCGACGGCTGGAACAGCTCGCACTTCGCCGCCGCGCTCTCCGCCGAGTACGGCATCGGCGTCCGCGACGGCCTGTTCTGCGCCCACCCGCTGGTCCGTACCCTGCTCGGCAGCGACCCGCAGTCCCAGGGCGAGTGCGGCGCTCCCGAGGCCGCGCCCGGCGAGAAGTCCCTCAACGCCATCCGCGTGAGCTTCGGCGCGGGCACGCCGGACGAGCATGTCGAACGTTTTGTGAAGGCCGTGAAGGAACTCGTCCAGGACGGCGCGAAGTGGCGCTACCGCACCGAGGACGGCCGCTGCGTCCCGGCTGTCTGACCCTTTGACGCGGACACCGCGTATACGCTCCTTGCTGCGGCCGTACGGAGAAACAGGGGGAGCACGGGGTGCAGGTGCTGCGCGAGACGGATCCTCGGCGGATCGGCCCGTACGAGGTACTGGGCAGACTCGGCTCCGGCGGCATGGGGGAGGTGTACCTCGCCCAGGCGCCGGGCGGGCCGCGGCTGGCGGTGAAGGTGGTGCGGGCCGAGCACGCGGAGGACCGCACCTTCCGCGCCCGGTTCCGGCACGAGGTGCGGGCCGCGCAGACCGTCGGCGGAGCGGGCACGTACACCGCGCGCGTCGTGGACGCCGACACCGAGGCCGAACGGCCCTGGATGGCAACGGAGTTCGTGGACGGGCCGAATCTGCGGGACGCGGTGCTGGACGGCGGGCCGATGCCCGAGGATGCGGTGCGGCTGCTGGCGGCGGCCCTGGCCGAGGCGCTCGCCGCGATCCATGCCAAGGGGCTGATCCACCGGGACCTCAAGCCGTCCAACATCCTGCTGGCGCCGGACGGTCCCCGGGTCATCGACTTCGGGATCGTACGGGCGCTGGAGGCGACGGCGCTGACGAAGACCGGGGTGGTCGTCGGGTCGGTCGGCTATGTCTCGCCGGAGCAGATCCGCAACGGCGCCCGGGTCGGACCGGCCAGCGACGTCTTCTCGCTGGGCGCGGTCCTCGCCTATGCGTCCGGTGGGCGGGAGCCGTTCGGCGAGGGTCAGGATTCGGTCGTCCTGCTGCGGATCCTGACCGGGGACGTCGATCTGTCCGCCGTACCGAAGGCGGCGCTGCCCCTGGTGGAGTCGTGTCTGCGGGACGACCCCGACGCGCGGCCGACGCCCGTGGACGTGGTGGCGGCCGCGGGGCACAGCGCACGCTCCCTGCGGGAGGGACTGCGGGCGGGCTGGTACACCGGCGAGGCCCCGGAAGAGCCCGAGCCGGGCGGTGAGCGCTGGATTCCGGAACGTGCCTCGGGGGAGCGGGAGAGCCGGGTCGAGTATGTGGCCCCGGTGACGGTCACGGACGTACCCACGGTCACGCCGCCCGAGCCGCCCTCCCGGCGCCGGCTGCTGCGGGCCGTGGCGGGCGGCGCGGGGATCGTGGCGGCCGGGGGTGTCGGCGGGTGGCTGTGGCTGCGGGACACCGATGACGGCAAGGGGCAGGCGGCGAGCGGGCCCAGCGCCTCCGCGTCCCGAGTGGGCTGGCAGTACAAGGTGCAGGGGCTCGGCGGGAGGCGCGGGCCCTGCGCCGCGGTGTCGCTCGACGGCAAGCGGGTGTACGTCGGCGGCACGGACGGCTCGCTGCACGCCGTCGGCCCGGACGGCCTGAACGTCTGGCACACGGACCTGGGCGGCGAGGTCATGTCCCCGCTCGCCACCCCGGCCGGCGTGTACTGCCTGCTGTTCGACGGGCAGGAGGGCGCCTCGAAGCTGTGCGCGCTCGGGCACGGCGGCAAGGTGCGCTGGACCAAGCCGCTCGCCATGGGCAACAGTCAGTTCCCGGTGGCCGTGGGCGGGCTCGTCCTGGTGTCGTACGGCGGCTCGTCGGAGGCGGGCGGAGTGCGGGCGTACCGGCCCGACGGCAGCGTGCGCTGGGACACGGCCACGAAGGCGGCGCCGACCAGCGAGCCCATGGTCGCGGACGGGGTCGTGTACGTCGGTACCTTCGCGGACGAGGTGCAGGCCCTGGACGCGGCGAGCGGGCAGCGGCTCTGGTCGGTGCCCGCCGGGTCCGACACCGGGCGGCCGACGCAGGTCGGCGACACGCTGGTGGTGGGATCGGGCGGCGAGCAGATGCTGCACGGCATCAGCCGGACCGGCAAGGCGCTGTGGCACTCGGACAACGAGGACCTCGGCGGCGGCCGCTACGTCAGCTGCGTGCCCTTCGCCGGCCTCGCCGTCACCATGAACGACTTCGCACTCGTCGCCCTGGATCCCGCCGACGGATCGACGGCGTGGACCTTCCTGCTCCCCGGCAACGGGAACCAGTACAGCGATCCCACGGTCGCCGGCGACACCGTCCATGTGCGCCAGGGCTCGATGCTCTACGGCGTCAACCGCCGCGGCAAGCGGACCTGGGAGAAGCGCGTCGAGGGCGGAGCGTCCTTCGGCACCCAGAGCCCGGTAGTCCACCAGGACCGCATCTACGTCGCCACCGCCGACGGCATCACGGCCCTGGCCCTGGGCACCAAGGAGTCGTAGCCGCCCTGGTCAGTTGTCGAGCCCGATCGCGAATGCCGCCTCCAGGTCGTGCTGGGAGTACGTCCGGAACGCCACGTGCGTGTCGGTGCCCTCCACGCCGGGAATCTTGCTGATGCGGCCGGGGATGACGTCCGCCAGATCCTCATGCTCCTTCACCCGGACCATGGCGATCAGGTCATACGTGCCGGTCACGGAGAACACCTCGCTGACGGAGTCCAACGCCGCGATCGACTCCGCGATCTCGGGGATCCGGTCCACGCTGGTCTTGATGAGCACGATCGCGGTGATCACGGCTGTTTCTCTCCCTCGGGGGCGGGCGTCGCTGCGGTGCGCCTCACTCTAGTCGTACGGCCGAATCGGGCCCACGCGTAACAGAGACCCAGGCCGAAGCCGGTCAGATGGGCCAGGTAGGCCACGCTCGGGCCCTGGGAGTCGCGGGCCGCCGCCAGCCACTGCAGTGCCGCCCAGAAGGGCAGCACGACCCAGGCCGGGAAGCGCAGCGGGAGGAAGAAGAGAAACGGGAGGAGACTGGTCACCCGGGCTCCGGGGAACAGGTACAGGAACGCACCGAGGACCGCCGAGATCGCCCCGGACGCACCGACCAGGGACTGCTCGGAGTCGGCGTTGGCAGCCGCGTAGGCCAGCAGGGCCAGATAGCCGCAGCCGACGTAGAAGAGGGTGAACTGCATGCGGCCCATCCGTTCCTCGGTCATCGCTCCGAAGACGTAGAGGAAGAGCATGTTGCCCAGCAGATGCACCCAGCTGCCGTGGACGAACAGGGCCGTGGCCGGAGTGAGGGCCGCCCGCGGGGAGCCCTCGAACAGTTCTGCGGGGACCACCCCCCAGCGAGGGAAGTAGTCCCGCTGGGCGGCGAGCAGCGCGTCGCCGGAGCCGTACGCCGGATTGAGCCCGGCCGCCGGGCCGGCCAGGAAGAGCAGACAGCAGGCGGCGATCAGGGTGTACGTCATCGGGGCCGACGGGATCCGGATGGCCTTGGCCGCTGATGCGCTCCAGTTGCTGATCATGACCCCAGAGCATGACGTAACGGGACGCAGCCGCACAGACCGCCTCGCCGCCGGACCGGCCCGGTGGACGGACGGGCGTCGAGTACGCGCCAGGCCGTAGGGTTACGAGCCACACGCATCAGGGAAGCTGGCGTGACACGGACACTAGAAGGAAAGCGATCAGTCACGATGACGGTTCCCCTGCCGACCGCCTCCACGCGGTGGCGCTGCACCCTCTGCGGCAATCTCACGCGCTTCGACGTGACCCGCTCGTCGAAGGTCGTCGAGTACGTCCACCTCGATCTTGCCGGGGAGCCCAAGGTGGAGGAGCGCGAAGTGGTCAGTGAGACGATCGAATCGGTCCGCTGCCGCTGGTGCAACGCGGTGGACCAGGTGGAACTCGTGGACAGGCCGGGCGCCGGCTCCTGACGGGAGAGCGGCCCCCGCACAGCTAATGAGGTGTGACGGATGGTGGAGAGCGCAGGCGGGGGGCCGGGCGACGGCGCCGCTGAGGTGCTCGACCGTCCGCTGCCCGACGGAGTGCGCCGCCGGGTCGTGCAGATCGTCTCGGACGGTTTCGGCGGGCTGACCGTCGCCGAACTTCCCGCGCAACTGCGGCAGTACGCCCGGTTCGCCCCCAATCGCCGGGCCAAGTTCGCCGGCAACGCGATGGCGGCCGCCCTGGAGACCGATCCGCTGTTCCGGCAGCGCATCGGCGAGAAGTTCAGAGAGGCGCAGCCGGAGCTGTCCGGCGCCCTCGACTCAGGCTCGCCGCCTCCGGCCGCGGACCCGCTCGACGTGGCGGCCGCGGCCTATGTACTGCGCCCCACCGGCTGGGTGAAGCTCGTGACCGCGGCCGGCGAGGAGGCCCAGCGGGCCGACGCCGAGCGGGCCGACGAGGAGAACCGCGCCGAACTGGAGCGGCTGCGTACCGAACTCGACCGGGCCCGTGAGCACACCCGGGCCGAGACCGAGCGGCTGCGCACCGAGCTGGACTCGGCGAAGAAGGAAGCCGATTCGCTGCACCGCAAGCTGCGCGCCGCACTCAGCGACGTCAAGCGCGGCGAGGCGGCGTTGCGCAAGCTGCACGGCGAGATGGAGACCGTACGCGCGGAGACGCAGGCGCAGGTGTCCGCCGCGGAGAGCGAGAGCCGGCGGCTCAAGGCGCGGCTCGGGGAGGCGGAGGCCGCCCTGGAGGCCACCCGCCGGGCGGCCAGGGAGGGCCGCAGCGTCGAGGACATGCGCGTACGGCTGCTGCTGGACACCGTGCTCGACGCGGCCCAAGGGCTGCGGCGGGAGCTGGCGTTGCCGCCGGTGTCGGTACGTCCGGCCGAGACCGTGGATGCGGTCGAACCGGGACGAATGACGCCGAAAGACATCGCGGCGCGGGCGTTGTCCGAAAACGACCCCGCGATCCTCGACCAGCTGCTGGCGCTGCCGCAGGCGCATCTGGTCGTCGACGGCTACAACGTCACCAAGACCGGCTATCCCCAAATGCCCCTGGAGAAGCAGCGGTTGAGGCTGCTGGGCCAGCTCTCGCAGCTCGCCGCGCAGACCGGCGCCGAGGTGACCTGCGTCTTCGACGGCGCCGAGCTGGCGGCGCCGGTGTTGCTCGCGCCGCCGCGCGGGGTGCGGGTGCTGTTCTCCAAACCGGGCGTCACCGCCGACGAGTTGATCCGCCAGCTGGTGCGCGCGGAGCCGCCGGGGCGTCCGGTCATCGTCGCCTCGACCGACCGCGAGGTGGCCGACGGGGTCGCGAAGGCGGGCGCCCGACCCGTGGCGTCTGCGGTGCTTCTCAAGCGACTGTCCTGAAGGTCAACGTACAGACTCAATGCCCGAATTGACTGATCTGTCACGCAACGTAGTGTCAATCGCGCATCACTGCATGTGAGTTGCGGGTAAAGAATGCGGTCCGTAACCGGGATTTTTCGCCTGAGGATTTGATCTGATCACAGCCGGGTCACTAGGGTCTGGCTTCGAACCTCCGAGCGGGTGATCACTCTCAAGAAGGAGTTCGCCTCCGTGGCGTCCCATCGTCGACCCAAGCAGGCCAGTCGCACGCGCGTTACCGTGCTGACCACCGCGGCCGCTGCCGCCGTAGCCCTGAGCTCGCAGGCCGCCAACGCCGCGCCGAGCGAGAAGCCGAGCAAGGACGAGGTCAAGGCCAAGGTCGACAAGCTCTACGAAGAGGCGGAGCACGCCACCGAGAAGTACAACGGGGCCAAGGAGAAGCAGGAGAAGCTCCAGAAGGAGATCTCCACCATCCAGGACAACGTCGCCCGCGGCCAGGAAGACCTCAACGAGCTGCGCGACTCGATGGGCCTGGCGGCTGCCGCCCAGTACCGCACCGGCTCCATAGACTCCTCCCTCCAGCTCTTCCTGTCGTCGAACCCGGACGACTACCTGGACAAGGCGTCCACCGCCGACCAGCTCAGCTCCCAGCAGGTCGAGCAGCTGAAGAAGATCCAGGAGAAGCAGCGCGAACTCGCCCAGGACCGCGCCGAGGCGTCCGACAAGCTCAAGGACCTCGCCGCCACCCGCACCGAGCTGGGCAGCCAGAAGAAGGAAGTCCAGGCCAAGCTCGCCGAGGCGCAGAAGCTGCTCAACACCCTGACGGCCGCCGAGAAGGCCGCCCTCGCCGCCGCGGACGAACGCGCCAGCCGCTCCGCCTCCGAGCGCGTGGACCTCGGCAACACCGCCCCCGCCTCCGGCCGGGCCATGGCCGCCTTCCAGGCCGCCCAGTCCAAGATCGGCGCGCCCTACGTCTACGGCGCCTCCGGCCCGTCCTCCTTCGACTGCTCCGGCCTGACCTCCTGGGCCTTCGCGCAGGCCGGCGTCGGCATACCGCGCACCTCGCAGGCCCAGGCCAGCGCCGGCCAGCGCATCTACTCGCAGGGCGACCTCAAGGTCGGCGACCTGGTCATCTTCTACGGCGACCAGCACCACGTCGGCTTCTACGCGGGCAACGGCCAGATACTGCACGCCCCCCGCACCGGCGCGGTCGTGCGCTACGAGTCGATCAACAACATGCCGTTCCAGTTCGGCGTCCGGATCTGAGCCCTCTTCCGGCCGACCAAGATCAGGACACCGTGCCGCCCGTTCGGGCGAATCACAACCACCTGGCCTGACCCCACGCCCCGCCGATGACCTGCGTCAGAGGCGGGGCGTCACTTTGCGTGTCCGCGAAGGTCTTTGGCCGTCACCCCGCCACGGGGTTACTGTCTGCCGCGCTTCTCCTTGCCGGGGAAGGTCCTTGTCCGCCAGCGGAAGGAATGCGGCTTCCTGTGGGGTCTCATCGTCGCCTTGCACCGACCGGGTTCGACCGTGGCGCCAGTGCCGCGGTCTGTGTGCTGTCCGCCGCCGCCGCGGCCCTGGGCGTGATTCCGGCGGAAGCCACGCCGTACGACGACACCCGTGCCGAGGTGGACCGCCTCTACGGGGAGGCCGAGAAGGCCACCGAGGCCTACAACAAGGCCGACGAGCGCGCCGACAAGCTGCGCAGGCAGGTCACCGGTGCCCAGGACCGGATCGCCCGGCAGCAGGAGAGCATCAACACCATGCGGGAGGCGCTCGGTTCGCTGGCCGGCGCCCAGTACCGCTCCGGCGGCATCGATCCCTCCCTCGCCCTGCTGTTCTCCGACAACCCGGAGGACTACCTCGACAAGGCGTCCGTCCTCGACCGGATCACCGCCCACCAGGCGGGCGAGCTGAAGGACCTCCAGGACGCGATGCGCGTCCTCGGCCGGGAGCGCGCCGAGGCGACCCGGAAACTCGCCGAGCTGGAGAAGAGCCGCAAGGCCGTCGCCGCGCACAAGAAGACCGTCGAACGCAAGCTCGCCAAGGCGCGGCAGCTGCTCAACTCGCTGCCGGACGCCGAGCGCGCCGCCTACGACCGCGCCTCCCGCTCCGGCCGCTACGACCTGCCGGACCTCGGCGGTGCCGTCCCGCCCTCGGGCCGCGCGGCAGCCGCCGTCGCCGCCGCCATGTCCGCGGTGGGCAGGCCCTACGTCTGGGGCGCCAACGGCCCCACCGGTTTCGACTGCTCGGGCCTGATGCAGTGGTCGTACGCGCAGGCCGGAGTCGCCCTGCCGCGCACCTCGCAGGCCCAGGCCGGATCGGGCACACAGGTCCCGCTGTCCGAGGCCCAGCCCGGCGACCTGGTCACCTACCACGACGCCTCCCACATCGGGATGTACATGGGCAACGGCCAGGTGATCCACGCGCCGTACCCCGGCGCACCCGTGCGCTACGACCCGGTCGGGATGATGCCCGTCAACTCGGTCACGAGGATCTGACCGGAGTCGTCGAACGGGGTCTGACCCGTACTCGACAGCCCCCGTACGATCGGAGTCGTGGCTGGTCGATGGCGGGCGACGGGATCTCTGAACGGGACTGGTGAAGTCCGGTGCGGTACAGCGCCCCGTAAGGGGCGCGGGGAACTGCGCGACCAGCCCCCACCGGCCCGCAGCCGACGAACCGCACATTCAGCGGAGCGCTTGGTGGCGCTCTGTCTGCTGCTCGTCGCCCTCGTGTCGTGCGGGGGCAGACCGGCGGCCGACAGCACCGAGGACGAGGTGCAGCGGGTCCTCGACATCCGGGCCACGGCGATACTCGGCCGGGACCAGGCGGCCTTCCTGCGTACGGGGGCGCCGGGCTGGTTCGGCAATCTGCGGGAAGTGCCCCTCTCCGACTGGTCGTACCGGGTCACGAGCGTGCGGGACTCCGGCGGCACGGCGACCGCCGAGGCCGAGCTGCGCTACCGCGTCGAGGGTTACGACAAGGCGCCCATCACCGTCGGCCGCACGCTCACCCTCAGCCTGGACGACGAGGGGGAGTGGTACGTCGACGCGGAGCGGCCCGAGAAGAAGTCCGCCGAGCAGTTGTGGGACCAGGGCGCGGTGAGCGTCATCCAGGGGGAGCGGAGCCTGGTGATGGGGGTCGGGCAGTCGCGGGAGCGGCTGAGCGAGTTCGCCGGGCTCGCGGACCGGGCGGTGCCCGCGGTGTCGGAGGCGTGGGGCACGGACTGGTCCCGGCACGTCGTCGTGCTCGTACCGAAGTCCCTGGAGGGCATGGCGCGGCTGCTGGGCTCGCCGGCCTCCTCGTACCGGGGGATAGCCGCGGTCACCACCGGCGAGACCGGCGCCCCGGCGACGGCGCCCGCGGACCGGGTGATCGTCAACCCCGATGCGTACAGCGTCCTCGGCGACACCGGCAAGCAGGTCGTGCTCACCCACGAGACCACCCATGTCGCCACCCGCACCCACACCAGCCCCGCGACTCCGCTCTGGCTGTCCGAGGGGTACGCCGACTGGGTCGGCTACCGGGGCACCGGGCGTACACCGGCCGAGGCCGCACCCGAGCTGGAGCGTGCGGTGACCGCGGGGGAGGTGCCGGACGCGCTGCCCGAGGACGCGGACTTCGGCTTCTCCGGCGACGCGACCCGGCTCGCGGGCGCCTACGAGAGCGGCTGGATCGCCTGCCGGCTGATCGCGGACCGCTGGGGCGAGGTGCGGCTCGGCGAGTTCTACCGCGCCGTCGGCGCCCACCCGGAACGGGCGGGCGCCGTCGAGGACGCGATGAAGAAGGTGCTCGGGACGACGCCGGAGGAGTTCACCGAGCAGTGGCGGGAGTATCTGCGGGCCCAGTTCGGCTGACGCCGGGCTCGACCGGGTCGCCGTCGGCAAGCTCGTCCGGTTCAGCCGGAGCGAAGGACCCGGAAGCGATCGGGTGCCGCCGGATCCCGGTCGACGACCTGGATCGGCGTCGAAGCCCACTGCCAGACGCTGATGCCTGGCGTGCGGGAGAACTGGATCTTCCCGCGGGTGCCGTCGACTGCGACGCGCGGCCAGGATGCGGCGACGCGTGCCCGCTCCGTGCCGTGAGAACGCAGCACATCGGCGAGGACGGCGACCGTGTCGTAGCCCTCGAAGGCGACGAACGAGGGCGCTTCGGCCAGCCGCTCGCGCAGAGCCGTCTCGACGCGTGCACCGAGTGGGGTGAGGCGCTCGGGCAGGTAGCGCAGGAACGGGACCGCGGCGCCGTCGTCGCCCAGCAGCGCCGCCCATTCGGCGAACTCCGGCTGCCCGGCCGGAGCACCGATCATGACCTCGGAGAGGCGCTGGTCGCCGCGGACGGACTGGACGATCGACACGGCCGGTTCCGGGTGGCCGACCAGAAGGAGGAGGGCTGTCGCGCGGTGGCCGACGAGTTCGTCGCACACGGCCTTGGGGGTGAGCGCACTCCCGTCGAGTTCGACGAGGGTGCCGCCGCGTGGAGCGAGGTGGTCCCGCAGAATGCGGGTCCCAGCAGCCCAGTAGACGCTCGGCTGGGCCGCTACGGCGATGCGGCGGTGGCCCGCGCCGAGGAGGAAGTCCGCGTACAGCTGCCAGCCACGGGACTGCGGCGGGGAGAGACGCGCGACCCATTCCGTCGGCTGCTCGGTGAGCGCGTCGAGAACCGCCGACGAGCAGAGGAACGGCAGACCGAGGGCGTCGGCCCTGGCGGCAGCGGCGCGGGCGACGACGCTGTGATACTCGCCCGCCACCGCGGCCACGCCCTGGCCGGCCAATTCATCCACGGCCGCCGCGGCCCGCTGCGGATCGGCCGCGGTGTCCCGGACCACCAGCTCCAGCGGACGTCCGTCGATCCCGCCGGCCTCATTGACTTCGGATACGGCCAGTTCGAGTCCGGCGAGCAGGTGCCGGCCCGCCTCGGCCCAGCCGGGCCGGGTCAGCGGAACGAGCGCGCCGATCCGGACGGATGCCCCGTCGGTCCGTGGCGTATTCATGCGTGGACGTCTCCCCTGTGCTGATGCGGTCGCGGTCCGCCGGTCAGCTCGACGTACCGGCGAACATGCCGGGCTCGTACGAGCCCCCAGGATTGTGCACGATCACGCTCATCCGGTTGGCCGCATTGATCAAGGAGACCAGGCAGACCAGCGCACCGACCTGGTCGTCGTCGTAGTGCTTGCGCACCTCGGCCCAGGTCTCGTCGGACACGCCGTGATCGCCGAGCCGGGTGCCCTCCTCGGCGAGCGCCAGCGCGGCCCGCTCGGCGTCGGTGAACACGGTGCTGTGGCGCCAGGCGGCGACCAGGTGGAGCCGGAGCGCGGTCTCCCCGGCGGCCGCGGCCTCCTTGGTGTGGATGTCGACGCAGAAGCCGCAGCCGTTGATCTGGCTGACCCGCAGCTCCACCAGCTCCTGCAGGGCCTTCGGCAGTGTCGACCCTGCCAGGGCCAACGAGGTGTTGTAGAACCGCTTGGCGACCTTCGCTGCGGTCGGGCTGTCGAACAGGTTGAAACGGGGTTCCATGACGTCGTCCTCACTCGTGGTGTCGGGTGGTGCTGCCGTGCTGGACGAACACAAGATGCCGACGGCCCTGTCCTTGTGACGGCGCAGAGATGTGGCGTGCGTCACCGGATGCCGGTGTCACAGAGCGGTGGGTCCCGGCGTCTGGTGTACGGCGCATTCGCGAGCGAACGGGCAGGAGACGGCGATGAACGACCGCACGGACAGCGTGACCCAGGCCTTCGTCACCCACCGCAACCTGCTGTTCACCGTCGCCTACGAGATGCTCGGCTCCGCCGCAGACGCCGAGGACGTCCTCCAGGAGACCTGGCTGAGGTGGGCGGGCGTCGATCAGACCACCGTGCGGGACCAGCGCGCGTACCTGGTCCGGATCACCACCCGGCAGGCGCTGAGCCATCTGCGCACGCTCGGCCGGCGCAAGGAGTCCTATGTCGGCCCCTGGCTGCCCGAGCCGCTGCTGACCGCGCCCGACGTGGCGGAGGACGTCGAGCTGGCCGACAGCGTCTCGATGGCGATGCTGCTGGTGCTGGAGACGCTCGCGCCGACCGAGCGGGCGGTGTTCGTGCTGCGCGAGGTGTTCGACCTCGGGTACGACGAGATCGCCGAGGCCGTCGACAAGAGTCCGGCCGCGGTCCGCCAGATCGCCCACCGGGCACGGGCCCACGTCGCCGCGCGCCGACCGCGCGGGGTCGCGTCCGCCACCGAGACCCGCCGCACCGTCGAGGCGTTCCGGCGGGCGGTCGAAACCGGCGATCTGCAACGCCTCCTCGACATCCTCGCGCCGGACGTCGTCCTGCTGACCGACGGCGGCGGAGTCGTACGGGCCGCACTGGCGCCCGTCGTCGGCGCCGACGAGGTGGCCCACGTGCTGGGCAGGATCGCCGCCGCGATGTCGCTGCGGTCGACACAGGTCAACGGCGATCCGGCGCTGATCGTCCGGCTGGGCGGCGAGATCGACACCGTCATCGCGCTGCGCATCGACGACGGCCTCATCACCGGGCTCTACGCCGTGCGCAACCCCGAGAAGCTGTCGCATCTGGAGCGGGAGACCACCTTGCGCCGTTGAGCGCCCGCCCTGTCTGCCCGCCATGGTTCACGAGGGCACCGAGGTCTCCTTCGTGCGGGTGGCCTGAGCGGGCAGCGGTAGTGCGTCGGCGCCCGAGACGGACGACCGCCACAGCTCCCGGGCCGCCATGACGGTGGCGAGCACCAGCAGGCCGTTGCGGACGAACAGCAGGGTGACACCGAGGGAGTCGCTCGCCACGACGTGCGCGAAGAAGACCGGGAACTCCAGCACCGTCACGAAGGACGCCGCCAGGACCAGCCCCGCGGGCACCCGCATCGGACTGGCGCGGAAGCAGAGACAGACGGCTGCCAGGCCGACCAGCCACACCATGTACTGGGGGCTGATCACCCGGCTCGTCGTCGTGAACATCAGCACCGCCACGAACGCGGCGTCTGCGAGGGTGTGCGTCACGAACCGCCCGGCCAGCAGGCGCCACAGCAGCAGCCAGCCGAAGGCGAGCCCGGTCAGGGCCAGGGCAGCGGTGCTCACGACGCTCACGTACGGGCCGAGGAATTCGACCGAGCCATAGTTGAGCAGCACCTCCCCGCTCCAGCCGAACTGCCGGGCCACATGGAAGACCAGGGAGCCCAGCGACTCGACCTCGGTGCCGCGGTCCCGCTGGAAGGTCAGGAAGGCGAAGGCGCCGGGCATCGCCGCGGCGAAGAGCGCGGCCAGCGCCACGACCGTCACCCCGGCCGCCGCCCAGGCCCGCCGCTTCACCGCGCCGACCAGCAGCAGCACCGGCCACACCTTGAGCATCGCGCCGAATCCCACCAGCGCGCCCATCACCCGCGGATGCCGGGCCCCGGCGAGCAGCGCGGCCACCGCCACGGCCGTGACCATCACGTCGTACCGCGCGTACACGGTCGGTCCGAGCAGCGGGACGCCCGCCACCCACACCCAGGCGCCCCGCAGCGACCGGCCGGGGCGCAGTCCCGTGTACAGCAGCAGGCTGAGGACGGCCAGGTCGGCGAGGAAGGCGAGGACGAAGAAGGCGTTCGCGTAGTCCAGGAAGAACAGCAGCGCGGGGGAGAGGATCGCGAGGGCCGCGGCGGGCGGGTACTGCCAGGTGACGTCGCCGAGCGGGAAGGTGCCGGTGCGCAGCACCTCGAACCAGCCCTGGTAGATGACCGACACATCGCTGGTGACGTCCGGGCCCGGGAAGACGAACACCTTGAACACGTACAGCAGCAGCACCAGCCGGGTCAGGCCCCAGGTACCGAGCAGCCACACCAGCGACCGCCTCGCGCCCGCACTGTCCACCTGAGCCCCTGTTCATACACGTCCGTCCTGGCAGGGCCATGATCCCCCACCCAGCTGTGCGCGAGCCTTGCAGCACGGCCACTCGGAGGCGCCCGGTAGGGTCGGCCGCGATGGACAAGACCCTGATCGTCACGAACGACTTCCCGCCCCGGCCCGGCGGCATCCAGGCGTTCCTGCACAACATGGCGCTACGGCTCGACCCGGAGCGGCTCGTCGTCTACGCGTCCACCTGGAAGCGCAGCCGCGAGGGCATCGAGGCCACAGCCGCCTTCGACGCCGAGCAGCCGTTCACCGTCATACGCGACCGTACGACGATGCTGCTGCCGACGCCGCAGGTCACCCGGCGTGCGGTCGGGCTGCTGCGGGGCCATGGGTGCACGTCGGTGTGGTTCGGGGCGGCGGCGCCGCTCGGGCTGATGGCGCCGGCGCTGCGGGCGGCGGGCGCCGAACGGCTGGTGGCGACCACGCACGGCCACGAGGCCGGGTGGGCCCAGCTGCCCGCGGCGCGTCAGCTGCTGCGCCGGATCGGCGAGTCCACGGACACGATCACCTACCTCGGCGAGTACACGCGCTCAAGGATCGCTTCCGCGCTGACACCGGACGCGGCCTCCCGGATGGTCCAACTGCCGCCCGGCGTCGATGAGAAGACCTTCCACCCCGAGTCGGGAGGCGACGCGATCCGCGCCCGCCTCGGCCTGTCCGACCGCCCGGTGATCGTCTGCGTCTCCCGCCTGGTCCCGCGCAAGGGCCAGGACACGCTGATCCTCGCCATGCCCCGAATCCTGGCCAAGGAGCCGGAGGCCGTACTGCTCATCGTCGGCGGCGGCCCGTACGAGAACGACCTGCGCAAGCTGGCCGCCGAAACCCGCGTGACCGACTCCGTACGCTTCACCGGCGCCGTCCCCTGGTCCGAACTGCCCGCCCACTACGGCGCCGGCGACGTCTTCGCCATGCCCTGCCGCACCCGACGCCGCGGCCTCGACGTAGAGGGCCTCGGCATCGTCTACCTGGAAGCCTCCGCAACCGGCCTCCCGGTAGTCGCCGGCGACTCCGGCGGCGCACCGGACGCGGTACTGGACGGCGAGACCGGGTGGGTCGTTCGCGGCGGCTCCGTAGAGGAGTCCGCCGACCGCATCCTCGTGCTGCTCGGAGACTCGGAGCTGCGCCGCAGGATGGGCGAACGGGGCAGGGAATGGGTCGAGGAGAGATGGCGCTGGGACCTATTGGCGGAGAAGCTGAAGACGCTGCTGTAGTACAACGCCCCGTCAGGGGCGCGGGGGACTGCGCGACCAGCCACGAACAACCTGAAGCCGCCGACGGCGAATGTGTGGCACCCCACTAGGCGGAACCGAATAATCCGCCCATGCTGCGCACATGACAGCAAACCTGATGCAACGTCAGCTGACAAGACGTCAAATCCTAGGCATGGCGGCCCTCCAAACCGCCGCCACCCTCGGCTTCACCCGCATCGCCCTCCAATCCGCCCAATCCGCCGAGCCCGACGCAGTCGAATCCGCCCCGGCGATAGTCATCGGCTCCGGCTACGGCGGCGCCGTAGCCGCCCTCCGCCTCGGCCAGGCCGGCATCCGCACCCTCGTCCTGGAGATGGGCAGGCTGTGGAACACCACCGGCGCCGACGGCAAGGTCTTCTGCTCCACCAGCGCCCCCGACCAACGCTCCATGTGGTTCCGCACCCGCACCGAGGCACCGCTGTCGACGTTCCTCTGGCTGGACGTCGTCAACAAGGACATCAACCCCTACCCGGGAGTCCTGGACCGCGTCCGCCACGACGCCATGTCCGTGTACGTCGGCCGGGGCGTCGGCGGCGGCTCCCTGGTCAACGGCGGTATGGCGGTCACCCCGCTCCAGTCGTACTTCGCCGAGCAGTTCCCGACCGTCGACACCGCCGAGATGTACGGCACGTACTTCCCGCGCGCCCGTTCCATGCTCGGCGTCAACACCGTCGACCCCGCCTGGTTCGAGTCGACCGAGTGGTACCGGTTCACCCGGATCTCCCGCAAGCACGCCCAGAACACCGGCCTGAAGACCACCTTCGTGCCGAACGTCTACGACTTCGGCCACATGCAGCGCGAGGCGGCCGGCACGGCGACCAGGTCCGCGCTCGCGGGCGAGGTCATCTACGGCAACAACCACGGCAAGCGCAGCCTCGACAAGACGTACCTCGCCTCGGCCCTCGGCACCGGCAACGTCACCATCCACACACTGGAGAAGGTGACCGGGATACGGCGGGACACCGACGGCTCGTACCTGCTCACCGCCGACCGGATCGACGACACCGGCACGGTCGTCGGAACCAAGGAGTACGGCTGCACGTACCTCTTCCTCGGCGGCGGCAGCCTCGGCACCACCGAACTCCTCGTCCGCGCAAGGGAGACAGGCACCCTGCCCGCGCTGAACGCGACCGTCGGCACCGGCTGGGGGACCAACGGCAATGTGATGCTGGGCCGGGCCAACCACCTCTGGGACACGGTCGGCGCCAACCAGTCGACCATGCCGGTCATGGGCATCGACGACTGGGCCAATGCGTCGAACCCCGTCTTCGCCGAGATCGCCCCGCTGCCGACGGGACTGGAGCACTGGGTCAGCCTCTATCTGGCGATCACCAAGAACCCCGAGCGCGCGTCGTTCTCGTACCGGAACGGCGCGGTGAAGCTGGGCTGGAGTACCGCCCAGAGCGCCGTCTCCGTGAGCATGGCCAAGAAGCTCTTCGACCGGATCAACTCGGCGAACGCGACGATCTACCGCTACGACCTGTTCGGCTCCGGCAACAAGGTCTTCGCCGACGACTTCACCTACCACCCGCTGGGCGGCTGCGTGTTGGGGAAGGCGACCGACAACTACGGCCGGGTGAAGGGGTATTCGAAGCTGTACGTCACCGACGGCTCGCTCGTGCCCGGGTCGATCGGGGTGAACCCGTTCGTGACGATCACCGCGCTCGCCGAACGGACGATGGCGCGGGTCCTCGCCGAGGACGCCGCGCCATAAGATCCCAAGTGCCGGTCTACTTCTGGTAGATGGCCTCGATCTCGTCCGCGTAGTCCTTCGCCACCACATTGCGCTTGAGCTTCAGCGACGGCGTCAGGTGGCCCGAATCCTCGGTGAACTGGGAGGACAGAATGCGGAACTTCCGCACCGATTCCGCCTTCGACACCGCGGCGTTGCCGTCGTCGACAGCGCTCTGGATCTCCGCGAGCAGATCCGGGTCCTGACGCAGCGACGCCGCGGTGGAGCCCTCCGGCTTGCCGTGCTCGGCCGCCCAGCGGCCCAGGAACTCCTCGTCGATGGTGATCAGCGCGCCGACGAACGGCCGCGCGTCACCGACCACCATGCACTCACCGACCAGCGCGTGCGCGCGGATCCGGTCCTCGATCACGGCCGGGGCGACGTTCTTGCCGCCCGCGGTGACGATGATCTCCTTCTTGCGGCCGGTGATCCGGAGGTAGCCGTCCTCGTCGAGGGTGCCGATGTCCCCGGTGTGGAACCAGCCGTCGGCCAGCGCCTCCTCGGTCGCGCCCGGGTTGTTCCAGTACTCCTTGAAGATGTGCTCGCCGTGCAGCAGCACCTCACCGTCGTCCGCGATCCGCACGACCGAACCCGGCAGCGGCTGGCCGACCGTGCCGATCTTCTGCCGGTCCCAGGGGTTGAAGGAGGTCGCGGCGCAGGACTCGGTCAGGCCGTAGCCCTCCACGACCGGGAAGCCGATGCCACGGAAGAAGTGGCCCAGGCGCTCGCCCAGCGGGGCGCCGCCGGAGATGGCGTACTCACCCTTGCCGCCGAGCACCGCGCGCAGCTTGCTGTAGACGAGCTTGTCGAAGGTCTTGTGCTTGATCTTCAGGCCGAGCGACGGGCCCGACGGGGTGTCCAGCGCCTTGCTGTACGCGATCGCGGTGTCCGTGGCCTTGTCGAAGATCTTGCCCTTGCCGTCCGCCTGCGCCTTGGCGCGTGCGCTGTTGTAGACCTTCTCGAAGACGCGCGGCACGCCCAGGATCAGCGTCGGCCGGAACGAGGCCAGCTCATCGGTGAGGTTCTTGATGTCGGGGACGTTGCCCAGCTTGATCGGCGCCATCATCGGCGCGACCTGCACGAGCCGGCCGAAGACGTGCGCCAGCGGGAGGAAGAGCAGGACGGAGCACTCGCCGGTGCGGAAGAGGGGCCGCATCCGCTCCACGATGTTCCCGCACTCGGCGAAGAAGTTGCGGTGGGTGAGTACACAGCCCTTGGGCCGCCCGGTGGTGCCGCTCGTGTACACGATGGACGCCGGGTCGTCGGCCTTGGCGCGCGAGCTGCGCTCCTCGACCGTCTTGTCGGACACGTCCTGCCCGAGCCGGCCCAGCTCCTCGACCCCGCCGGCCTCGATCTGCCAGACGTGCTTCAGGGCGGGCAGCCGGTCGCGCACCGACTCGACGGCCGTCGCGTGGCTGTCCATCTCCACGATGCAGGCCGTGGCGCCCGAGTCACCGAGGATCCACTGCGTCTGCTCCGGCGAGCTGGTCTCGTACACCGGCACGGTGACCGCGCCCGCGCACCAGATCGCGAAGTCGAGCAGCGTCCATTCGTAGCGGGTACGGGACATCAGGCCGACCCGGTCGCCCGGCAGCACGCCGGAGGCGATCAGGCCCTTGGCGGCCGCGTGCACCTCGGCCAGGAACTCGGTGGCCGTCACGTCCTGCCACGCACCGCCCACCTTGCGGGCGATCACGGCGACGTCGGGATGCTGCGCGGCGTTTCTACGGACGATGTCGGTGAGATTGCCGTCCGCAGGGACTTCGTACAAAGCCGGAAGGCTGAACTCGCGCAAGACTGCTGCTCCTCATAGGGCGCCGGCGCCACGACGTTGTGCGATGCGACGGTGCGGTCCAAGGCTCGGGCAGGTACTCAATGATTGAAATCCTGAGTACAACTGGACTGCCCGGACGTTACCCGCCGGTATGGCTTCTTCGACAGGGGGTCCCGGCGAGATGTTCGCTGCGTCACACAGATTGGTGTTCCTTCTTGCACAGTAGTTCACGTTTTTGATGCCGTGCCAGTAACCGCAGGTCCAGCCTGCACTGTTCACGTACATCGCACAGGCCTACCCTTGATCGCCATGGCACCCTCACGACCCGGTAACCGCAGGACACGCATTCATGTGGTCAGTGACGTGCACGGCAACGCCCGTGACCTGGCCGGCGCCGGCGACGGTGCCGATGCCCTGATCTGCCTCGGCGACCTGGTGCTGTTCCTCGACTACGCCGACCACTCGCGCGGCATCTTCCCCGACCTGTTCGGCGTCGAGAACGCCGACCGCATCGTCGAGCTGCGCACCGCCCGGCGCTTCGAGGAGGCACGGCAGTTCGGGGCGAGCCTGTGGGCGGGCATCGGCGGGGACCGCGCCGCCGCGATCGAGGAGGCGGTGCGCAAGCAGTACGCCGAGATGTTCGCGGCATTCCCGACGCCGACGTATGCGACCTACGGCAATGTCGACATGCCGCCCTTGTGGGCCGAGTACGCCGGGCCGGGCACGACCGTCCTCGACGGGGAGCGGGTGGAGATCGGCGGCCGGGTCTTCGGCTTCGTCGGCGGCGGACTCCGCACCCCCATGCGCACGCCGTACGAGATCAGCGACGAGGAATACGCGGCGAAGATCGAGGCGGTGGGGGAGGTGGACGTGCTCTGCACGCACATCCCTCCGGAGGTCCCCGAGCTGGTCTACGACACCGTGGCGCGACGTTTCGAGCGGGGCAGCCGGGCGCTGCTGGCGGCGATCCGCCGGACCAGGCCGCGCTACGCCCTCTTCGGCCACGTCCACCAACCCCTCGTCCGCCGGATGCGGCTCGGGGCCACGGAGTGCGTGAACGTCGGGCACTTCGCGGGGACGGGGAAGCCGTGGGCGCTGGAGTGGTGAGTGCTTTCCGGCAAGGCGGGCCATGCGGGTGAAGTCGGCAGATCGGGTGCGCGGTAGCCTTCACGCTGCACACACAGTGCGCATGAGATCTGGACGATCTACCGGCCCGCATCTGGAGGAGCCACGGCGATGGCGGAACACACCAGCTCGAGCATCACGATCGAGGCGGCACCGGCCGACGTCATGGGGGTGATCGCCGACTTCGCCCGCTACCCGGACTGGACCGGCGAGGTGAAGGAGGCGGAGGTCCTCCGGACGGACGGGCAGGGGCGTGCCGAGGAGGTCCGTCTGGTCATGGACGCCGGGGCGATCAAGGACGACCAGACGCTGGCGTACACCTGGACCGGTGAGCACGAGGTGTCCTGGACGCTGGTGAAGTCCCAGATGCTGCGCTCCCTCGACGGCTCCTACATCCTCAAGCCGGCCGGCGCCGGTTCGACCGAGGTCACCTACCAGCTGACCGTCGACGTCAAGATCCCCATGCTCGGCATGATCAAGCGCAAGGCCGAGAAGGTCATCACGGACCGGGCACTGGCGGGACTGAAGAAGCGGGTGGAGTCGGGGCACTAGGCCAACCCCCGCGCCTCTTAGGGCGTTGCAGTCCAGCCCGCTCAGCTGCGGGCATGCGTGCCGCCTGGGGCGGCACGGGTGGGCGCAGGCGGCGCCCCGCAAGCGCCGGGCTGCGCGACCCACCCCCGGCCCGCACCAGCGCCGGGCACATGGACACGAGGGCTGAGCGTCACGTCCGTTACGGTTCACCCCCATGCGCACCATCCTGATCACCGGCCCGGGCGGCAGCGGCCGTACGACCGTCGCCGCCGCCACCGCACTCGCCGCCGCCCGCGACGGCGTCGAGACGCTGGTGCTGAGCGGCGATCGGACGGACACGCTCGGCGCCGCCCTGGGGGCGAGCGTCGGTCCGGCCCCGATCCGCGTCGCCCCGCACCTGACCGCCTGGCGCCCGGACGCCGCCGGCGCGTTCCGGGACGACCTCGCCGCCTTCCAGGAACGCGCGACCGCGGCCTTCGACCTGCTCGGCGCCTCAAGACTGGACCCGGAGGAAGTCACCCCCCTCCCCGGCGCGGAAGAGCTCACGCTGCTGCGTGCCCTGCGGGACGCCGCGCTCGCGGAGGCGCACGAACTGCTCGTCGTGGACCTCCCGGCCGTCCCCGACGCCCTGGCCCTCCTCTCCCTGCCCGAGGAGCTCCGCCGCTATCTGCGCCGCCTCCTCCCGCCCGAACGGCAGGCGGCCCGCGCCCTGCGCCCCGTGCTGGGGCGGCTCGCCGGGGTTCCCCTGCCCGCTGAGTGGCTGTACGAGACCGCCGCCCGCTGGGACACCGAGCTGGCCGCCGTCGAGGCCGTCGTCGCCGACCGGAACACCGTCGTACGACTCGTCGCGGAGCCCGGTCCGAGCGGCGCCGACGCCGTACGCACCGCCACCCTCGCCCTCGCCCTGCGCGGCCTGCGCCCCGACGTCCTCGTCGCCAACCGCGTCCTGCCCGACACCGCCGCCGACAGCTGGCTCGCCGGTCCCGTCGCCCAGCAGCGCAAGGCACTGGAGGAGTGGCAGGGGTCGTACGAGATCCAGGTCGTCACCCACCTGGGACGGGACCCGCGCGGCACCGACGACCTCACCGCCCTCACCGTCCCCACTGTCAACACACGCCCCTCCACCGTCGAGTGGCCGGTCACCCAGGAGCTCGCCGACGACGGCGACAGCCGGATCTTCGTATGGCACATCCCGCTGCCCGGCGCCCAGCGGGACGACCTGGACCTCGTCAGGCGCGGCGATGAACTCGTCGTCACCGCAGGGCAGTTCCGGCGTATCGTTCCGCTGCCGTCCGCCCTGCGCCGCTGCACCGTCGACGGCGCCGCCCTGCGCGACGGCGAGCTGCGCATCCGATGCGTGCCGGACCCCGATCAATGGCCCCGGACACGGTGAAACCGGTACGCCCGTTCGGGTAACGTCGTAGAGACGAACCGTAGTCAGGAGAGTCCGCCATGAGCGAAGAGCGCCCCGCGTCCGACCCCGCTCAGGAGAAGCTCGAGAAGTACCAGACCGCCGAGCGGGAAGCCGTCGACGAGGTACGCGCGACCGACGCCGACGCCTGGGCGACAGCGTGTGCCGAGGATCTAGCGGCGGAGAAGGCCCGCCGCCGCTCCGCCTACGGCCCGCCGCCGGGTTCGGCCGCCGAGGAACTGCGCAAGCTCGTCGACACGGTCGCGGACAAGCTGTCCGGTCTGCAGTCCCCGCTGTTCGGCGCGGTCGCCGGACCCGCCGCCGAGCAGGTGGTGCGCCAGGTCGTCCAGCAGGCCAAGGCCGCCGTGGAGCCCGTGATCGAACGCAACCCGGACGTCTTCGACCACCTCGCGGCAGCGGGCAACGAACTCCTCGCCGCGTACCGCTCCGCCGTCCAGGCCCAGGAGCAGCGCTGGACCGGCCGCATGGACGAACTGAACGAGTCCCCCGACCGGGACGACCCCGACGACCCCGGCGAGGGCACCGGCCCCGGCCAGCGCATCGACTTGGACTGACGCCGCCCCCAGGCCCTGCCCGCAGGGCGGACGACGGGAACCTGGCGGCAGGCCCTCGGGTACGGTTGGCCGTAGCGGGGCTCGACCGAAACTGAGGGATTCATGGGACTCACCATCGGCGTCGACATCGGCGGCACGAAGATCGCGGCCGGCGTGGTCGACGAGGAAGGCAACATCCTCTCGACCCACAAGGTGCCGACCCCGGGCACGCCCGAGGGCATCGTGGACGCCATCGCCGCTGCCGTGGAGGGTGCGCGCGCCGGGCACGACATCGTCGGCGTGGGCATCGGTGCCGCCGGCTACGTCAACCGTCAGCGCTCCACGGTCTACTTCGCGCCGAACATCGACTGGCGCCAGGAACCGCTGAAGGAGAAGGTCGAGGCGCGCGTCCACCTGCCGGTCGTCGTGGAGAACGACGCCAACGCGGCCGCGTGGGGCGAGTACAAGTTCGGCGGCGGCAAGGGCCACCGCAACGTCATCTGCATCACGCTGGGGACCGGCCTCGGCGGCGGCATCATCATCGGCAACAAGCTGCGCCGCGGCCACTTCGGCGTCGCCGCCGAGTTCGGCCACATCCGCATGGTTCCGGACGGCCTGCTCTGCGGCTGCGGCTCACAGGGCTGCTGGGAGCAGTACGCCTCCGGCCGCGCCCTGGTGAGATACGCCAAGCAGCGCGCCAACGCCACCCCCGAGAACGCCGAGCTCCTGCTGGGCATGGGCGACGGGACCCCCGACGGCATCGAGGGCAAGCACATCTCCATGGCCGCCCGCCAGGGCGACCCCGTCGCCGTCGACTCCTACCGAGAGCTCGCCCGCTGGGCCGGCGCCGGCCTCGCCGACCTCGCCTCCCTCTTCGACCCCTCCGCCTTCATCGTCGGCGGCGGCCTCTCCGACGAGGGCGAACTCGTCCTCGACCCCATCCGCAAGTCCTACAAGCGCTGGCTGGTCGGCGGCAACTGGCGTCCGGTGGCGGACGTGATCGCGGCGCAGCTGGGGAACGAGGCGGGGCTGGTGGGCGCGGCGGACCTGGCGAGGGAGCCCGACCCGATCATGTAACCCCGTGATGTTGACGCCCCCAGGGGCGCGGGGCTGTATCAACATGCGGCTCCGCCGCGTGGGCGCGACCAGCCACAACGAACCGGCAGTCGCGCACAAGCCTCGCGCCCCGAGCCATTGGGCGTAAATTGATCCACATGGAGCTGCTGCCCAACTCCCGCACCGAGCCCGACGGTTCCGCCCTCATCCGCGTCCTGAGCTACAACATCCGCTCGATGCGCGACGACACCAACGCCCTGGCCCGCGTGATCACCGCCTGCGCCCCCGACCTGGTCCTGATCCAAGAAGCCCCCCGCTTCTTCCGCTGGCGCAAGAAACTCGCCCGCCTGGCCCGCGCAGCGAACCTCGTCATCCTCACCGGCGGAGCCACAGCCGCCGGACCCGCGATTCTCTGCAACCTCCGTGCCACCGTCGAGCGAACCGAGGACGTCCTCCTCCCGCTCACCCCCGGCCGGCACCGCCGCGGCTTCGCCACCGCGGTCGTCCGCTTCGGCGGCGCCCGCGTCGGCGTCCTCAGCTGCCACCTCAGCCTCCAGAGGGACGAGCGCTACGACCAGTCCGGCATGCTCCTCGACCGCCTCGCCGGCCTGGGCGTGGACCACGCGATCGCGGGCGGTGACCTCAACGAACGTCCAGGAGGCCGTGCTTTCACCCGGATCGCGGACACCCTCCAGGACTGCTGGTCCACGGCCCCCTGGGGCGCCGAGCACACCTGGACCCGCGACGAACCCCATCGCCGTATCGACGCGATCTTCACCACGAAGGGCATCGAGGTACTGGGCTGCGGCGTGCCTCTAGGCCACCCAGGGATCACCGACGCAGATTTGAGGGCGGCCACCGACCACCTCCCGGTCCTGGCCGCCCTCAGAATCCCGGCGAGCTAGAAGAACCCTCGCGAGCTAGACGACCGCTCCCCGCCCCGGATCGTCGTCGTCCTCGTCGTCCGTCCGCATCCGCATCACCAACGTGGCGAAGCCACCCACGAAGCCGCCGATGCCGAGCGTGGTCAGCCACCAGGTCATCTCCCAGCCGAGGAGGACCGCGAGCAGCAGCAGGAGCGGCCCGCCGATCACGGCGAGCCAGGCGAACTTGGCGGTGGCGTCGGCGGCCGGCAGCGGCGGTGGCTCGGGCGGTACGAAGTGGCCCTCGTCGTCCGCCTCGAAGTCGTCCTCGGACGGCTCGGGCGTGGTGTAGTCCCGGGGGCCGACGCCGGGCGCGAAGGAGACGGAGCTGCCGAGCGGCTCGGCAGGTTTCGCCGCCTCCTCCTCACCGTCCTTGTCCTCGGAGCCCTTCGCGGAGCCCTTGGTCTCCTCGGCGCTCTCGTCGTTGGTCTCCGGCTCCAGCAGCGCCAGGTCCTCGACGGACTTGAACGGCTTGGCACCCGGGGGGTCCTTCGGCTCCTCGCCGTACCCCGCGACGATCGCCTCCCAGGCGGCGGCCTCGTCGAAGGGCACGCCCTGCTCGTCCGGCTCGCGGTCCTCGCGGTCGGAGTCGTGCTCAGCCACCTGCGGCCGTCCCTTCCTTGCCGAGACTGGGTGCGAGCCGGCCGATGAACGCGAAGCTCTCCGCGAAGATCCGGTCCGCATCGTGGTCCAACGTCGCCACGTGGTAGCTCTGTTCCAGCAGGATCTCCCGGACGTCCGTCGACGAGATCCGGCTGAGGATCCGCGCGGAGTCGGCGGGCGGCACGACATGGTCCTGAGGGCTGCGCAGCAGCAGCATCGGCTGGGTGACCTGCGGCAGTTCGCCGTCGACCAGCTGGAAGAACCGGCGCAGGGAGTGCGCGGCATGCAGCGGCACCTTGTCGTACCCGACCTCCGCGCTGCCGGGCAGGGCGATGTCGCTGGCGATCCCCTTCGTCGTACGGACGAGATGGCGGGCCACCGGAAGGGCGTATGCCGTGAGGCCGTGCACCTTGTTGGCCGGGTTGACGACCACGACGCCGCTGATCGCGTCCCCGTGCTTGGCGGCCAGCCGCAGGGCCAGCGCGCCGCCCATGGACAGGCCCGCGACGAACACCTGCGTGCAGCGCTCGCGCAGGGCGCGCAACTCGCGGTCCACCTCCGCGTACCAGTCCTGCCAGCCGGTGAGCTGCATGTCCTCCCAGCGAGTGCCGTGCCCGGGCAGCAGCGGCAGCGAGACGGTCAGGCCGCGCTCGGCGAGATACCCCGCCCAGGGACGCAGCGACTGCGGCGAGCCGGTGAAGCCGTGGCAGAGGAGGACGCCGACCTCCCCGCCCTCGTGGCGGAACGGCTCGGCTCCAGGGAGGAGCGGCACCTTGGGTCTCCTGTCGATGAGCGTGTCTGAGAAAGGCGGTGTGCTTCACCGTACGCGACCGCACTGACACCGACCAGGGTCGTCGGGTCCATTGACAGTGCGCCGGGTTAAGGTCTGATCGACGGACACAGGAGGCACTCGGTTGTTGTACGGCGCGATGAAGGTATCCATCGGGGGGCCGCTGAAGCTCGCCTTCAGGCCCTGGGTGGAAGGCCTGGAGAACGTACCCGCCGAGGGCCCCGCGATCCTGGCGAGCAACCACCTGTCGTTCTCGGACTCGTTCTTCCTGCCCGCGGTGCTCGACCGCAAGGTCACCTTCATCGCGAAGGCCGAGTACTTCACCACCCCCGGACTCAAGGGCCGGATGACCGCCGCCTTCTTCAAGGGCGTCGGCCAGCTCCCGGTGGACCGCTCGGGTGCGCGCGGCGCCGGCGAGGCCGCCATCAAGAGCGGCCTCGACGTGCTGGAGCGCGGTGAGCTGTTCGGCATCTACCCGGAGGGCACGCGCTCGCCCGACGGCCGCCTCTACCGGGGCAAGCCCGGCGGCCTCGCGCGCGTGGCGCTCAGGTCCGGCGCGCCGGTCATCCCGGTCGCCATGATCGACACGGAGAAGATCCAGCCGCCGGGGAAGGTGATGCCGAAGCTGATGCGCCCGGGCATCCGTATCGGCAAGCCGCTGGACTTCAGCCGGTACAACGGCATGGAGCACGATCGCTTCGTACTGCGCGCGGTGACCGACGAGGTCATGTACGAGATCATGAAGCTCTCCGGCCAGGAGTACGTCGACATCTACGCGACCGCCGCCAAGCGCCAGATCGCCGAGGCGGCCAAGGCCGAGAAGGAAGCGGAGAAGGCGGCCAAGGCCGCACTCGCGCAGGCCGAGAAGGAACGGGCCGAGAAGGAACGGGTCGAGAAGGAACGGGCCGAGAAGGAGAAGTCCGAGTCCTAGGCAGGGCAGTCTCGGACTCAGGGGGTGGGGGATATGACCAAGCGCGAGCGCGTCATGCGGATGTCGGTCGAGCAGCCGCTGTGGCGTGCCCTCACCGGGTACCGGATCCTGACGCTCCTGTACGCGATCGGCCTTTTCGCCACGTCCTACCACGAGTTCACCCGCCCCTGGGTGGCCATCGCGTACTACGCCGTGCTGTCCGTCTGGACGTTCGCGACGCTGCCCCGGGTGGCGAACGCGGCGAGCTGCACCAAGCGGTTCCTCGCCGTCGACCTCACCATCGCGCTCACCGGCATCCTGCTCACCGGATTCGCCGCCAGCGCCGAGCGGATCGAAGCCGGCGGCTCGACGCTGCCGTCGATATGGACCGCCGGGTCGGTGCTCGCGTTCGCCATCAAGGGCGGCTGGCGCTGGGCGGTCTTCGCCTCCACCCCGGTGGCCGTCGCCAACCTGATCTACCGCGGCGCCCCCACCCGCGACACCGTCCACAACGTGATCCTCGTCTGGGTCGCCTCCATCGCCATCGGCTACGTCGTCGAGGTCGCCCGCGCCTCCGAGCGCACCCTCGCCCGCGCCCTGGAGATCGAGGCCGCCACCCGCGAACGGGAGCGGCTCGCCCGGGACATCCACGACAGCGTCCTCCAGGTCCTGGCGATGGTGCAGCGGCGCGGTTCGGTGCTCGGCGGCGAGGCGGCCGAGCTGGGCCGGATGGCGGGCGAGCAGGAGGTGGCGCTGCGCACGCTGGTCTCCGGCGGCATGGTGCCCGTCTCCCGGGTGTCGGAGGACGCCGCCGAGGGGGCGGTCGTACGAACGGTCGAAGAGCCGGACGAGGACGGCCCGGTGGACCTGCGTTCACTGCTCGCCCCCTACGCGGGCGCCCGGGTCAGCCTCGCCGAGCCCGGCGCCCCGGTGCCCTTGCCGCCGGCCGCGGCGAAGGAACTGGCCGCCGCCGTAGGGGCCGCCCTGGACAACGTACGCAAGCATGCCGGGGAGGACGCCCGGGCCTGGATCCTGGTCGAGGACGAGCCCGACGAGGTCGTCGTGACCGTACGGGACGACGGGCCCGGCATCCCCGAGGGGCGGCTCGCGCAGGCCGAGGGGGAGGGGCGGCTCGGGGTCGCCCTGTCGATCCGGGGGCGGCTGCGGGACCTCGGCGGCAGCGCCGAGCTGATCTCGGTGCCGGGGCAGGGCACGGAAGTCGAACTGAAGATGCCGAAGAAGATCTCAGAGGGGACGCGATGAGCGAGCGGCAGGGCCCGATCAAGGTGATGGTGGTCGACGACCACCCGATGTGGCGCGACGCCGTCGCCCGCGACCTGGGCGAGTCCGGCTTCGACGTCGTGGCCACCGCGGGCGACGGCGACCAGGCCGTACGCCGGGCCAAGGCCGCCGGGCCGGACGTCCTGGTGCTCGACCTCAACCTGCCCGCCAAGCCGGGAGTCCAGGTCTGCAAGGAACTCGTCGGCCACAACCCGGCGTTGCGCGTGCTGGTGCTGTCCGCGAGCGGTGAGCACGCCGACGTGCTGGAGGCGGTGAAGTCGGGCGCGACCGGCTATCTGCTGAAGTCGGCCTCGACCGAGGAGCTGCTCGACGCGGTGCGCCGTACGGCCGTCGGCGATCCGGTGTTCACTCCGGGCCTGGCCGGACTCGTCCTCGGCGAGTACCGGCGGCTGGCCTCCGAGCCCGTGTCCGCCGCGGCGGACTCCGAGCAGCCCAAGGCCCCGGAGCTCACCGAGCGGGAGACCGAGGTACTGCGGCTGGTCGCCAAGGGCCTGAGCTACAAGCAGATCGCCGAACGCCTCGTCATCTCCCATCGCACGGTGCAGAACCACGTGCAGAACACCCTCGGCAAGCTCCAGCTGCACAATCGCGTGGAACTCGTGCGGTACGCCATAGAGCGCGGACTTGACGACGAGTAAACCAACCGCCCGCTGATTCACCGGAATTGCCCTTCCGACCCATCCCTAGGTGACCTGGATCACTATTAGCGTTGCCTCACCAGGCAACCGCGGCGAAGGGACTTTTCCATGCGGGTCGGAGTACTGACCGGAGGCGGCGACTGCCCCGGGCTCAACGCCGTCATCCGGGCCATCGTCCGCAAGGGCGTGCAAGAGTACGGCTACGACTTCGTCGGCTTCCGGGACGGCTGGCGCGGTCCCCTCGAGAACGACACCGTACGGCTGGACATCCCCGCCGTGCGCGGCATCCTGCCCCGCGGCGGCACCATCCTCGGCTCCTCGCGGACCAATCCGCTGAAGCAGGAGAACGGCATCCGCCTAGTCAAGGAGAACCTCGCCAAGCAGGAGGTCGAGGCACTCATCGTGATCGGCGGCGAGGACACCCTCGGTGTCGCCGCGAGCCTGTCCGACGAGTACGGCATGCCGTGCATCGGCGTCCCGAAGACCATCGACAACGACCTGTCCGCCACCGACTACACCTTCGGCTTCGACACCGCGGTCAGCATCGCCACGGAGGCCATCGACCGCCTGCACACCACCGCCGAGTCCCACATGCGGGTCCTGGTCTGCGAGGTCATGGGCCGGCACGCGGGCTGGATCGCCATCCACTCCGGGCTCGCGGGCGGCGCCAACGTCATCCTGATCCCCGAGCAGCGCTTCGACGTCGACCAGGTGTGCGCCTGGGTGACGTCCCGCTTCAAGGCGTCGTACGCCCCGATCGTGGTCGTCGCCGAGGGCGCCATGCCCAAGGACGGCGACATGGTGCTCAAGGACCAGTCCCTGGACTCCTTCGGGCATGTGCGGCTGTCCGGCGTCGGCGAGTGGCTGGCCAAGGAGATCGAGAAGCGCACCGGCAAGGAGGCCCGCACCACGGTCCTCGGGCACATCCAGCGCGGCGGCACGCCCAGCGCCTTCGACCGCTGGCTCGCCACCCGCTTCGGACTGCACGCCATCGAGGCCGTCCGCGACGGTGACTTCGGCAAGATGGTCGCGCTGCGCGGCACGGACATCGTCCGCGTCCCGATCGCCGAGGCCACGGCCAAGCTGAAGACGGTCGACCCGAAGCTGTACGAGGAGGTCGGGGTCTTCTTCGGCTGACGGCTGTCCTGGGCGCCGGTCGGGCAGCTCAGCCCGTCCGGCGTTCTGGGGGGCGGCAGTCCCCCGCGGGCGCGGGCGGTGCCGTGCGGCCGTATATTCGGCCCGAAGCAGGCAATTCGGCGCAACCTCCGGAGGGCTCCGTGGAGATCCTCGCCTTCGGTGTCCAAGCGGACGAGAAGCCCCTGATCGAGCAGGCCTTCGCGGGCCACCACGACGTCCGCTGCCTGGGTGTCTTCCTCGACGAGGACACCGCTCCCATCGCCGCCGGTCACGAGATCGTCTCCAGCAGCGTCAACGCCGACCTCGGCGGTGCGGTCCTGGAGATCCTCGCGGCCGGCGGCACGCGGATGATCGCCCAGCGCTCCACCGGCTTCAACAACATCGACCTCGACATCGCCGAGCGCCTCGGCATGACGGTGGCCCGGGTCTCGTACTACTCGCCGTACTCGGTGGCCGAGTTCGCCTGGGCGCTGGGCATGGCCGTCAACCGCCGTATCGTCCGCGCCGCCAACCGCACCCGCGACTTCGACTTCCGCCTCGACGGCCTGATGGGCCGCGACATGTACGGCCGCACCGCCGGCGTCCTCGGCACCGGCAAGATCGGCGAGGCGTTCGCCCGGATCGCCCACGGCTTCGGCATGCGGCTGCTCGGCTGGGACATCGCCGAGAGCCCTGCCTGCATGGAACTCGGTATGCAGTACGTCCCCAAGGACCGGCTCCTCGCCGAGTCCGACCTGGTCACCCTGCATGTCCCGCTGATGCCGGAGACCCAGCACCTGATCGACGCCACCGCCTTGAAGGCGATGAAGGACGACGCGATCCTCGTCAACTCAAGCCGCGGCGGCCTGATCGACACCGCGGCCCTCGTCGCCGAACTGCGCGAGGGCCGCTTCACCGGCGTCGGCCTCGATGTGTACGAGGCGGAGGCGGGCCTGTTCTTCCTCGACAAGTCCCTGGAGGCCATCGAGGACGACACCCTGGCCCGCCTGGTCACCTTCCCGAACGTCCTGGTCACCTCGCACCAGGCGTACTACACCGAGGACGCCGTCGCGCAGATCGTCGACACCACCGTCAAGAACGTCCTCGACTACCGGGCCGGCCGCCGCTCGGAGAACGTGCTGGTGCCGCGCAGCTGACCGACCAGTTCCCGTACGACGGCGGCGCCGTTCAGTGTCAGCACCGACTCCGGGTGGAACTGCACGCCGGCGAATCCGGTTCCTCGCACGGCATGGACCTCGTGGGAGGCGCTCCGGCTCACCTCGATGCCGTGCGCGGCCAGTTCCTGGGCCGTCTCGTCGTCGCAGCGTGCCACGAAGCTGTTGTAGAAACCGACGGTCTCCGTCCGCCCGAACAGCTCGATCTCGGTCTGCGCGCCCTGGTACGGGACTTCCTTCCGTACGATCTCCAGCCCCAGCTCGGCCGCGATCAGCTCGTGCCCGAGGCAGACGCCGAGGACGCCGTGGCTGTTCCGCGTGCGGAGCACCTGGGCGGTGAGGCCGCGCAGGAAGCTCATCTTGGGGTCCGTCAGGTCGCTCGGGTCGCCCGGGCCGGGGCCGAGGACGACCGGCCCTTCGTGCGCGAGGACCGCCTCCCGCAGTCCCGGCTCGTCGTAGCGCCGGACGGTGACGGTGAGGCCCGACGACCGCAGGACGTGCGCGAGCATCGCCGTGAAGGTGTCCTCGCCGTCGACGACCAGGGCGTGTCCGGTGAGCTCGTCGGAGCGGTCCTGCATCCGCAGCCAGAACGGCGCCAGCGAGGCCCTGCGCCCGTCGAGCGCGGCACGCACACGTGGGTCGTCGGCGAGATGCACGCGCGCGTGCATCTCGCGCGGCCGGGACGGACGTACACCCAAAGCCGTCAGCACACCCGCGGCCTTCGCGTGTGTCTCCGCGACCTCGTTCGCCGGGTCCGAACCGCGTACGAGCGTGGCGCCGACCGGTACCCGCAGGCGTCCGTCGGCGTCGATGTCGGCGGTGCGGATGAGGATGGGGGAGTCGAGGGTCTGGGCGCCGCCGGAGTCCTTGCCGAGGAGGGCCAGCGCGCCCGCGTAGTAGCCCCGCCCGCCGACCTCGTGCCGCTCGATGACCCGGCAGGCGTTCTGCACCGGCGAGCCGGTCACCGTCGCCGCGAACATGGTCTCCTTCAGGACCTCCCGCACATCCAGCGAGGACCGGCCGCGCAACTCGTACTCGGTGTGGGCGAGATGGGCCATCTCCTTCAGCCGCGGTCCCACGACGACGCCGCCCATGTCGCCGACCGTGCACATCGTCTTGAGCTCCTCGTCGACGACCATCGACAACTCCTCGATCTCCTTGCCGTCGGCGAGGAAGTCCAGCAGGTGCTCGGGGGCGGGGCCTTCGGCCGGGTAGCGGTACGTCCCACTGATCGGGTTCATCACGACCGTGCCGCCGGACATCCGGACGTGCACCTCGGGGCTCGCGCCGACCAGGGTGCGGTCCCCGGTGTGGACGACGAGCGTCCAGTACGCGCCCCGCTCACCCTCCAGGAGCCGCCGGAACAGCGCCAGCGCGTCGGCCCGTCCGAACCCCGGGATCTCACCCTCGTACGTCCGCCGGATCACGAAGTTGGCGCCCTCGCCCTGCCCGATCTCCTGGTGCAGCACGCGGCCGACGGTCTCGGCGTACTCGTCGTCGTCGACGTCGAAGCCGCCGCCTTCGACGCGTACGTCGTGGGCGGGCAGGCTCGCGAGCGCCTCGTCCAGTGCAATGTCACATCTCACCTCGGGCGTCAGTACCGCCAAGGGCGTCCCGTCGTCCCGCACGTCGAACCCGCGCTCCCGGATCTGGCGGAAGGGGATCAGGGCCAAGCCCTCGTCGGGGAGGTCGGCGAGGCGGTCGTATGCGGTGACCGGGCCGATCATGAGCTCCACGGTCTCGTGATCGTGGCCCGGGGTGCGGCGGCGCAGCAGGGCGAACGGACGGGGGTCGTCCAGCAAGCCGAGCAGATTCATGGGTCCGTGCTCCTTCTCAGGTGGAGAGGAACGGCCCGGGCCCAAAAACGCCGAAGGCCGCCCCTCGGGCGGCCTTCGCGAAGTGGTGCGTACGCGCAGTCAGTGGGCCGCCGAAGTAGCGGTCCACCACCAGTTCTGGATCGAGTGCGCGAACATGGGGCGCACCCTACCTCAAGTACCGGTGGACGGGATGTCTCATCTTCTGGGCAGCGTCCTGAGACCACGACATCACCCCGTAATGTTGACGTCGTGACCGTGAACGCTAAGACCAGCGCGAGCGCTGGCAACACCTGGCGAGACCTGCCCGCGGCGCAGCAGCCCGAGTACCCCGACCTTGAGGCTCTGCGCGCAGTCGTTGCGGACCTCGAGTCGTATCCGCCGCTCGTCTTCGCGGGCGAGTGCGACCAGCTGCGCGCCCGGATGGCGGCCGTCGCCAAGGGAGAGGCGTTCCTTCTCCAGGGCGGCGACTGCGCCGAGGCCTTCGACGGGGTGTCCGCGGACCAGACCAGATCCGCAACAAGCTCAAGACCCTGCTCCAGATGGGCGCCGTGCTGACGTACGCCGCCTCGGTGCCGGTGGTCAAGGTCGGCCGGATCGCCGGCCAGTACTCCAAGCCGCGTTCCAAGGGCACCGAGACCCGCGACGGCGTGACCCTGCCGACCTACCGCGGCGACTCGGTCAACGGCTTCGACTTCAACGAGGCCGCCCGTATCCCGGACCCCGAGCGCCTGAAGCGGATGTACAACGCCTCCGCCTCCACGCTCAACCTGGTCCGCGCCTTCACCACCGGCGGCTACGCGGATCTGCGCCAGGTGCATGCCTGGAACCAGGACTTCGTGAAGTCGTCCCCGTCCGGCCAGCGCTACGAGCAGCTGGCGCGCGAGATCGACCAGGCGCTGAACTTCATGCACGCCTGCGGGGCCGACCCGGAGGAGTTCAAGACGGTCGAGTTCTACTCCTCGCACGAGGCGCTGCTGCTGGACTACGAGTCGGCGCTGACCCGCGTGGACTCGCGCACCGGGCAGCTGTACGACGTCTCGGCGCACATGGTGTGGGTCGGTGAGCGCACCCGGCAGCTCGACGGCGCGCACATCGAGTTCGCCTCGAGGATCCGCAACCCGATCGGCATCAAGCTCGGCCCGACCACGACGGCCGAGGAGGCGCTGCAGTACATCGAGCGCCTGGACCCCGACCGTGAGCCGGGCCGGCTGACCTTCATCGTGCGGATGGGCGCGGACAAGATCCGCGACCGGCTGCCTGAGCTGGTCGAGAAGGTCACGGCGTCGGGTGCGACGGTGGCCTGGGTGACCGACCCGATGCACGGCAACACCTTCGAGGCGGCCTCCGGCCACAAGACCCGCCGCTTCGACGACGTGCTCGACGAGGTCAAGGGCTTCTTCGAGGTCCACAAGGGCCTGGGCACCCACCCGGGCGGCATCCACGTCGAGCTCACCGGTGACGACGTCACCGAGTGCGTGGGCGGCGGCGACGAGATCTTCGTCGACGATCTGCACCAGCGCTACGAGACGGCCTGCGACCCCCGCCTCAACCGCAGCCAGTCTCTCGACCTGGCCTTCCTCGTCGCCGAGATGTACAGGGACCAGTGACGGTTTCGCCTGTTACAGGGGCATGAAGTAGGGCGTGGATCACATACGATCCACGCCCTACAGCACTTTTGGGCTGCCTGTGCGGCGGGTAAGGTTAGGTTAGCCTCACCGATCATCGGGATGGCACGACCTTATGGACCCCGTCGGGAGGTGAACCGCGTGTACGTCTGCAACTGCTTCGGTGTGACCGAGGCGCAGGTGAAGAAGCACGCGGAGGGCGGCGCCTGCACTCCCCGCCAGATAGCCTCGGCCTGCAAGGCCGGCACGGACTGCGGGTCGTGTGTCCGCCGGATCCAGGCACTGCTGGGCAGGGGTGCCTGCCCGCGCCGTGAGCTGGTCGACCAGGGTGGGCCGGTGCTGGCCGAGCTGGAAGAGCTGGAAGAAGCCGCGTAGCCGGGCCGCTCGGTCCGCCGCTAGCTCGGCTGCTCGATCTGCTGCGCGATGTACAGCGCCTCGCCGAGCTTGTCGATGAGCTCCAGCTGCGTGTCCAGATAGTCGATGTGGTGCTCCTCGTCCTCGAGGATCGACTCGAAGATGTTCGCGGACGTGATGTCGCCCTTGGTGCGCATCACCTCGATACCCCGCTTCAGGCGGTCGATCGCCTCGACCTCCACCTGCCGGTCGGCCTGGAACATCTCGGTGACCGTCTGGCCGACCCGCACATGGAACAGCCGCTGGTAGTTCGGCAGGCCGTCCAGCATGAGGATGCGCTCGGTGATCTTGTCCGCGTGCTTCATCTCGTCGATGGACTCTTCACGCGTGTACTTGGCGAGCTTCGTCCAGCCGTTGTTGTCCTGGATCCGGTAGTGGAGCCAGTACTGGTTGATCGCCGTCAGCTCACCGGTGAGCTGTTCGTTCAGAAACTCGAGAACCTCGGGGTCGCCCTGCATCGCAGAGGCTCCTTCCAACGGGGAACTGGCAGGTTGCGCCGCATCCTTGCACCGGTGACAAAGATCGTCCAGTAAGTCTTCACTTAGTAAGTAAGGGCATGCTTAGTCCGATATGCACGGTTGAGGGCGGGGGCGGTCAGGTGCACTGCCTCGGGTCTGTCAGGATGGAGACATGGGTCAGCCGGTGGAGAGTGAATCTGGAGGAACGGCACAGCCGGAGCTTCCGCCGGGGCAGCGAGTGCAGCGCGGCTGGCCGGTCACGCACTACGGTCCCGTCCCCAAGTTCCGGCCCGAGCGCTGGGAATTCAGGGTCTTCGGCGCGACCGCGGACGGCGAGAAGGACTCCTGGACCCATGAGGAGTTCACGGCCCTGCCGTACACCACCGTCGTCGCCGATCTGCACTGCGTGACGAAGTTCAGCATGCTCGGCGCGGAATGGGGCGGCATTCCGGCCCGTACGATCCTCGAGATCGCCCCGCCCGCACCCGAGGTCACCCATGTGATGGTGTGGGCGGAGTACGGATTCAGCTCCAACCTGCGCCTCACGGACTTCGCCGCCGAGCGCACGATCTTCGCGACCCACAAGGACGGCGAACTCCTCACCGCCGAGCACGGCTTCCCGCTCCGTCTCGTCGTCCCCCATCTGTACGCCTGGAAGGGCCCCAAGTGGGTGCGCGGAGTGGAGTACATGACCGCCGACCGCCGTGGCTTCTGGGAGGAGCGCGGCTATCACAACCTCGGCGATCCATGGAAGGAACAGCGGTACTCCTACCAGGAGGAGCCCGGGGACGGCCCCGAGCTCTGAGTCCTCCCGGCATACCCCTCAGTGGTACTGGTGCACCACCGCATGCCCCTTGCCCCGGCCGATCATCCACTTGTTGACCGGCGTGGTCAGGACGAAGGCGACGGCCAGCGCGATGGCCAGCACCCACCAGAACATCGGGTCGGCGAGTTCCGCGTCCATGGCGCCCGGCCAGAGCACGATCACGCCGTTGTCGACCAGTTCCATCACGGCGATGGACAGGGTGTCCGCGGCCAGTGCCACCTTGAGCGCGGCGCGCAGGCCGACGCCGGCGCTCAGTACTCCGCGCAGGGTGAGCGCGTAACCGAAGAAGAACGCGAGGGTGATCGCCAGGATCAGCGTCGGCACGGTTTCCCAGCCGAGTGCGGTGCCGATGACCATGCCGAGCACTTCGCCGATGGCACAGCCGGTGAGGCAGTGCAGGGTGGCCCGGACGGCCGTCGCCCAGGCGTCGGCCGCGGTCGCCTCGTGGTGGTGTGCGTGCGCTTCGTGCTGCATGAATGCCCCCAATGTCAGGTCACGGTTCCTCCACCGAGCAAGAACCGCATACCCCCCAGGGGTATTCCTTAATGGCTACGCGTCCCGAAGTTTTTTCAGCCGCTCCACGTCCGCCGCGTGCCCCTGCTTGCCGCCGGGTGTCTCGATGATCAGCGGGACGCCCACCGTCGCCGGGTGGGTCATCAGTGCGCGGAACGGGTCCTCGCCGATGTGACCGGCGCCGATGTTCTCGTGCCGGTCCTTGTGGGCGCCGACCACGTCCTTGGAGTCATTGGCGTGGATCAGCTTCAGCCGGCCCTCGCCGACCGTGTCCACCAGCAGATCGAGCGTCTGGTGCATACCGCTCGGCCCGGTGAGGTCGTGTCCGGCGGCGAAGATGTGGCAGGTGTCCAGGCAGACGCCCAGCATCGGATGGGCGTCCAGCGCCTCGAAGTAGGGTCCGAAGTCCCAGGTGCGGGAGCAGAGCGAGGAACCCTGGCCCGCCGTCGACTCCAGCAGCAGATACGGGTCGTCGTCGTGGGTCAGCTCGTCCAGCAGCGGCAGCAGGTACTGGCGTACCTGCTTCAGCGCCACGGCACGGTCCCGGCCGCCGGTCGCGCTGCCCGTGTGCACGACCACGCCCAGCGCCCCGATCTCCCGCCCGCGCCGCAGCGAGTGCCGCAGGGACTCCACCGACTTCTCCGCGGTCGCCTCGGTGTGCGAACCGAAGTTGATCAGATACGGGGCATGCACATACGCCGGGATCGACTCGGCGGCACAGGCCGCCCGGAACTCCTCGTCCTGCCGCGGGTTTCCGACGGGCGTGGCCCAGCCGCGCGGGTTGGCGACAAAGACCTGCACGGTCTCCGCCTTGAGGTCACGGGCGTACGTCAGGCCTACGGAGTTCAGGCCCCCGGCGACGGGGACATGCCCGCCGACGGGGTTGCGCAGGTGCTTGCCGGTCATTCTGTTCGCGTCATTCTGTTCGAGCGTCCCGTTCAGCGGATCTGAATGGTGATCGTCGACCCCTTGGGAGCCGTCTTGCCACCCTTCACGGACTGCTTCTTGACGGTGTCGCCGAACAGCCCGAGCAGACCCCGGTCCTCGTCGACCTGGAAGCCGGCGGCCTCCAGCTCCGCCTTGGCGTCGTCGACGCTGTCGCCGACCACGTCCGGGACCTCGACCATCTCCGGGCCCTTGGACAGCGTCAGCGTCACCGTGTCGCCCTCCGCGGCCTCGCTGCCGGCGGCCGGGGACTGGCGCGCGACCTGGCCCTTGTCGAACTCCGAGGTGACCTGCTCGGCGGCGACCCGCACCTTCAGGCCGGCCTCCTCCAGCTCCGCCCTCGCGTCCTGAAGGCTTGCGCCGGCGACGTCGGCGACCTCCACCGGGCTGCCCTTGCTGACCGTGAGCGCGACCGCGGAGCCGGAGCGCCGGGTGGTGCCCGAGCCCGGGTCGGTGCTGATCACGAAGCCCGCCTCGACGTCCTCGCTGAACTCCCGGGTGACCATGCCCGGTGCCAGCCCTTCCTGCTTCAGCACGGACCGCGCCCGGTCGAGCCGGTAGCCCTCCACATCGGGCACCTTCACGTTCTGCGGGCCGTCGGAGATCGTGAGCGTCACGGAGTCGTTCTGCCGTATCCGCTCGCCCACCCCCGGATCGGTGCTGATGACCGAACCGCGCTTCACGGTGTCGCTGTAGGCGTGCTTGACCTGGCCGACCTCAAGACCGGCCGACTCCAGCCGGTCCCGGGCCTGCGCCTCCGTCTTCGTCACCAGCGCCGGGACCCGGGTGAACTGGCCGGAGTTGATGTACCAGATACCGGCGCCCACGCCGAAGACCAGCAGGACGGCCGCGATGATCGTGAACAGCCGTCCCCGGGGCGGGGCGGAGCGGCGCGACGGCAGGGGCGGCGGGCTCTGGAAGCGGCTCGTGCGGTGGACCTCGGGCTCGTCCTCGTTCACCGGGAGGGTCAGCGCACGCGGGATCACGCTCGTACGGTCGTCCGCGTTGAGGTGTTCGGACGTGACCGCCTGTGGCGGCACCGCGTCCAGCTGGTCCGCGCTGAGCGCGCCGCGGGTCTCGCGCGCGTGGGCGAGCAGCGCCACGGCGTCGTACGGCCGGATGTCGGGGTTGCGGGCGGTGGCGGACGCCATCAGCTCGTCCAGCTCGTACGGCAGCCCCGGGACGGCGGCCGACGGGGGCGGTACGTCCTCGTGCAGGTGCTTGTAGAGCACGATCGCGGGGTTGTCGCCCTGGTGAGGGCGGTCGCCGGTCAGCATCTCGTAGAGCATCACGCCGCACGCGTACACGTCGACGCGCGGGTCGGTGGTGCCGTGCTCGATCTGCTCGGGGGCGAGATAGGAGACCGTGCCGAGGACCGCGCCGGTGGTGTTGGTGACCGTGTCCACGGCCCGCACCAGCCCGAAGTCGGCGACCTTGACCCGGCCGTCGTCTCCTATCAGCACGTTCTCCGGCTTCATGTCCCGGTGCACGAACCCGGCGCGGTGCGCGGCGCCCAGCGCGGCGAGCACCGGCTCCAGGATGTCGAACGCGGCGCGCGGCTGGAGCGCCCCGCGCTCGCGCAGTACGTCACGGAGCGTGCAGCCGGCCACGTACTCCATGGCCAGATAGACGTACGACCCGTCGGTCCCCTGGTCGAAGACCTGCACCACGTTCGGATGGGCCAGTCGCGCCACGGACTTCGCCTCGCGGATGAACCGCTCCACGAAGGAGCCGTCGGTCGCGAGCGTGGGGTGCATCACCTTGAGGGCGAGGACACGGTCGAGCCGGGTGTCCACGGCCCGGTAGACCGTGGCCATCCCGCCGACGGCGATCCGCGCGTCCACGCGATAGCGGCCGTCGAGCACCTGCCCGACCAACGGGTCCTGAAGGGTCGTATCCACGCAGGTGAGTCTACGAGCCACCGCTGACACAACCGCCGTTTCGGTCGTGATAGGGGCTCTACTGCAGCCGAGCTGTGACGCACGTCGCACGTACGTGATCAGAAGGCCGGGCGCTCGGGGTCCAGCCGTGCCATGCCCTCCGCCGGAGAGGACGCCTCCGCGAAGTGCCGTCGCGGAATCCGCCCGGCCCGATAGGCCAGCCGCCCCGCCTCCACCCCGCTTCTCATCGCGGCGGCCATCAGCGCCGGCTCCTGCGCCCGCGTGACCGCCGAGGCGAGCATCACACCGGCGCACCCCAGCTCCATCGCCAGCGCCGCGTCCGACGCCGTACCGGCTCCCGCGTCCAGAATCACCGGCACGCGCGCGTGCTCCACGATCAGCTGGAAGTTGTGCGGGTTGCGGATGCCCAGTCCGGAGCCGATGGGTGAGCCGAGCGGCATGATCGCGGCGCAGCCGGCGTCCTCCAGCTTCCGTGCCAGCACCGGGTCGTCGTTGGTGTACGGCAGCACCGTGAACCCGTCGTCCACCAGCGTCTCGGCCGCCTCCAGCAGCTCGATCGGGTCGGGCAGCAGAGTGCGCTCGTCGGCGATGACCTCCAGCTTGACCAGGTCGGTGCCGAGCGCCTCCCGGGCCAGCCGGGCGGTGAGCACGGCTTCCCCGGCGGTGAAACAGCCCGCCGTGTTCGGCAGCACCCGGATGCCGAGCCGCTCCAGCACCGACAGCACCGAGCCGTGCACATCGGGGTTCACCCGCCGCATCGCGACCGTCGTCAGCTCCGTGCCGGAGGCGACGAGCGCGCGCTCCAGTACCTCCAGGCTGGGCGCACCGCCCGTACCCATGATGAGACGGGACGAGAAGGCCGTACCGCCGATGACAAAGGGGTCGTCAGCCATGGTCAGCCTCCTTGGACGGCCGTGAGGACTTCGACGCGGTCTCCCTCGGAGAGGGATGTGGCGGACCACTCCGCGCGCGGGACGACGGTTTCGTTCAGGGCGGCGGCCACTCCGGAGGGCGCCGCGGTGAGGGACTTCACGAGGGTGTCGAGGGCGGTGCCGTCGGTGACCTCCCGACGCTCACCGTTGATCCAGACGATCATGCGGGCAGCTCCGTGAGTGCGCCGAAGCGCTTCAGGGTGAAGGGGCGGGCCTCGTCCGGGAGTTCACCGGTGGCCAGCGCGTGGGCCATGGCGTCGCCGGTGACCGGCGTGAGCAGCACGCCGTTGCGGTAGTGCCCGGTGGCCAGCAGGAGTCCGGGGAGGTCCGTCGGGCCGAGCAGCGGCGCGTTGTCGGGGGAGCAGGGGCGCAGGCCGGCCCGGGTCTCCGTCAGCGGCAGCTCGGTGAGGCCGGGGACCAGCTCGTGCGCGTCGCGCAGCAGCTCGTAGACGCCGCCCGCCGTCACCGTCGTGTCCCAGCCCAGCTCCTCGCTGGTCGCGCCGATGACCAGCTCGCCGTTCTCGCGCGGCACCAGATAGACATGGCTGCCGCGGACCACGGCGCGCACGGTCCGGCTCAGGAACGGCGCGAACCGCTTCGGCACGGTCAGCCGCACGACCTGACCCTTCACGGGCCGGACGGGCGGCAGTACGTCCGCTGGAACGCCCGCGAGCTGTCCGCTCAGGCTGCCGCCTGCGAGGACCACCTGCCCCGCGCCCACAGTCCCGCCGTCGCGCGTGACGACACCGGCCGCGCGCTCCCGTACGACCGACAGCCGTTCCGCCCAGGTCCGGTGGAAGACCACTCCGGTCCGCTCGCACGCGGCCACCAGGGCACCGGCGAGCCGCCGCGGGTCGATCTGATGGTCGCCGTCGACCCGCAGCCCGCCGCGCACACCGGGCGCGAGCATCGGCTCCAGACGCCGGCACTCCCGCCCGGACAGCCACTCGGAGTCCAGCCCCGACGCCCGTTGCAGCGTGTGCAGTTCGCGCAGATGGGCGCGGTCGTCGGCGTCGAGGGCGACGGCGAGCGTGCCGCACTGGCGGTAGCCGAGGTCGTGGCCGGTCAGCTCGGTGAGTTCGGCCGCGAAGTCCGGGTAGCGGCGGGCCGAGGCGAGGTTCAGGCCGAGCAGGGTCTGCTCGCCGTAGTGCAGTTCCGTGACGGCGGCCAGCATCCCGGCCGCCACCTGCGCGGCTCCGCCGCCCGGCTCGGGATCCACGACAGCCGTGGCGAACCCGCGCTGCGCGGCCCGCCACGCCGTCACGAGTCCGATGATTCCGCCCCCGATGACGAGGACGTCTGCGGTGTCGGACCTGGCCTGGTCGAACGTAGCTGTGTCGGACGTAGCTGTGTCGGACGTATGCGACATGGGCGTCCAGCCCCTCCCTTCGCCGGCATGACCCGGATCAGGTTCGTACGGTCGGAGGCCGCCAGCCTCCCTCTCAGCCCGGTGCGTCCGGGCTCCCGCGAGTGCTCTACGTTGGCCACCCTAGCCCTTGGTTCCGCGCCTCTGTAAGGGAGCCTGTTGTCATGCCCCGCTCGCTCGACGGCCTCGTCCTGGCGCCTGTCGCCGACCAAGCCCCAGGTCAGGTGGGTACGCGCACGCGGTTCACCTACCACGAGGAGGACGGGACGATCTGGGCCGAGTACGCGGGCGGGGACGTCGTACGCGGGCATCTGGTGGGTACCCGTGAGGGCGACCGGCTCGACTTCCGGTACGTGCAGCTCAAGGGCGACGGGACGACGTCCTCGGGGCACTGCGTGTCGACGGTCGTGGAGCTGCCGGACGGGCGGGTGCGGCTGGAGGAGACCTGGGAGTGGGAGTCGCAGCCGGGCAGCGGGACGAGTGTGGTGGAGCAGGTGGCCAGGATTGTGGAGCAGGTCACTGAACCCGGCCGCTGACTGACGGATCGTCAGTTGTCTATGGTGATCAGGTGAGCGAGCAGACGCAGCAACGAGGCACGTCACAGCCGCGGCGCGTGGTCGTGGCCGGTGCGGGCATGGCCGGTGTGCAGACGGCCGTCGCCCTGCGGGAACAGGGCTTCACCGGCAGCGTGACGCTGATCGGCGCCGAGCCGCACCAGCCGTACGACCGGCCGCCGCTGTCCAAGGCCGTGCTGCTCGGCAAGGCCGAGGGCTCGGCCTTCGACGTGGACTTCGAGGCGCTCGGCATCGAACTGGAGCTGGGGCGCGAGGTGCTGGGTGTGCGCCCCGCCGACCATGAGCTGGACACCGAGGCCGGGCCTGTCCCGTACGACGTCCTGGTCCTCGCCACCGGTGCGGAACCGATCCGGCTGCCGGGCGCGGAAGGTGTCCCCGGCGTCCATCTGCTGCGCACCCTGGACGACGCCGAACGGCTGCGACCGGTGCTCGCCCGGCAGCACGACATCGTGGTCGTCGGCGCGGGCTGGATCGGCGCGGAGTTCGCCACGGCGGCGCGCGAGGCGGGCTGCGCGGTGACCGTCGTGGAGGCCGCCGACCGGCCGCTCGCGGGGGCGCTGCCCCCTGAGGTGGCCGCGCCGATGGCCGCCTGGTACGCCGACAGCGGCGCGGTGCTGCGGACGCACGCGCGCGTGGAGCACGTCGAGCCCGGCACGGTCGTCCTCGACGACGGCTCACGGCTGCCCGCGGACGCCGTCGTGGTCGGCATCGGCGCCCGGCCCGCCACCGCCTGGCTCGCCGGTTCGGGCATCAAGCTGGGCAAGCACGGCGAGGTCGTGGCCGACGACCGGCTGCAGACCTCCGTGCCGGACGTCTACGCGGTCGGCGACTGCGCCTCCTTCCCTTCGGGAAGGTATGGCGAGCGCCTGCTGGTCCACCACTGGGACAACGCCCTCCAGGGGCCGCGCACGGTCGCGGCGAACATCATCGGCGAGGCCCCCGCGGTCTACGACCCGGTCCCGTACTTCTGGTCGGAGCAGTTCGGCCGCTTCGTCCAGTACGCCGGCCACCACGCGTCCGCCGACACGACCCTGTGGCGCGGCGACCCCTCCGGCCCGTCCTGGACGGTGTGCTGGCTCCGCGAGAACCGCCTGGTCGCGCTGCTGGCGGTGGGCCGCCCGAGGGACCTGGCCCAGGGGCGGCGGCTGATCGAGGCGGGCGCGGAGATGAATCCGGTGCAGATCTCGGATCCGGCGCGGCCGCTCAAGACGGCGACGGCGTAAGGCGTCCGTGGTGGGGGCGACGACTGCCATGGCGTAACGCGTTCGCGCAGGTCGGACGGGTCTGGCTTCCGACTGTCAGTCCGGGATGGCACGCTTGTCCCGTGACCGAGATTGACGCAAAGATCGATGCTCTCGTCCCCGCCTGGCTCACCCTGCCGGACATCGCAGAAATGCTCGATGTCGAGGTGACCCGCGTCCGGCAGCTGGTCAAGGACGGCCAGCTCATCGCCGTACGCCGTGGTGAGAACCGCGCGCTGCACGTCCCCGCCGCCTTCATCGACGGGGCCGAGCAGAAGGTGGTCAAGGGCCTGTCCGGGACCCTGACACTCCTGCGGGACGACGGCTTCACCGACGAAGAGATGCTGGAGTGGCTCTTCACCCCCGACGAGAGCCTGCCCGGCACCCCCGCGCAGGCCCTGAGCGAGAACCGCGGCACGGAGGTGAAGCGCCGCGCCCAGGCGCTCGCCGTCTGATCACCGCACGCTGACCTGAACACGTCCGGCGTACGGGCCGCGGCCCGCGAAGGCCACGGCCACGGTCCCGTGCGGCCCTCAGCGGCCGACGAGCGGCCTTGGCAGCCGACGGACACCCGCGACGGCACGCGCCGCGGCCCGTACGCCACTGACCATCACCATGGCCGTTGCGCCACCGACCATCACCGTGGCCCGTTGCCACCGACAGACGGGGGACACCCATGCCCGACACCGCCGCCACCCTGCGCGCACAGCTCGCCGACGCCCGTGTCTACCTGTGCACGGACGCCCGCAAGAGCCAGGGCGACCTGCCCGAGTTCCTCGACGCGGTCCTGGCGGGCGGCGTCGACATCGTGCAACTGCGGGACAAGGGCATGGAGGCGGCGGAGGAACTGGAGCACCTCCAGGTCTTCGCCGACGCCTGCGCCCGGCACGGCAAGCTCCTCGCGGTCAACGACCGGGCGGACGTCGCCCACGCCGCCCGCGCCGACGTACTCCATCTCGGCCAGGGCGATCTGCCCGTCCCGGCGGCCCGGGCGATCCTCGGCGACGACATCCTCATCGGCCGCTCGACACACGCCGATTCCGAGGCCGCCGCGGCCGCGGTCCAGGAGGGCGTGGACTACTTCTGCACCGGCCCCTGCTGGCCCACCCCCACCAAGCCCGGCCGCCACGCCCCCGGCCTCGACCTGGTCCGCCACACCGCCGCCCTCGGCACCGACCGCCCCTGGTTCGCCATCGGCGGCATCGACCTGGCCAACCTCGACGAGGTGCTGGAAGCGGGCGCCCGCCGGGTCGTCGTCGTACGGGCCATCACGGAGGCGGCGGATCCGGGGGGCGCGGCGGCGGAGTTCGCGAAGCGGCTGAGGGCGGCGTAGCGCGTAACGCAATGTTTGTCCGATGGGTGGACAGTAGGACGACAAATCGGGCAAATTTCCGGGGCCCGGTTGGGGGACCGTCGCGCCCCCACTAACCTGCCCGTATGGCCCTCGGAACCGCATCCACCAGGACTGACCGCGCACGCACCGTGCGTGACATGCTCGCAGCCGGCAAGACGACGTACTCGTTCGAGTTCTACGCGCCGAAGACCCCCAAGGGCGAGCGGAGCCTGTGGAACGCGCTGCGCAGGGTCGAGGCGGTCGCCCCCGACTTCGTCTCGGTGACCTACGGCGCCGGCGGCTCCACACGCGCGAGCACGGTCAAGGAGACGGAGCAGATCGTCGCCGACACCACCCTCACGCCGGTCGCCCACCTCACCGCGGTCGACCACTCCATCACCGAGCTGCGCAATGTCATCGGCCAGTTCGCCGACGCCGGCATCCGCAACATGCTGGCCCTGCGCGGCGACCCGCCCGGCGACCCCATGGGCGACTGGGTACCGCACCCGAAGGGCCTCACCTACGCCGCCGAACTCGTCCAGCTCATCAAGGAGTCGGGCGACTTCTGCGTCGGCGTCGCCGCCTTCCCGGAGATGCACCCGCGCTCCGCCGACTGGGACACGGACGTCACACACTTCGTCGACAAGTGCCGGGCCGGCGCCGACTACGCGATCACGCAGATGTTCTTCCAGCCGGAGTCGTATCTGCGTCTGCGCGACCGCGTCGCGGCCGCCGGCTGCGCGACCCCGGTCATTCCCGAGGTGATGCCGGTCACCAGCGTCAAGATGCTGCAGCGGTTGCCGCAGCTCAGCAACGCCGCCATCCCGGCCGTTCTGAAAGAGCGGATCCTCACAGCAAAAGACGATCCGGCCGCTGTACGCTCGATCGGGATCGAGTTCGCCACGGAGTTCTGTGCGCGGCTGCTGGCCGAGGGAGTGCCCGGGCTGCACTTCATCACACTCAACAACTCCACGGCGACACTGGAAATCTACGAGAACCTGGGAAACCTGGGCCTGCACCACCCATCGCAGGCCTAGACCGGCCACACCGGTATACGACACACTGCGTAGCGGCCACTGGGAGAGGGGCGTACATGGGCTGGACGGTCCTCTACATCGCGTTCGGCATCGTCGCGCTGTGGCTGCTCGGCGAGGTGCTGCTGCAGTACAAGGCGCGGCTGCGCTGGCGGGTGCTCGCCTTCGTCGGCTTCCTCGGCGTCGTCCTCGGCGTGCTGCTCGCCAATGTGATCGTCATCGGTCTGGGCGCGGCTGCCTTCGCGGTCGGCCAGACGTACGTGACGCTGTCCTTCCGCAGCGGCTTCGCGGCCGGCTGGGCGGTCGCCGGCCGCCCGTCGTTCGGCGCGAGCAAGCGCCGCCGCGGTGAACCGGACCGCCAGGAGCCGACGCTGGAGGTCACCGACCTCCAAGCGGCCGACGGCGGTTACGGCCCCGACAACGTCAAGTACGGCCAGGGCAACGCCGGTTACGGCCAGGACGACGACTACGACCGCGACGACGTCTTCACCCCCGCGCGTTCCGCCGATCCCACAGCCGCCGAGACGACCTCGGTCTACGCGCCCCAGCCCCTGCCGGACGACACCGGTTCCTACGGCATATACAGCGACACCTCCTCCTACCCGGCCGGCGCGGACCCGTCGTACGCGGCCGCCGGCCAGACCCAGGACCAGTACGCGGCGGCGGCCCAGGGCGCCGACCAGGCCTACGCGTACGACTACTCGGGCTACGACCAGCAGCAGTACGGCTACGACCCCAACGGCCAGCAGCAGTACGCCGCCTACTCCGACCCGTACATCGGCACCCAGACCTACGACGGCTCCGGGTACGACGCCAACGCCACCTACGGCGGCCAGCAGCAGTACGGCCAGCAGGGCTACGGCCAGGACCAGTACGCCACCGGCGACTACGGCTCGCAGACCCCGCCCGGCGGTGTGTGGGTCCCGCAGCAGCGCACCGACGAGGCCTACGGCGGCGAACTGCCGCCGGAGCAGCCTTATCCGTACGAAGGCAACGGGCAGCCGCAGGGGAACGGGTACGACGAGCAGCAGTACCGGTTCTGAGTCGCCCCCTCGGCCAGTCCCGCCGTTCAGCTCACTGAGAGCCCCGGAACTCCGGTCCCTCGACGATCAGTCCGGCGACGAGCGCTCCCGACATGCCCGCGTGGGGGAGACCCCCGCCGGGGTGCGACCAACCGCCGACCGTGAACAGCCCTGGTATCGCTGTGCTGTTGGCCGGGTGCAGCATGGTCCCCTCCGCCGCGGCCAGCGCGGGTGTGGGGACGCCACCGCCCTCGGCGCCGGTCTCCTGCCCGGTGTGCTCCGGCGTACGGACCTCGCGCCACAGTGTCCGCTCCCGCAGCCCCGGTATCGCGCGCTCGGCCTCGGTGACCATCCGGTCCGCGAAGACGTCGGCGGCGCCGGGCGCGGTCCAGTCGTGGTGCGTCAGGGACGGCACCGTCGCCGTGAGCACCACCGCTTCGTGGGCGTCGTCGGGACGCAGCGCCGGGTCGTCCGGCCGGTCGATCCGGACCGTCGGCCGCGCGGGCGGCTCACCGAGCCCGAAGAGGTCCAACTCGCCCTCCCGGTCCGGGGTGTGCACCACCGTGCGGTGCGCCGCCCCCGCCTCCCGCGCTCCACGCAGCGCCAGGCAGACCACGATCCGGCCGGGGGCCATGCCCTCGGGGTGGGGCTCGACGGCCTCCGGTGGGTACAGCGCGTGGCCGCGCGTCAGATCGGCCACGCGCCAGGGGCCGTTACCGACGACCGTGTCCGCCTCCGTCACGCTCCCGTCGGCGAACTCCACGCCCGCGGCCCGGCCGTTCTTCTCCACGACCCCGGTGACCTCGGCACCGAAGTGGAACTCGACCCTGCGGGCCAGGCATCGCTCGTACACCGCGCGCGCCAACTCCCGCATACCGCCGCGGACGTACCAGGTGCCGAAGGCATGCTCCATGTAGGGCAGCACGGCCGCGCTCGCCGGGGCGACACGAGGATCCAGGCCGTACGCCAGCGCGTGGCTCTCCAGCAGGGCGGTGAGCCGGGGGTCGCGCAGCTCCCAGGCGGCGATCTCGGCGAGTGTGCCGGCCCGGCGGGTGCGCAGCAGGCGTTTGTGCGGGACCGCCGGGTAGGGATCGCGCTCGGCCAGCACCGACCAGTTCGGCCACAGGGGCTCCTCCAGGAGCGGCCGGCGCGTGCGGTCCCAGGCCTCGCGGGCCCGGACCAGGAAGTCGCCCCAGCGGGCGCCCGTGCCGGCGCCCAGCGCCTCGTCCAACGCCGCGACGACGCCCGCGCGCGAGGCGTTGGGCAGGGACACCTCGGTGCCGTCCGCGAAGACGTGCCGCGCCGACGGGTCGACCTGGGTCAGCTCGACGCACGCCTCCAGCGGCTCCTTGCCGGTCTTGAGGAACAGATCGCGGTAGACAGCGGGCAGCGGCAGCGTCCCGGGGCCGGTGTCGAAGGCGAACCCGTCGCGCTCGAGGCGGCGCACCGCACCGCCGTACGTCTCCGTGCGCTCGTACACCGCCACCCGGTGGCCCGCGACGGCCAGCCGGGCGGCAGCCGCCAGCGCGCCCATCCCGGCGCCGATCACCGCAATTCGTGCCATGCCAGGGACTTTATCGGCCGCCACTGACAATGCCGTCGCGGGAGGTCGGTCGCCTCGGCCCGGGCACCAGCGGCCCCCGGCCGGAGGGAGTACGGACACGGAGGTGATCGTGACCAGGTGGCGGCACGGCGTCCTGGGCCCGGGTGCGCAGGACTGAGTACATGTACCTAGTGAGTGAGATGAGTACGCGCGCGGATGGGGCCCAACCTGCGAGAACGAGAGAGTGGAGGCACGGAAAGGGGCACGGCTCCGGCACCGGCGACACGGGGCGCCGGAACGGAGCGGGCCCACGATCCGCTCCTTCCGCCGGCTGCGGTCGGCGGGAGCGAGACGGGGGACCCGGGGGAACGACCAAACGGGGTCCAACGGGGGACACGGGGGACAACGGGGGAGCACGAGGAAGCGCCGGTTCGATGGTGGCCCGCGGGGGACGCGGCCATATCGGACCGGCGCTTTCCATTGCGCCGACTGCCTGATTACGTCTACTGCCTGATGGCCGCCTGCCGCCTTCCGCCGGCGGTCTATTTCCTGCCGCTCACGCGCCCCTGGAGCAGCCGCGAGAGCGCCGCGTGCACATCGTCCAGTGACCGTTCCGGCTGGAAGGCCTGCCAGTCCAGCGCGGCCACCAGCACCATGCCGACCAGCGCGGATGCGGTCAGCGAGATGTCGATCTCGTCGCTGAACTCGCCGCCCTCGATGCCCGCACGCAGCACGTCCTCGACGACCGCCACGGCCTGCTGCCGTACCACCATCAGGGTGGACTGCCAGGACCGGTTGGTGCGCCACAGCTCGGCCACATACAGCTGGGTGAACGCCGGATAGCGGTCGATGAAGACGAGCCCGGCCCGGATCATCGCGTCCAGGGCGTCGACCCTGCTGCCGCCCTTCCGCGCCGTGCTGTCGGCCGCCTCCCGAAGGGAGGCGGTGAGGAGTCCCACGCCGTGCCGCAGCAACTCCTCGAAGAGGACCGACTTGCTGGCGAAGTTGTAGTAGACCGTGCCCTTCGCGACCCCGGCGCGTTCGGCGATCTCGTCCACGGTGGTGGCGGAGAAGCCCTGCTCGGCGATGAGCGTGACGGCCGCCTCGTAGAGCTTCTGCCGGGTGGCCTCGCGGCGCGTACTGCCGCCCGACGTGGCGCTGCTGCGTTCCATGGCCCCGATTCTCACAGGAGCCGAACCCCGAGGAGTCACCTGAGGCGTCACCGCGGGGCTCACAGGGTCAGCTCCGGGTGCAGCCGGTCCAGCGTCCACACCTGGCGGCGGCGGGCCGACAGGGCGGTCAGCGCGAGGGCGCCCGCGGTGAAGGCGGTGAGCACCACGCACGCGTGCCACACAGGTTCCAGGCCGCCGCCCGTGATGAGCCTCCTGAGGGCCTCGACGACGTAACTCATCGGCAGGAACGGGTGGATCGCGTTGAAGAAGCCCGGACTGGTCTGCACCGGATAGGTGCCGCCCGCGGAGGTCAGCTGGAGCATCAGGAGCGCGAGGACGAGAATCCGGCCCGCCGCTCCGAAGCGGGCGTTCAGCCACTGCACGATCGCCGCGAAGCAGGCCGTCACCAGGAACAGGAAGCCCACCGTCCCGGCCGCCCGCGCCATCTCCAGGCCGACCGCCCAGTGCAGCACCGCGACCAGGGCTCCGGTCTGGAGCACCCCGATCGCCACCACCGGCAGCCAGCCGGCCAGCGCGATCCGCCAGGCCGAGGCGCCGGCCGCGAGCGCACGCCGGTTCATCGGCGTGATCAGCATGTAGGCCACCATCGCGCCCACCCACAGGGACAGCGGGATGAAGTACGGGGCGAAACCGGTGCCGTAGTTGGGCGCCTTGTGCAGGTCCTCGGAGAGGAGCCGGACCGGGTCCGCCATCACCTGGGTGCGCCGGTCGCGGTCCTGCGTGTCGTAGTCGGGGATCTGCTCGGCGCCGTCGTGCAGCCCGCCCGCGAGCTTCCCCGAGCCGTCGACGAGCTTGTACATGCCGCCGCTGAGGTCGTCCGCGCCGGTCCTCAGCTCCCCGACGCCCTCGTCCAGGTCGATCGCGCCGGTCTTGGCGGTGCCGAGCCCCGAGTGCAGCTTCTTGGCACCCGCGGCGACCTTCGCGGCCCCCTTGTTGAGGTCATTGATCTTGGTGACGGCGTCGTCGAGATCCTCGGAGAGGCGCGGTGCGCGCTCGGCGAGTGCCTGGGCCTGCTTCTGGAGCGTGGCGAGGTTCTTGTCGAGCTTCTTCAGGTCGCCGTCCTGATCGGCGATCAGCGTGTTGAGGTCGTCGGCGATCTTCGCCACGTCGGTCGCGGCCTGCTCGGCCTTCTTCAGGTCGGCACAGGCGGCGTCGGGCAGCACGGCATCCTCGCAGCGCCTTGTGTAGATGTCGTCCAGCATCTCGGTGGCCGCGTGGGCGCCCTTGGAGGCGACCGGGGCGGCCTTCACCAGGGCGCCGAGGTGGTTCCGGACGGCACGGGACGAGTCGGCGACCAACGTGGCGGTGTCACCGATGGTCTTCTCGTTGTCCTTCAGGAAGGGCCCGATCTTGTCGTCGACTCCGTTGACCTTGTCGGCGAGTGTCTGTGTGCCCGCCGCGACCTGCTCCGAGCCGTCCTCCAGGTCGCCCGCGCCCTTGTTGAGCTTCTTGAGGCCCTTGGAGAGATTGCCGCTGCCGTCCTTGGCGTCCTTCAGACCCGCCGCGAGATCCTTGGAGCCCTTCTCCGCCTTGCCGATGCCGCCCTTGAGCCTGTCGGCCCCGTTCGCCGCCTTGACCGTCTGCCCGTGGATGTCGGAGAACGAGATGAAGATCTTGTCGAGGAAGGACCGCGACGCCTTCGTGGACGCGGCCTGGCGCACCTCGCCGAACACCGTCCGCGAGATCTGCCCGACGATGTAGTTGTTCGCGTCGTTCGTCCGCACCTGGAGCGCGCCCGTCTCGGGCGACTCGCCCGCGCTGGAGGCGATACGGGCACTGAAGTCGGTGGGCATGGTCAACGACAGGTAGTACGTGCCGTCCTCGACCCCCGCCCGGGCCTCGTCGGCACTCACCTCGCGCCAGTCGAAGACCTTGCTGTCGCGCAGCCCCGCCGTGATGTCCTCGCCCGCGGTGAGCTTCCTGCCGTCGGCCGTCGCCCCCTTGTCGTCGTTCACGAGCGCCACCGGGATCCGGTCCAGACGGCCGTACGGATCCCAGAACGACCACAGGTACAGCGCGCCGTACAGCAGCGGCAGCAGCAGGAGCGCGACCAGCGCGGCGCGCGGCAGCTTCCCCCTGCCGAACCGCCGCAGTTCAAGCGCGGCCAGTCGTGGCGAGCGCATCGGCTTTCCCCTCCTCGCGTGTGGTCACGATGAGCACGTCCTCCGGGGCCTGACTGCACACCGCCACCACCGTCGTCCCCGACGCGGCGAGGGACCGCAGCAGCCCCCAGACTTCCTCCCGCTCGGCGTCCGACAGCTTGAGATCGACGTCGTCGACGCCGACCAGCTGCGGGCGCCCGATGAGGGCCAGGGCCAGGGACAGCCGCAGCGCCTCCAGACGCTCAAGATCGCGTACGGCCGTCCGGGAACCCTTGGGCAGCGCGTCCCGGTCCAGTCCTACGGCGGTCAGGGCGGCGTCGATCCGCAGCCCGGCCTCGGCCATCCGCTCCCTGCGAGGCCGCACCAGAGCACGCAGCGAATCGCCGAACCGGCGCTGCAGCAGCGCCCGTTCGTGCAGGTGCTCCCCGACGGTCAGGGCCGGGTCGAGGTCGGTGACACCGGCGACGTGCGCGAGTGCGCTGACCCGGCGTACCCCAGCCATCCGCTTCGGCAGCCCCAACTCGCCGACGCCGGCCGCCCCCTCCGTGGCCTTCATCCGCCCGGTGAGTGCGAGCAGCAGGCAGGTGCGCCCGGACCCGGACGGCCCCTCGACCGCGACGAGCGAGCCGGGCTCCGCCTCGAAGGAGACCCCGCGGAAAGCCCAGCCGCGGGGTCCCTCGAGGCCGAAGTCCCGGGCCATGACAGCGAGTCCGCCCATGGCTCCCCCCAACTTCGGTAATTTGAACTGACTGGTCAGTGCAAAAGTTAGCCCGAACTGTCGATCGAAGCAAAAGCCCAGGTCAGAACGGATTGTCAGTGCCATACCTCACGATGGGCACATACGGCACCTCATAGCGTGCCGACCACAGACGACAGGAGGTTCGTCATGGCCAGCTATCACGCAGCAGCCGCCCGCCGGCGCCGCGCCTCCGGCCCTGCCCCCTCACTGACCGGCCCGGCGAGCGACGTGCACCCCGTACTGCGCCGGGCCACGGCCCCGCCCGCCGCCCTCGACCTGCTCGCCCAGGCCCGCGCCGGACTGGACGAGGCCGCCGTTCTGGAAACGCCGAACGAGCGCTATGCGATTGCCCACCTCGCGGCCCTGCGCACCGCCGCCGCCGTGCTCGCCGCCCGCGGGCGCCCGGAGCCCACTTCGCGACGCCGGGCCCGCATCAGGAGCGCATGGGAAGTGCTCCCCGAAATCGCGCCCGAGCTCACCGAATGGAGCGCCCTGTTCGCCTCCGGGGCCCGGCGCCGTGCCCGGGCCGAGGCCGGCATCCAGGGCGCGGCCACCCGCCGCGACGCCGACGACCTGATACGCGACGTGGCGATGTTCCTCCGCCTGGTCGAGCGGATGCTGGTCCTCCAGCCGGTTCTCCCACAGCCACGTCAGGACGGGGACCAGCCGGAGGAGGAAGAGCGGGCCGAGCCACGGGACATGCCGGACGCGGGCTGACGGGGCTCCTGTCCGGGCGGGGCAGAGCAGGTTTCTGCCTGTTCCGCGCCGCGGCACGGCGCGGAACAGCATGGCGTGCCCAGGAGCCAGGAGCCAGGAGCCCGGCGCTCCGCGCGACGCGATGCCCCGCACCGCAGTGACCAGGTGCGGTGCCGGAGGCAATAGGGTGGAGGGCGCCTGACGCCTTCCTTCTCCCGTCGCCGGGGCCGGGGAGGCAGACCGTTCGCTCCGCCGCGTGAGGCGGTGCCGCGCCGAGGAGTCAACTGCCGTGTCGGACCCGATGCGCCCGCCCGTCTCCCACCGCCCCGAATCGACGCCGCTGCGCTCCGACCCCTCGCGCCCCCGTGGCTCGCTCCGTACCGCGGTGGTCTGGGAGGTCCTCCAGGACGCCCTCGACCGCCGGGTGAAGGCCACGGGCCGTCAGGTGCTGGACGTCCTCGACACCGGCGGCGGCAGCGGCAACTTCGCGGTGCCCGTGGCCCGCCTCGGCCACCGTGTCACCGTCGTCGACCCCAGCCCGAACGCCCTGTTCGCCCTGGAGCGCCGCGGCGACAAGGGAGG
>NZ_JBQQBS010000051.1:0-73479 GCF_052245395.1 Streptomyces sp. 4N124
TAGGCGCGTCAACTTTCGTTGACGTGAGGGTGCGCAGGTATCAGTCATCAACCGAAACGTGTAATCGCCAGCCCGGGCAACGGCCCATGCCCCTACCGTGGAAGATCATTTGCGGGACAACCCTTAGACGGCCGTCGGCAAGTGATCGACGAAATCGCCGGTCAGTATGCGGAGCGGTCGTCCTGCATGTGCCTGCCTCTGTGGTCAAGGCCAAGAGCGCCCCGTACTTGTCGCGCGGAAAACCCGCGTGCCGAAACCCTCTCGTCAACGAGACCGACTATGTCATCGTGGGCAAATATGGGATCGAGTACCGGGGCATCGTCCAGTACTACCTCCTGGCCAGTGACGTCCAACGGCTTCACCGGCTGCGCTGGGTCATGGAGACCTCCATGCTCAAGACCCTGGCAAGAAAGCACGGCTCGTCGGTGACGAAGATGGCGGCCCGTTTCAAGGCCAAGATCGCGACACCGCACGGGCCGCGCACGTGCTTCGAGGCCACCTTGGCGCGAGACAGCAGGAGAGAACTGGTCGCCCGCTTCGGGGGAATTCCTCTCAAGCGGCAGAAGACGGCGGAGTTGACCGACCGTCTGACCGGTCCGGTCTATCCGCATAAAGAGCTGATCCGTCGGCTCTCAGCGAATAGATGCGAGCTCTGCAAGCGGCCGAGCGAGGTGGAAGCCCACCACGTGAAGTCGCTCAACAAGCTCCAACAGGCCGGTGACGCATCCTCCGATTGGGTGAAGATGATGGTCGCGCGCCGCCGCAAGTCCCTTGTGGTCTGCGGTAGTTGTCACGACCGCATCCATCAGAGGAAGCCGAGTGCTACGCGAACGCAGTAGTCACTGGAGAGCCGTGCTGCCCGGAAACGGGCATGGCCGGTTCGGTGGGAGGCCGGACGGAAAAGGACCTGCTCAGCAGGCACCTCGTCGTCCGGCCGACCCTACCCGCACCCTGCTCGACGAATAGGCCTACCGGCAGCCCTACACCTCAGAAACCGAACGCCAAGCGGCGTTTCCCGACTGGCTGGACTGGTGCAACTACCACCGACCCCACACAGGAATCAGCGGCCAAACCCCAGCCAGCCGCGTCACCAACGTGTCCAAGCAGCACACCTAGGGCTTGTGTGGTGTCGTGATCAACCTTGCCGAACCGGGTCCACCAGGAAGGCGGTTCCGGTAGGAAGATGACCATGACACGTAGGCAACTCACCGACGAACAGTCTGGAAGGGATGACAAGCGACCCGTTCCAGCACGCACCCCCAGCGAGCAGCTGATGCGACTATCAGCCCTACGAACGAGCCTGTGAAGGAGCCGCGAGGTGGGTCACGAGTCATCGCACTACCGAGAGCTCTACCGGCAGTCACTCTTCTACCGGCCCGGAAGCACGCTGCTGACCACGATCCGCGCGTACACGGGCGGGCCCTCACCGGCCCGCCCCGACGACCCGGCTGTCCGTTTCCATCCCGAAGGAGTCGCGTACCACGAGGCATTCGGATACGTCCCCGTGATCAAACTGGGCTGGCCGGCGGTCCGAGCAGTCGCCGTTCTCCCCGGACCGGTCCCGGACCGACAGGTCCTGTGCGTGTACCGGATCAACGAACCACCACAGCGCGACGTCCCGGCCGACGAAATGTTCACCGGCACTGGACGGGGCCTCGGAACCCATTTCCAGGCGCTGTTCGGCACCAGACTCGTGGTACATCTGCACCATGTACGGGGCCCGTCACTGAGGAAACTCGCGCGGCGCCTACCCGCCTGGACAGACGGCCGCATCACCCTCACCACCGAACGCCCGGCCTGAAGCGGGCCGCCCATCAGGGGCCCTATGGGGAACGTCGACTGGAGCACGCGGGTACACCAGGGACTCCAAGACGTTCGTTTGGCCCTGTCTCACATTCGGCTCGGAAATCTCCTGCAAGCGGCCGATTGATCACGACATCCCACACGCCCTAGACGAGCAGCAAATGGGGGCTGAGCCCGTCGCGGATCGGCCGACCGTTCCCAAGTCGCCGATCCCAAGGCGTACTTGACGCGGATCGTGTCCAACCTGGCGCTGGAGCGCCTGCGCTCCACCCGGCACAAGCGCGAGACCTACGTCGGCCCGTGGCTGCCCGAGCCCATCCTCACCAGCAGCGACACCGCTGACGCCGTCACGGACGCCGAGTCGGTGTCGATGGCGATGCTGGTGGTGCTGGAGACGCTGAGCCCGCTGGAGCGCGCGGTCTTCGTGCTGAAGGAGGTCTTCGGCTTCAGCCACGCCGAGATCGCGGAGGCGGTGGAACGGTCCGAGGCGGCGGTACGACAGGCCGCGCACCGTGCGCGTGAGCACGTACGGGCCCGGAGGCCCCGGTTTGCCGCCGACCGCTCTCGGCAGCGCGAGGTCACCGAGCGGTTCTTCGCCGCCGCGACCGGTGGTGACATCAACACCCTGATGGAGCTGTTGTCCCCGGACGTCACCCTGTGGACCGACGGCGGCGGAAAGGTCCGTCAGGCGCTCAAGCCGGTCGTGGGAGCGCAGACGGTGGCCTCGTGGTTCGCGGCCATCGGCACGGTCACCTACCAGGGCGTCCAGCCCGCCGACATGCGCGCCGAGCTCGTCGAGATCAACGGCGGCCCGGGCATGGTGTTCAGCGCCCCGGGCCGGGTGATCGCCACCGTCACCTTCGACTTCGACGCCTACGGTCGTATCACCGCCATCCACAACGTCGCCAACCCCGACAAACTCCAGGCCATCACGGACGGCACCGCCCACGACGTCGCGACGCGGTGAGCGCTGGGCGGGAAGGGTCCGCCCACCCTTTGACCGGTCATGGTCTCGACCGCTGCGAGGCCGGGCGGACCGCTTTACGACAACAGCCGGCTCGCGGGGTGAGGAACAAGAGCAGGTCCGGCCAACGAGGTGAGCGGGGGTGGGGAATTTCAAGAAGCGCCATCACCGGATGGGAAGGCCCGTGTTTGCCGGGACCATCCCCGCGTCCGCAGGGAGCACATCGAGTCGGACCTGTCTCCCAGCCCGACGGCTGTTCTGACAGGAAGTGATGCGCGCTGACCCGGGTACCCGGACAGCCGATCAGACGGTGGAAGGAGAGCTGGCCGCTCGGTCAGGCGGGCAGCCCCGAGGAAGGTGAGCACTCATGACAGCAGATGGTTCCCCCGCCCGGGCAGCGCAGCGCAGGAACCGGTGGGTGACCTGGTCCAGCGTGCCTCGCAGCAACTGTCGCAGCTGGTCCGCGACGAGATGCGCCTGGCGCAGGCGGAGATGACCGAGAAGGGCAGGCGGTTCGGCAAGGGCGGCGGCCTGTTCGGCGGCGCCGGGCTGGTGGGCGTGCTCACCCTGCAGGCACTGGTGGCCACCGTGATCGCCGTTCTGTCGCTCGCCATGGATGTGTGGGTGGCGGCTCTGCTCGTCACCGGCGTCCTGGCCGCCGTCACCGCGCTGATGGCGGCGCTCGGGAAGCAACAGATCAGCAAGGCATCCCCGCCGACGCCCGAGCAGACCATGGACAGCCTCAAGGCCGATGTGGCCGAGATCAAGGAGAAGGCACAGCGATGACCCCGGACAAGCCGAACAAGGGCGATGAGGCAGCACCTTCCCCGGAGGAACTGCGGAAGCAGGTCGAGGCGACCCGTGAGGAACTCGGCGAGACCGTCGAGGCGCTCGCGGCGAAGACCGACGTCAAGGCCCGCGCCCAGGAGAAGACAGCGGCCGTCAGGCAACAGGTCGCCGAGAAGACCACACAGGTCAGGACCCAGCTGAAGGACAAGGCCACGCACGCGGCCCACGTGGTACACGACAGGACCCCCGAGCCGGTGCGTGCCAAGGCCGCCGCGGCCACGGAGCAGGTCCACGACAAGGCCGTGCACGTCGAAGAGCTGGCCCGGGACAAAGCCCCGGAACCGGTACGCGAGAAGACCGGCAAGGGCATTCAGGCGGCCCGCGCCAACCGCACTCCGCTGCTCGCCGGAGCCGGTGCGCTCATCGCACTGCTGCTCATCCGCCGCGCCCGGAGGCACCGTTGAAAGCCTCGAAGGTCGCTTAAGCCGTCGGCGTGGCCTTGGGCGCCGTCAGCGGTGTGCTGGCCGGCGCGATGCTCAAGCAGGACTGGAAACAGCTCGGGCACGAGGAGGACGCCCCCGATGGCACCGACGAGCCCCGCACCTGGCGCGAGGTGGCGTCGGCAGCCGTCCCGCAGGGGGCGATCTTCGCCGGTGTGAAAGCCGTCGTCGACCGCGGCAGCACCACCCGCCGCCTGACCGGCACTTGGCCCCGGATGACCGACCGTCGGCCCCCCACTACACACATCATGAACGCCTCGGACACCGTACAACTCGCCGTCGTCGGCCGCGCCGCTGACCATGCTCGCCGCGACCAGCCCCAAGCCGCTCCTCAGATGCGCAGAGCGCACGATTTCGGCGACACGCCTCCGGTTGGCGCCAACCCACGCGAAACACGCAGGAAACGGACGCTTCCTAGACTCCGGCGAATGCGCCACCTGACCGTCCTTGACGCCCCCACCGAGTGGAGCCGATTCGCCGAGGGCTCCATCGAACGCCGGATGCTGCTCGCCCTTGGCGACCGGCTCGGCACCGGGCTGCGTCCGAAGCCGCTCATGCTGCCCGACGGCAGCCGTGTGGAGGTCGAGGGGATCGACGCCGAGGGCCGGGTGCTCGTCCAACTCGTCAGCAATCAGGGCACTTACAAGCCCGCCTACCGCAACAAGGTCATGGCGGACATGTTCAAGCTGCTGTGGCTGCGCGACTCCGTGCCGACCGCCGACCATGCGGTACTCCTGGTCACCGAGCTGATCGTGCAGGCGCTCGGCGGCTGGGTGGCACGCGCCGCGGCGGACCTCGGAATCGAGATCTACGTCTTCGACGGCAGCACAGTCGTCACACTGCAGCGCTGAACGTAAGGCGCCCGAAACAAACTGCGGCGCAGGGCCGTAACGCAACGCTCCTACGGTCGAAGACACCTGAGCGGATTTCCGCGTCGCAGTCACCCGCACTCGCTACGCACGCTCTCCGACTTCCAGGATCGGGCCTTCGTGCTCGCTACATGGATGGGAGCGTGAAGGTGACTGGTACGCCAGCACTTGAACTACGGTCGGTGCACCGGGTCTACGGATTCGGGCCGTCCGCGACGAATGCCCTGGACGACGTTCATCTGACGGTGCCGCCAGGCCGCTTCGTCAGCCTCATCGGGCCCAGCGGCTGCGGCAAGTCGACGCTGCTGCGCCTCGCGGCCGGCCTTGAGCAGCCCGACCGGGGCGAGGTCCGGGTGCACGGAGTCCCCCCGGCGAAGGCGTGCGCCGCCAAGATGATCGGCCTCGTCCCGCAGAGCCCGGCGTTGCTGCCGTGGCTGTCCGTTCTGCGGAACGTCACGCTGCCACAGAAGATCAACAAAGGCGCCGCCAGGCGCCGCGAGCGCATCGCCGACTTCGAAGAGCGGCAAGCAGCCCCGGACATGCGGGACCTCCTCGTCAAGGCAGGTCTCGGCGAGGCCATGCACAAGCTCCCGGCGCAGCTGTCCGGCGGCATGCGGCAACGTGCCGCGATCGTGCGCGCCTTCGGCCTGCGGCCCGACGTGCTCGTCATGGACGAGCCCTTCTCGGCCCTCGACGAATTCACTCGCGAGAGCCTGCAGGACCAACTGCTCGACCTGTGGGACGAGTTGAAGACGACGGTCCTGTTCGTCACCCACTCCGTCTCCGAGGCCGTCCGACTCTCGGACACCGTGGTCGTCATGGCACCGCGCCCCGGCCGCATCGTGGAGACCATCGACGTCGACCTGCCCCGGCCGCGCGGCGACCGCCTCTTCGGGGAACGTCACTTCCACGAGTACGAGGACCTGATCCGAGACCGACTGCGTCGTGCCTGGCACGGCGAAGCCGCGTGAGTGGGGTGCGAGAGATGACCGTGACCGACGAACGCACCGGTACCACCCTCGTGAACGAGACGAAGACGCCCGTCGAACCGTCGCGCTTCAGCCTCAAGCACCCGCGGTCCCGGATCGCATGGATCCGCCCCTCCGCGTGGCTGCCCCTCACCGTGATGCTGGCGTTCCTCGCCGTGCTGTGGCAGTGGGGCGCCGACGAACTGCCGTACCTGCTGCCGCCGCTGCCGAAGATCGGCAGCTCACTCACCACCCAGTTCGGCTACTACGTCGACAACGCCCTGGTCACCCTGGGTGAGGCGACGGGCGGCCTCGCGATCGGATTCGTCGCGGCGTTCGTCCTGGCGGTGCTGACCAGTGAACTCCCCCTGGTGCGCCGGGCCGTCATGCCGATCGCCGTCGTCCTCAACGTCACCCCGCTCGTGGCGATAGCACCGGCGCTGGTCGTGGCCTTCGGTTTCGGCCCGCTGCCCAAACTCCTCATCGCCGGCCTGATCTGCTTCTTCCCGATCCTCATCAACACCGCCGCCGGCCTGCGGTCCGTGCCCCAGCAGGTGCTGCAGGTGTACCGGACGATGGATGCCGGCCGTATCGAGCTGCTGTGGCACGTGCGCATCCCCCACGCGCTGCCGTTCCTGTTCGCGGCGCTGCGCATCGTCTTCCCGCTGTCGATCGTCGGCGCCGTGGTGGCCGAGATGTCGGCGTCGGGATCGACCGGCGGCCTCGGCACCGCGATCAGCGTGGCGTCGTCCATGAACCAGCTGCCGGTCGTATACGCCTCGATTCTCGTCCTCGCGGTCATGGGCGTACTGCTGCTCCTCGCCGTGACGCTGGTCGAACGCCGCGTCCTCCACTGGCACGACAGCGCGCACAACTGACTCGGCTCTCCCTCACCGCGCCCGTGGCCGCCATGGCCGGGCGCCCGGCGACCCACGCCCTCATCCGCACCGTTCCCCGGCGGCCCTCGCCAGTTTGGAGTCACCCATGCAGCAACGTCTCATCACATCCGCCCTCGCCGCCGTCGTCCTGACGGCCGCCGTCGCGGGCTGCGGTTCGGACTCCGCCGACAGCGCCTCGGCGGGCTCGGAAGGTTCCGCGATCTCCGCCGACCGCTGCGCCGAGAACAAGGCCGCCGGCAAGATCACCTACCTGTCGGGCTACCAGTACCAGTCGTCGGTGTCGATCCTGGAGTACATCGCCGCGAGCAAGCTCGGCTACTTCAAGGACCTCTGCCTCGACGTCACCCTCAAGCCCGGCACCGGCGACACGGCACAGAACACCAAACTGCTGGCCAGCGGCCAGGCGACCGTGAGTCCGGTCTCCGAGCAGGACGTCATCCAGGCCCGGGCCAACGGCATCGACATCACGGGCATCTCCTCGTACTCGGACGCCGGAGTGGAGATCCTGATGACGAACAAGGACATCACCAAACTGAGCCAGCTCGACGGCAAGGTCGTCGGCCACAAGGGCTACGTACCCGCAACCGTCAGGGCGATGATGGTCAAGGCCGGAGTCGAGTGGGACTCGCTCAAGCTGGTCAAGCAGGGCTACGACCCCTCCGTGCTGCCCCGCAAGCAGGGCGGCCTCGAAGCACTCACCGGGTTCGTCTCCAACGAGCCCAACCAGCTCAAGACAGCAGGCGACGACGTGACCGTGTGGAAGCCGGTCGACTACGGCATCCCGAGCTCGCTCGGCGCGATGGCCGTGAACCCCGCCTTCGCCAAGGCGCACCCGCACGCCGTCGAGGACATCCTGCGCGCCGCACTGCACGCCTACGACTACTGCTCCGCCGGCGAACAGCACATCACCGAGTGCGTCGGATACGCCGCCGAGCTGTCCGGACCGACGTACGACAAGAAACTGAACGCGACCATCTGGAAGACCGAGACGCAGGTCGCCAAGGACAATCCGACACCCGAACAACCGCTCGGCGGCATCGACCTCGACAACGTCACCGGGCTCGTCGACATGCTGCACCAGTTCCAGGTCGTGCCCGACAGCGTCACCGCCGACCAGGCCAAGGGGTGGTTCGACACGTCCTTCGTCAAGAACGTCCACACCGCCGACAAGCTCGTCTGGCCCGCCCCGTAGCCCGCAGGAATCTCACGGAAAGGCGCACGCACATGCCCGCGAAGGAATACGGAATCTTCCTCCCCATCGGGAACGGCGGATGGATGCTCTCCACGTCCGCCCCGCATCCCGAGGCGAGTTACGAGTGGAACAAGCGAGCCGCCCTGCATGCGGAGAACATCGGCCTCGACTTCGTCATGTCGATGGCGAAGTGGCGCGGCTTCGGCGGCAGCACCGACCACTGGGGCCGCTCGCTCGAATCGATGACGATGATGGCGGCGCTCGCCGAGGCGACCAGCCGGGTCAAGATCTGGGCGACCCTGCACGCGAACGTCCACAACCCCGCCGTCGCCGCGAAAATGTTCACCACGCTTCAGGACATCTCCGGCGGCCGCGCCGGCATGAACATCGTCAACGGCTCCTACGCGGGCGAGTTCGAGCAGTTCGGGCAGTGGGACCCGCAGCTCAGCCACGCGGACCGCTACCGGATGACGGAACTGTGGACCGAGGCGGTCACCCGGCTGTGGACCGAGGACTCGGTCACCATGCACACGCCGTACTTCGACCTCGTCGACTGCGAGTCCCGCCCGCATCCCGCTGTCCGCCCGACCCTCATCAACGCGGGCAGATCGGAGGACGCCCGGCGCTTCCAGGCCAGGTACGCCGACGGTGCCTTCCTCGCCGCCGAAAGCCTCGACGAGATGCGGATGCTGTCGGCGGACGTCCATGGCCGGGCGAAGGCGGGCGGCCGTGTCTGCAAGACCTATTCGATGCTCACCGTCGTCCAGGACGAGACCGACGAGCTGGCCGCCAAGAAGGTGAAGGAGTGGGGTGCGGGCCTCGACCGCGAGGCGCTCGCCCACATGCGCCGCACCTGGGGCATCCCCGAGGACCAGGCCCGCGCATGGGCCGAGGACGCCGGCGGTGAGGCGGCGTTCCAGACGCCGTACGTCGCCGGATCGGCGCGGACGGTCACCGAGCACATCGAGTACATCGTGCGCGAAGCCGACCTCGACGGGCTCATGCTGATCTTCCCGGAGTACGACGAGGACATGCTGCTGTTCGGTGAGACCGTGCTGCCGGTGCTGCGTGCCAGGGACGAGGTGGCGGCCTGATGTCCGACCTTCGTGACAGACAACTCGCCCACCTCACCCGGCCCGGCGGCACGCCCGCGCTCGTCGTCGTCGACGTACAACGGGACTTCGCCGACCCCGACTGCCTCGCCGAATACGGCCTGAAGGAAGCCGAGTTGTCGGCGCTCGACCAGGCCATCACCCGTATCGGCGACCTCGTCGACTCCGCACGTAGGGCTGAAGTGCCTGTCGTCTGGGTCGAGTTGGGCAGTGACCCCGCCCGGCCGTGGCGGGCGGGCAACTGGCTGCGCGGAGGTGACTACGACGCACCCATGAGCCCGGCCGAGCCATGCGTCCTCGGTACGCCCGGGGCCCAGTGGTACCGCGTGCGGCCCGGCGAGGGCGAACTACGCGTGGTCAAGCGCGGATACAGCGGCTTCCTCGGCACCGATCTCGACGCACGGCTGCGCGCGGCGGGCTGCGACTGGCTCACGATCGTGGGCCTGACGAGCGAGTGCTGTGTCGACGCGACCGCCCAGGACGCCGTGCAGCTCGACTGGCCCGTCGTCGTCCCCCGGGACGCGACCGCCGCCTACGACCTGGACGTCAACGCCGCGGCCCTCCATCAGTTGGGACTCAACGTGGCCCTGCTCAGCGATGCCGACGAGGTCGTCGAGCTGTGGAAGAGGAGCGCGCGGTGAACGGCATACACATCGGCTACGACCTCTCCTTCACCCACACCGAGGGCGCGTGGGCCCGCCAGGGCTCCTGGGTCGGCCAGGACTTCCCCGACGTACGCATGTACTTGGAACTGGCGCGGACCGCCGAGCGGGCCGGCGTCGGCATGCTGTTCTTCGGCGATGGCAGCGGCATCCCCAGCACCTGGCGGGGCAGCATCGAACCGGCCGTGGAGTGGGGCATCCAGTGGCCGCGTCACGACATGTCGCCGGTCATCGCGGCGATGTCCACCGTGACCGAGAAGATCGGCTTCGGGCTGACGTACTCCTCGACGTTCCTGCATCCCTTCTACGTCGCCCGGCTGCTGAACTCCCTCGACCACGTGACCAGCGGACGTATCGCCTTCAACGTGGTCGCCTCGACCCGCGGCGCGGACGCGGCGAACTACGGCTTCGGCGAGCTGATGGACCACGACCTGCGCTACGAGCGCATGGAGGAGTTCATCGCGGTCTGCCGCGCGCTGTGGGACTCGGTGGCAGCCGACGCCATCGTGCGCGACCGGGACACGGGCCGGTTCGCCGACCCGGCGAAGGTGCACCCCATCGACCACGAGGGGCGCTTCTTCACCGTGAAGGGCCCGCTGGCGTCGGTACCGAGTCCGCAGCACCACCCGCTCATCGTGCAGGCGGGCAACTCGCCCCGCGGCATCGCCGCGTCAGCCCGGTTCGCCGATCTCGTCTTCGGCTTCGGCGGCAGCCTCGGGGGCCAGCAGCGTCACCGCAAACTGCTCGACGAGGCCCTCCTCGCCGAAGGGAGGGACCCGGCGCGCGTGGGCATCCTCTGGGCCACGCAGGTCATCGTCGGCCGTACGACCGCGGAGGCGCGGGCACGGCGTGACTCGGTGCACGAGTTCTGGAACGAGGAGGCCGTCGCGACGTACCTGTCGCACAACATCGGCTACGACCTCTCGAAACTGCCTCGGTCCTTCCGCCTGGCCGAGTTGCGCGACGAGATCGTCGCGGCCAACGCGAGCCCCGCAGGTCTCATCGGCTCGCTCATCGCGGCGTTCGGCGCGGACCACACGATGAGCCGCGACGAGTTCTTCGCGCACGGCCGCGAGCGCGCGACGGGCCTCGACCACAGCATCGTCGGCGACCCCGCCACCGTCGCCGACGCACTGGAGGAGAACTTCGCCGCGACCGGATCGCGCGGCGGCTACATGTTCTCCTGCCCGCTGGCCATGCCCTCGGGCTTCAACGAGATCAGCGAACTGCTCCTGCCCGAACTGCGCCGCCGCGGCGCACTCGCGCCGGCCCACCCGGGCGGCACGCTGCGCGAGAACCTGGCGGTGTGAAATGACCGGAGCGAGCGAGCGACGCCCCTGGCTCGCCCTCGGCAGCCTGTGCGCGGGGTTCTTCATGCTGCTGCTGGACAGCACGATCACCTCGGTCGCGCTGCCTGCGCTGATCACCGGCCTGCACACCGACGAGACCCTCGCCATCTGGGTCAACAGCAGCTATCTCATCGCCTACGCGGTGCCCCTGATCATCGCGGGACGGCTCGGCGACCGCTACGGCCACCGCCGCATCCACCTGCTCGGACTCGCGGCCTTCACGCTCGGATCCTTCCTGTGCGCGCTGGCCCCCACCATCACGGCACTCATCGGATGGCGGGTGGCCCAGGGCGTCGGTGCCGCGCTGATGACACCGCAGTGCCTCACCCTCATCAAGGCGCTGTTCCAGACGCCTCGCCTCGCCGTCGCGCTCGGCACCTGGGGCGCGGTCGGCGGAGCCGCGGTGGCCGCTGGACCGCTGCTCGGCGGGTTGCTCGTCGCGGTCGGCGGCTGGCCCGCGGTGTTCTGGGTCAACGTCCCGATCGGCGTGGCGGCGATGGCTGCCGTGGCTGCGTTCGTACCCGACCTGCCGCGCCAAAAGGTGGCCATCCCGGTGTGGGCGATCTGCGCGAACGCGACCGGCGTCGGCGCGCTCGCGCTCGGCATCCAGGGCACAGACGCAGGGAGTGCCGACGCATGGGGCGTACCACGCTGGCTGCTCACCACTGTCGGCGCGCTGGTCGTCGCTGCCGTCGTCTGGCTGCAGCGTCGCGACGGGCAGCGCGCGCTCGTGCCGATCGCGTTGCTGCACAGCCGTGGGTTCGTCACCGCGGCCTGGGGTGGCGCCGCCGCGGCCTTCTGCGCGGGTTCGGCCATGATCCCCCTGATGCTCTACCTCCAGCAGGAGCGCGAGCTCGCCCCCGGCGCGGCGGCGCTCACCCTCGTACCCATGGGAGTGCTGTGCCTGCTCGGCGCTCCGGTGTCGGCCCGCCTCAACAACGGGATCGGCTCGCGTGCGGTCGCCGTCATCGGGTCGTCCGCGCTCGTCCTCTCCATCGGAGCGTCGGCGGTACTCGTCGCGACCAACGCACCGATTCTCGCCCTGACCGCGGCTTTCGCGGTGTACGGAGTGGCCAACTCGTTCGTCTGGTCGCCCCTGTCGATCGCGGCGGTGACCGCGGTCGCTCCGGACGAGGTCGGGGCGGCGTCGGGAACCTTCAACGCCATGAAACAACTCGGCGCGGTGCTGGGCAGCGCGGCCTGTGCCGTCCTCCTGGCCGGATTCGGCTACGCCGCAACCCTCGGCGCGCTCGCCGCCGTAGGACTGCTCTGCCTCCTCGCATCCGCGCTCCTGCGCCATGACCATCGGGACGCCGGTACTCCCACGGTGTCGGCCGTCGAACCCCAACTACCCACAGGAGTCGCCTGATGAAGGCTGTCGCCGTCGTCGGAAACCCCAAAGCCGGCTCACGCACCCGCGACGCCGCCGAGCGCCTCGCCGCGGCCCTCGAACTGGACTGCGAGGTCGTCGAAGTCACCGCGCTCGGGGCCGGCTTGCTCGCCTGGGGCGACCCCGGCGTCGCCGCGGCCGTCGAGCAGGTCAGGTCCGCCGACATCGTGATCGCAGCATCTCCCACCTACAAGGGCACCTATACCGGCCTGCTCAAGCTCTTCCTGGACCAGTTCCCCACCGCGACCGGCCTCGCCGGCCAAGTGGCGCTGCCCCTCATGCTCGGTGCGGGCCAGGCGCACGCACTCGCCCCCGAACTCACCCTCAAACCAGTACTGGTCGAACTCGGAGCGACCTGCCCCGCGCAGGGCCTGTACCAGCTCGACTCCGCCTACACGACCGATGACTCACTCCCCCGCTGGGCCGGGCGGTGGAGTCGGATCGTGCTCGACGCCGCGAAGACGAGGACCGCGCGATGACGACAACGACAGGGTTCACCTCGGACCCCGGTGACATGAAGAAGGCGTTCTCCGGGTTCCCGTCAGGAGTCGCCGCCCTCGCGGCACGCGTCCACGGCGATCCAACCGTCATGATCGTGTCGTCGTTCGCCGTCGGGATCTCCCACCACCCGCCCATGGTCTCCTTCGCCGCACAGCACAGCTCGACGACCTGGCCCGTACTGTCCCGCGCACAGACGATCGGAATCTCCGTCCTGGGCGAGGAGCACAGCGACAAGGCCCGGCAACTCGCCTCCCGCACCAAGGAGGGCCGCTTCACCGGCCTAGGCACGACGGAAACAGCATCCGGCGCGATCTTCCTGGAAGGCGCCCCCGTCTGGCTCGAGTGCGCGGTCGAGCACAACTATCCGGCCGGCGACCACGACATCATCGTCCTGCGCGTGCTGGCCATGATGACCGACGAGGACCACAATCCGATCGTCTGGCACCGTCAGACGCTGAAAATGCTGGGCAGTTGAGGAGACGCCGCGTGCTCGGCATCCACGCGGGAGGGGTAACACCCAGATCGCGTCGCCGGCCGAAGGGCCGGGAGGTGCCCTGGCTGCGCGCCAGGCAGGTGGGCGGAACATCGAGACGGCCCCTCGATGCCCAGGACCGGCAGCCACCGGCGCGGGGAAACGGTTCCCGGCAGGGGCTTGGAGCAGGGTGAGGTTGCCCCGCACCATGCCCGCCACAATTGCGATCGCCATCAGCACGCGGAGAGGGCCGGAGACCACAGCGAACGCGGTGGTCTTGGTCCCGCCCATCGCGATCAGGACGCCGGTACGTGTGGTGATGCGTGTGTGGCGGGCGAGGACGGCGTAGATCCCTCAGCTGGTGATCTGGGTGACGCACAGCGCAGGCAGAGCAGGCGCGGGGCCGCGACCGGTCCCCGGTTCCGGTCGCGGCCCCGCGGGCGGCGAGGTCGGCCACAGTGGTGTCAGCAGCCGCCGGATGTGGTCGGTGCGCCGATGCCGATCTGCAGGGTGGCCGGGGCCGCGCAGCAGCCACCGCCGTCGGTCTGCGACTGCGCGGCGTCGGGGTCGTCGAACAGACCCGCGCCGCCACACACTCCCGTCTCAGGCAGGGTCAACTCGACGCGCTCGGCGGCCTCCTGGTCTCCGGCGATCGACGCGGCGACTGAACGCACCTGCTCGTAGCCGGTCATCGCGAGGAACGTGGGGGCACGGCCGTAGGACTTCATGCCGACCAGGTAGACGCCCTGCTCGGGGTGGGACAACTCGTTGACGCCGTGCGGATAGACCGTGCCGCAGGAGTGGACGTTGGGGTCGATGAGCGGGGCCAGTGCGGTCGGCGCCTGGAGGCGTTCGTCGAGGCCCAGGCGGACCTCGGAGAGGAAGGAGAGGTCGGGACGGAAACCGGTGAGGACGATGACCTCGTCGACCGGGTCGAGGCGCCGACCGTCCTCCGCGACGAGTACCAGCCGGTCGCCCTCGCGCTCCACCGCCTCCGTACGAAATCCGGTGGCCGCACTCGCGTGGCCGCTCTCAACCGCGGCCTTGGCGCGCAGGCCGAGTGCGCCGCGCGCGGGGAGCTGGTCGGCCTCGCCGCCGCCGTACGTGGATCCCGTGATCCCCCGGCGCAGGATCCACACCGCGTGTGTCCCGTCTTCCTCCTTCGCCAGGTCGGCCAGCGAGGCGAGGGCCGTGAAGGCGGACGCTCCGGAACCTACGACCGCGATGCGCTTGCCCGCGTAACGGGCGCGTACGGCACGGTCCTTGAGATCCGGCACGCGGTACGAGACGCGCTCCGAGGCCGCCTTCTCCCCCAGTGCGGGCAGGCCGTCGGCCCCCATCGGGCCGGGTACGGCCCAGGTGCCAGAGGCGTCGACGACCGCACGTGCGGTGAGGCGCTCCTCGCGGCCGCCGGCCAGCTCGATGTGCACGGTGAAGGGCTGTTCCTCACGGCCGGAGTCGACGATACGGTCCCGGCCCGCCCGCGCCACGCCGGTCACGCGCACGCCGTAGCGGACCCGGTCGCCCAGGACGTCGGCGAGCGGCTGGAGATACGACTCGGCCCAGTCGCCGCCGGTGGGATACACCGACCCGTCGGGGCGGACCCAGCCGGTCGGGGCAAGCAGCTTCTCGGCGGCCGGATCGACGACCTCGGACCAGGGGGAGAACAGCCGCACGTGCGACCAGTCACGCACAGCGGTGCCCGCGGACGGGCCGGCCTCCAGGACCAGCGGTTCAATGCCGCGCCCGACGAGATGGGCGGCAGCGGCCAGGCCGACCGGGCCGGATCCGACGATCACGACAGGCAGCTGATCGGTGGTGGGCGTGCTCACGCGATTCCCCTTTGCTTCGACATTCGTCGATCTCTTGCACGGCAAGCATGGCACCTGATTCGATAAGCGTCAACATAGACATTCATCGAATCTGGATGTAGATCGTGGAGCTGCCCAGGTGGCGGGACTTCCAGGAACTGCAGGCCGGTCCGACCCGCCTCGACGATGTCTTCCGCGCCATCACCGGCGGCTGAACCCACCAACGCTTTGCCACGAAGGGACCCAACCCCCATGTTCGCGATCGCTCGCAGTGAGCTGATCCAGATCTTCCGGAACCGGCTGGTTCTGGTCACCGGACTTATCGTGCCGGTCGCCGTCAGCGCGCTCTTTGTCTACCAGCGCGAGATCTTCGCGGAGGCGGCTGGCCTCGGCTACATCGCGGCGATCGTGATGTTCACCGTGATGGCCTTCGGGCTCTACACCACGGCCGTGACCACGCTGGCCTCGCGTCGGCAGAACCTCTTCCTCAAACGGCTGCGCTCCACCGCCGCGGGCGACGTCGACATCCTCACGGGGCTGCTCTTGCCGGTCACCGTCATCGCGCTGGTCCAGGTGGTCGCGATCCTGATCGTGCTGGGCGTGGTCGCCACCGAACCGGCCAAGATCCCGCTCCTCGCGGCTGCCGTCCTGGCCACGCTGACCATGATGGTCGGCCTGGCCCTGGCCACGGCAGGGCTCACGAACTCGCCGGAGCACGCTCAGGTGACCACACTGCCGGTCAGCCTGTCGGTGATCGCGGTCGCCAGCTGGGTAGGCCTCACCGGCACTGAAAACCTCGCCCTGCTCAAGCGACTGCTTCCCGGTGGCGCCGGCACCGAACTGGTCGTCAACGCCTGGGAGGGGAACGTACCTGTCGCGGACTCCCTGATCCTGCTGGTCCCCACACTGGGCTGGGTCGTCGTCGCTGTCGGGCTAGCCTCCCGCCTCTTTCGTTGGGAACCACGCCGATGAACCCGGCCGGGCGCCGCTGGCCCGCGGCGCCCGGCGACGACATCGCCACCTGCGAGAGCTCCACCACCAAGGCCGTCCCGACCTCGTGAACCACCTGCTGCTGCTCGCGGTCCCAAGACCAGCAGCGCCAGGTGCCGCCTCTCCTGCCGCCCAGCCGCCCGCCCGGCTGGACGTCGATGGGTCGAGCTGGCGGAGAGCCGGCCGGGGCAGTCGTTGCCGCTGGCGGACCGGGTGCTTTCAGTAGGCTGGGGCAGCGCCACTGCCTCGCACGTCAAGTAGTCCACAGCCGCCCGGCAGGACGGCGGAGGAGGTATGCCCGACCATGCGCGCCCTGCTCATCGACCGCTCAACGCCTAGAGGTATCCGTCTCGGCGAGGCGGAAGCACCCCGGCCAGCGCCCCACCAGGCACTGGTACGCGTTGTCGCCACCTCGCTCAACTTCGGCGAGGTGAGCCACGGCATTGCCACGGCGGTGCCGGGGGACGTTCTCGGCTGGGATGCGGCTGGCGAAGTGGAAGAGGCCGCCGCCGACGGATCCGGACCACCTGCCGGCACCCCCGTGCTCACCGTCGGCGCCGATGGCGGATGGGCCGAACTCCGCGCCGTGGACACCGGGGCGCTGGCCTCAGTACCGGTCGGCAGCGATCTTGGCGCGCTCAGCACGCTGCCTGTTGCCGGACTCAGCGCCCTTCGCGCTCTGCGCCGTTTCGGACCGGTGTCCGGTAAGCGCGTTCTGATCACCGGCGCGACGGGCGGCGTAGGACGATTCGCGGTGCAACTCGCCCACGCCCAGGGTGCTCGAGTCATCGCGTCCACGGGCGACCCGGACCAACATGGCGATGCCCTTCGGGCAATGGGCGCGGACGAGGTCGTTCCCGGGCCCGAGCACGCCGACGGCGACATGGACGCCGTCGTGGACTCGGTAGGCGGGCAGCAGCTGGTGGAGTCCTTCGCGAAGCTGGCCGCCCACGGCACGCTCGTCGCCGTCGGCGACGTCACCTCACGTCCCGTCACGTTCCCGCCGGGTGCCTTTCTCGGCAGTGAGAACCGGCACGGCCGCGCGATCGTCACGTTCTACTCGTTGGACGGCCCTGCGCCCGGCCAGGATCTGGAACGGCTGGCCCAGCTGATGGCCGAGAAGGTGCTCACGCCCCACATCGGCTGGCGCGGCGACTGGAGTCGCGCGGATGAGGCCGTTGACCTGCTGACATCCCGCCGCCTCCACGGCAAGGCGGTCCTGGACGTCTCAGGCGGTCGGTGACCTCAGGAGTGCCGAATCGCAGCTGACGGGACCGGACCGACCGACAGCCGCTGGCCGCGCGCCGCGTACGTCCGCTCATGCCGATTCCCGGATGCACCGCACCAACTGGTCGGAATCCGAAACACTGGCGGATCCGGTCGATCAGGGACCGGTGTCGACAGGCCACTGTCCGGCGTGTTCGATTCCGTGGGTAGTAGTGCCGCCATCACTGCGGGTCGGGAGTGTAGACGGTCAGGAACGACTTCTGGTTCTCACGTTGGACTTCGGAGGCGACGGCGTGGGCGGCGGGAGGCTCTCCCGCCCAACAGACTGTCAGGCAGGGTCAGCGCGCAAGCCCGAGGGCCGTTAACTCACTAACCTTCTGGTTCAGCTTCGTTCTTGGCCCGCAGGCACCGCGTCCAGCACCAGCTCCACTGTGGCGAGGAAGCTCTCGCGGGTGAAACCGACGGGTTCGATGCGGCGACCGTAGTGACCCAGCGCGGGAAAGTCTGCCGGGTCGGCGCCCAGCGTGATCACTCGGAAGGTTTCCACTCTCCGCTTTCGCTCGGTCGGGCCGGAGGATTGGCTGGCCGCGTGCGCGGAGATCAGGGACACGGACAAGGTCACCAGCCGGTGGTACCACTCAGGGATGAGTTCCTCGGGCACCCCGGCGTCGCTGAGGGCCTGCAGGGTCTCCTCGATCACTAGCTGGCTGCCAGGCCCGCTGCCCGGATAGTGGCTGGCGTCCTTCGCCAGCTGCGGCAGCGCGGCGTACGCATCCCATGAGCGCAGGGTCAGGTCGACGAGCCGCGCACGCCAGGTCCCCTGCCGCCGGTAGCCGTGCATGGCCTGGACCAGCACATGGTCCACGATCGCAAGCATCAGCTCGGTGCGGTTGCGGAAGTGGCGATACAGGCTGGAGGAGTCGGTACCCAGCTCGGCGGCCAGCTTGCGCATGCTGAACAACTCGTTCCCCTCGGAGCCGGAAAGCAGCTCCACGGCAGCGTCCAAGATGGTCTGCCTACTCCAGCGCTGACGCATGGCGACAGCCTAGTCGAGCGGAGTAGGCGCTGCACCAAATGACGAAAGCGGCGTTGCGCGCGGTGTTGCGCGCGGTGCGTGCATGCTGTGGAATGAGCCCATGACAGACCTGCACGAGCTGGTCACCCTGCGGACCGGGTTCGACATCGACCCGGGCATGCGGAGCCGGCGTGACTCCGGTGAGGTCTACCGGGTGCGATCGCCGCTGGGGCACGAGGCCACCCTCTTCAGCCGCTACGACGATGTCCGGGCCGTACACAGTGATGCCGAACGGCTCCGACTCGACGCGATCGGCCCGTCCCCCGGCTTGGCAGCCGAGGGCGTGGACGACGAAGAGATGAAGCAACGCCGTGCCGGGCGGCTGCTGATGCTGGATCCACCCGAGCACACCCGTCTGCGGCGGCTGCTGATGGCGACGTTCACGGTCCGGCGGGCCCAGGCGCTGGGCCCGCGGATCCAGGAGATCGTCGACGAGCACCTGGACGCGATGGAGGCCGCCGGTCCGCCCGTCGATCTGGTTTCCGCGTTCGCGTTACCGGTGCCTTCACTGGTGATCTGCGAGTTGCTCGGGGTGCCGTTCGCCGACCGGGCCGAGTTCGGTGCGCGCAGCAACCGGTTCTTCGACACGACCATGTCCGCGCAGGAACGGCTGCGGTTGGACGCCGAAGCTGACGCTTACATGCACACCCTGGTCGCACGGCATCGGGAAGAGCCAGGGGACGACCTGCTGAGTCTCTTGATCCGCGAGCACGGCACGGGTGCGCTTTCCGACGAAGAGCTGGTCGGCCTGGCGGACCTGCTGCTGATCGCCGGCCACGAGACCACTGCGAACGTGATCTCACTCGGAACGCTCGCGTTGCTGCGCCACCCCGACCAGCTCGCGCTGGTGCGCGACGATCCGAGCGCGGTCGAGGACGCGGTGGAGGAGTTGCTGCGCTTCACCTCGGTCCTGCACGCCGGCTTCGTCCGGGTAGCTGTCGAGGACACCACCATCGGCGGACACCTGGTCCGGCGTGGCGAACACGTGGTTACCTCGCTGCCCGCAGCGAACCGCGATCCGGAGCTGCTGGACGGCGGAGACGACCTCGACGTCACCCGTGGCCGCTGTCCGCATGTTGCCTTCGGCCACGGCATCCACCACTGCCTCGGCGCGACTTTGGCTCGCCTCGAACTACAGCTGGCGCTTCCGGCATTGCTGCAGCGGTTCCCCGGGTTGCGCCTCGCCGACCCCGCCGCCGGACCCGCCTTCAAGCACCGTGCACTGATCTACGGCCTGCGGTCTCTGCCCGTGGCCTGGTGACCATCGTGAAAGGAACTCCCGTTGACCATCGATGAACAGTCCAACGCCGCGCTACTGGCCGAGGACGACTTTCCTGACCACCAGGAGGTGGTGCAACGGTTCGGCGACCTCGCACCGGACGGCACGACAAGCACGGTGGCATTGTCGCGTCTGTTTGAGTATCCCCGGGTTGGTCTGCGCTTCTCGCGCTTCGACAAGCTCACGGCTGACGGCGGGTTCAAGCCGTATCAGATCCTGTTTGTCAGCCAGCGTGTCGAACGGCAGACGGCGTTCGGCAAGGTCGGCGCGACCGTCCGGGTCGGCACCGGTATCCGCGCGATCGGACGGTCCTCGTACACCTACGGTCAAGGCATGTTCGTCGACGGGCACCTCGTCGCCACGGCTGAGGCCACCATCGTCCTCGCCGACAAGTCTGGGTCGATCACCTTGCCGGACGAACTGCTCGCCGACCTTGAGGAGCTGCAGCTGCCGGAAACCAGTGCAGCAGTCACATCGAAACCCGACCCACGTCGCCGCGAGCGGCAGTACTACCCGGCCGCTGCCACCGTCCACAGCCGCGTCGGGGACGTCGACCTCAACCAGCACGTCAACTACATCGCCCAACTGGGCTGGTACGACGAGGCGATCGCGTCTTATGCACACCGTCTGCTGGGAGACGACGCTGCCAGGAAGCTCCCCCGATACCTCCCTTGGCGCTACCGCGTGACCTACCTCGGCGAAGTGCTTCACCCTCGCTCCTACGACATCGGGATCGCCGTCAGCGGACACGACGAGCACACCGTGCACTACGAACTGGGACTGTTCGACGGTGGACAGTGCCTGGGGACCGCGGACGCCGCCGCACCACGCGGCAGGCTTTCCGCCACGGCACTCGCCGACGGCGAATTCACGAGCTGATCCATTGGCGGACCACTCATGACCGGTACGCGCTCACCGTTCCAGAACACAAGTCGATCAAGCCGCAGGCAAGAGAGATCGTCGCTGGCCAGCCGATCAGAAACGTCCTGCCATGCCGCTGAGCACGCGACCGCTGAACGCACTCTCGTGCCGCGAACCGGCCGTTCGCCGCTACAGCCTGGCCGCCGGGTCCTCTGGCCATGCCTCACGTTCGGACGAAGTGGAGCGTCGAGGTCAGGTGATCGCGGTCGGATCGACGAGTTTGGCCTCCAGGTCGGCGACGCGGCGGTCCTGGAGGCACAGGTTGGAGCGAGCGGCCTCCAGGCCCTCGTCGCCGCATGCGCCACAGACAAGAACCTCGTCGACGAGGCCGCCGCCCGCGCGTCCGTGAGCGAGGTGCCCCGGGACGTGCGGCGCGCGGTCATCGGCACAAACGCCCGAGCACCGCGGGGAACCGGTGCACAGCCTGGTCAAGGACGACGTTGCCTCCGCGCAGTTGGCCTCGGACCTATTGCGCCCCCATAGCCGTGAACCATTTCATCACGTCGTTCGTCGAGGACAGGCCCCGTGGACGCTGGCCGCGCCCGTTGCCATGCTGAGATCACAGAAGCGTGGGGAGAAGCATGGGGTTCATACGTCGGATGTGGGCGCGGATGTTTCCGCAGGCGTTCCACGACACCCGTCACCAGCAGCAGAGCACGGAGCCTGTGGACATCTCAGGGTGGCTTGAGAGCCCCGAGGGACGGAAGTTCATGCTGACCCTCTCTGAGGCTGACCGACAGGACTTGGAGCGTCTGAGTCGGAACGCTGCAGGCTCCAGGGACCGTCTGCCTCGTTCCCCTGAAGACGTGGAGAAGGCAACTCAGCAGGCTACGCGGGCGTATCAGCTGGTTGATGAGGTGCGAAGGCTCGCGAAGGATGCCGGCCTGGGCGTCTCGGAGTGGCTTGAGAACTCCGAAGGACGGAAGTTCATGCTGGCCCTCTCTGCGTCTGACCGACAGTCCCTGCAGGATCTGCTGCGGCGCTCTGCGCAGACCAAGACGGAAGCCGCGTATCAGTCGATGCGACGGCGCGCAGAGGATGAGGGGCGCTCAGCTCAGAGCGCGACCGACGACCGGTGGCGGTCCGCCAGGAACGCCGAGACGCAAGCCCAGGTATTCCTGGAGGTCCATCAGTCTCCGTTGACCGCTCCTGCCGCAATGGGCATGGCGACGGCTCTCGCCAAACGCGGCAAGCTCAACGAAGCCAACATGCGCCGGGCCGAAGAGCTCTACGAGGATCGGGTGAAGAAGGCGTCGGCCGACTACTGGCCTACCGGAGAGAGCGTCGTCTCCCTGTTGTTCGGCCCTGGCCACGTCCAGCGGAAGCCTGGGTAAGCGGCAGGCGGGGGCCGGAAGCGGCGGGTGCCATGGAGCGTCTCGCGTTTGAGGGCTGCGTTGAACGATTCGGTGAGTGTGTTGTCTGCGTTCGTGCCGTGAACCGCTCCGGGACAGGCCCGGGCCTCCATCAGACCCGGAGCGCTTCACAGCCACGGCTGTCGCTGGTGTCAGACGGTGTAGCCGCCGTCGATGTTGATCGTCGCGCCGGTCACGTAGGCCGACTCGGAGCCGGCGAGGTAGACGATCAGGCCGGTCAACTCATCGGGAGACGCGAACCGATTGGCCGGGGTCAGTCCGGTCATCAGATCGGCGTGGTCCCCTTCGGACGGATTGCTGTCTGTCGCGATCGGGCCCGGCTGGATGTTGTTGACCGTGATCGCCCTCGGCCCCAGCTCCCGGGCCAGTGCTCGGGTGAAACCGCCGATGGCCGCTTTGGTGAGGGAGTACGTCGTGCCGTTCGGGATCGGCATCCGCTCGGCAAAGACGCTGCCGATTGAGATGATCCTGCCTCCGTCGCCCATGTGCCGCAGGGCTTCCTGTGTGGCCACCCACACCGAGCGTACGTTCACCGCGACTTCCCGGTCGAAGTCGTCGACGGTAAGTTTCCCGATCGGTGCGAGGTGGGCGCTTCCGGCGTTGTTCACCAGGATGTCCAAGCGGCCGAAGGCCTCCACGGTGCCGGTGACCGTCGCGCGGACGGCTTCGGCGTCTCCCGAGTCGGCCGCCAACGCCACCGCCCTGCCGCCTTCCGACGTGATCTCGGCGACGACCTTGTCGGCGTGGCCGGGGGACGAGTGGTAGGTGATGGCGACAGCCGCGCCCTCACGGGCGAGGCGACGCGCGATGGCCGCACCGATGCCACGGCTCGCGCCTGTGACCAAAGCGACCTTGCCGCTGAGTGGCCCGCTCGTCCTTCCCGCCGAGCCCTCATGAGACGCCGTACGTGTCGCGCTCATTCACTTCACCTCGATCTTCGAGGAGTTCTCGGCCAGCCAGGCGTCAAAGTCCTTCAGTGCCGGATTGATCTCGCGCAGCCGGTTCAGATCGCGGGCGCCGGTGAACTCCTGGTCGAAGTCGCCGTAATACTGGAACATGTTGGCGATCTCCGCAGCCGCCGGGATGTCCAGGGAGCGGAAGACGTCGTAGGGCACCGAGTTGAAGCGCACCGGTTCGCCGAGCGCGGCTCCCAGCTTCTCCGCGTACTGCGCACCGGTCAGGTGGTCGCCGGCCAGGCTGATGGTGCCGCCGACGAACTGCTCACCACCCTTGAGGATGGCGTTCGCGATGCGGCCGATGTCCGCCACGTCCACCCCGGCGAGGAGCTTGCCGTCCTCCAGCGGCAGGGTCAGGGTCAGTACGCCGTCCTCGGCGCGCTGAGGGCCCATGGCCTGCAGGAAGCCCTGGAAGAAGAAGGTGGTGTTCAGGAAGGTCGTCGGCACTCCGGCCTGGGTGAAGAGCTCATTGGCCTCACCCTTGGCGTCGAAGTGGGGCACGTTGTACTTGTCCTGGAGGACGGGCATCCGATCGTCGTCCAGCGGCAGCAGTTCGCGCGTGTCCTCGAGCGTCGACCAGACCACATGACGCAGCCCCGTGGCCTTGGCAGCCCGGACCAGGACGTTTACTTCCTCGGTCTCCTTGGCCGCCGAGCCATGCGCCCAGAAGTTGGTGACGAGGAAGGCGCCATAGGCACCCTCGAACGCTTGGTGCACGGTCGGCTCGTCGTAGAAGTCCGCCTGGACAACCTCCGCCCCGAGCTCAGCAAGCTCCCTGGCCGCAGGCGAGTTGGGGTTCCGGGTCAGCGCGCGCACCGTGAAGCCCGAGTCCGGATCGGCGAGGATCGCCCGTGCGGTGCCACCACCCTGTGCGCCCGTCGCTCCGGCGACCGCGATGACCTTCTTGTCGCTCATACCAGCTACCCCTGTCCGAGTGGAGAACAATCTAGTTGAGGTATCAACTGAATCAGGATTGCGTTGATGCATCAACCTTTGCCAATGAGATTCGGCCAGGTAACGAAGGCCGTGAATGATCAGTCAATCGACGAGCCGGTGGGGCCGGCGCCGGTCCAGAGTGCAAGAAGTAACTGCAGTTCGCGTACGACCTGGTAGAGCCTCAGGCGGGCGCCGTCTCTTTTGGGGACCGGGTGATGCGCTGGAGGGTGCAGAAGGCGGTCGTGCTCGATGCGCCAGCGGAGTTTCGCGGTGCGCACCAAGGCGGCCAGCGCCGTGTCGGCGGGCAGGTTGGACAGCCGGACTAGAAACCCAGAGGACCTGTCACTTAGTGTCAATTTGCCGTACAGTGACACCCGCTCAGGGAGAGTTTCCGCAGGCCTCTGTCCAGCGTCCTGGTGTGACGCGTCGTGGGAGGCGAGGAGTGTGACGCCCCCCGTAGGCCGCCCGCCGCCCTCTCCCCGCCACGGAGGCCTCGGCCCGACATGAAGGATGCAATGAACCTGAACCTCCCGCAGCGGATGTACCTGCTCTGCTATACGGTGGACAAAGAGGAGTTCGAGGCCGTCAACCTCCAGGGGCGCGGGCAGCTTCTCCGCGCTGCGGCCCTGGCCGAGCTGGTCTTCGACGGACTGCTCACCACCCAGAAGAAGAAGGTCGTCCGGAGCCATGCCGAGGCGCCCCACGATCCGTTCCTCGCCGGCGTATGGCGTGACATACCCGCGGAGAAGCCCAAGAGCTGGCTCCAGTTCGTGCACAACAAGGCCACCACCGCGGAGAAGCCGGTGCGTGAGCAGCTCGTTGCGGCGGGGGCCGTCTCACCGCCCGTCAAGCGCAGTCTCCTCTCGCCGATCGCCTCCCATCAGGTGACCGTCAACGATCCGCAGCAGGTCCTCACCCTTCAAACGACGGCTCGCAGCGCCGTGCTGGACGGTGCTGACCCGGCGACTGTCCCGGCGGACGAGTTGGCCATGGCGGTACTCCCCGTCGAGTGCGAAGTGCTGAGCGTCTTCACCTCGAAGGAAATGCGCCAGCACAAGCGCACGCTCAAGCCTTACGCCCAGCACTTCGACTCGCTTGTCCCCGGACTGCGTGCAGCCCTGCGCGACTCGTTCCTGGCGGCAAGGGGCACCGGCGGAGGCTGGGGCAGCTAAGCATCCCGGCGCGGGCTCCCCCACCTCCCCCGCCAGCCCTCAAGAGCCAGTCAGAGCTGCCGCATGGCTCACCCCCAAGCACCACCACACACGCCCGACGTTAAGGAGATTGCGTGCCCTCCCCCTCCGCCCTCGGCATACGGCCGAAAAAGCCAGCGGTGCTGCTGCTCGTGCTGTTCGCCATCAGCGCGTGCAGCCAGTCCGCGCCGGAACCGAAGTCGTCCGCATCCGCTCAGCCGACCGAGAAGCTGTCCCGCTTCTACAACCAGAAGCTCGCCTTCGGACCCTGCAAGGGATTCGGAACGAGCCCGGCTGAGGAGAAGCTCTACGCGGACTCACGGCTGGAATGCGCCCGGCTGGAGGTGCCGCTCGACTACGACGCTCCTGAAGGCAGGACCGGTCAGGTCGCGGTGTTGCGCGTCCCCGCACGCGAGAAGTCCGCCGGGTCGCTCCTGCTCAATCCCGGTGGGCCGGGCGGGCCCGGTCTGCCCTTCGCCGCAGCCACCGGCAGGGCCCTGGAAAAGAGCCCGCTGACCGCACGGTTCGACCTCGTGGGCTTCGACCCTCGCGGAGTCGGGGCGACCAAGCCGGCCATCACCTGCTTCACCAACGAGGAGTACCGCAACGGCGACGTACAGACCGAGTTCATCACGTCGGCTGGAGAATTCTCCGCGGACGACACCGGGCGGCTGGTCGAGAAGTGCGAGCAGCGCTCCGGCGGCAAGGAGAATCTCGCCGCAGTGGGAACCCGCGATACGGTCCGCGACATGGACGTTCTGCGAGCTGCCCTCGGCGAGGACAAGGTGACCTTCCTCGGGCAGAGCTACGGGACGCGGATCGGCGCGCTCTACGCGCAGGCGTACCCGGACAAGGTGCGGGCCATGGTGCTCGACGGGGCGGTCGATCCCCATCTCGGCAGCGAACGGAGGCTGTCGCAGTACGCCGGCCTGCAGCGCTCCTTCGACCAGATGGCCGCCGACTGCGCCACCCGTCCGAACTGCCCCCTGGGACAGGAGCCGGAGCGGGCCACGGAGAACTTCCAGAAGATTGCCCGCAAGTTGCTCGACAAGCCGGTGCCCTACGGAGACGGGCAAGAGTTCACTTTCGACGACCTCGTGGGCTCCACCATCGTCGCGCTGTACTACCAGCAGACCTGGCCAGCGCTCACCAAGGGGCTCACCGAGCTCCAGGCAGGCGACCCCTCCCGGTTCGTGAAGCTGAGCGCGGTCTTCAGCGGACGCAACCCGGACGGCAGCGGCAGCAACTTCACCGACGCGAACTTTGGCATCGGCTGCATGGACGAGGAACGAAAGGATCCGCAGCAGGCTGGCGAGTTCCGACAAAAGCTCTACGACAAGGCGCCGTTCGCCGATCCCGGCGGCAGTCGCGAAGGCGCCCGCGGCGCCTGCGAGGCTTGGCCGGCCCCGCCGAAGGTCACCTACCCCTTCCCCAACCGGGTCGATGGACTGCCGCCCGTTCTGACCGTCTCGATCACCGGTGATCCAAGCACCCCCTACCGCGCCGGGGTCACCCTCAGCAAGACTCTCGGCGGCAGCCTGCTCACCGTCAAGGGAGAGCAGCACACCATCGCCGCCTCAGGAACCAACCCCTGCGTAAACAAGATCGTCGCTGACTACCTGATCAACCTCAAGACCCCGCCCCCGACAGCACGTTGCGAGGTGTGACCCCCTCGACGCCGAGGCCTGTTCTGCCACGTTCCTGGGCCGTTCTCGTGAGGCCGCCCAGATCATCCCGGGCTGGCCGTACTCGTTCGTCGCCGCGCTCAGCCCGGACCGCACGTCGTGAACGCAGGTCCTGGACGCGGTCCGGTCAGGGCCCACCGACGACGACGCGGCCGTCACCGCCGACCAGCTGCGGGCTGTGGTCGAGCGCCTGGTCGCGGCCGGTCAGTGGCAGGACGGCGACCGGAACATCCTGGTCGTGATTGACGCGGGCTACGACGTGATGCGCCTGGCCTGGGTACTGAGCGACCTTCCCGTCGAGTTGGTCGGGCGCCTTCGTTCCGATCGCGTTCTGCGACTGCCGACGCCGCCGCGTGTCTACGACCCCAAGGGCGGCAGGCCGCCCAAGCACGGAGCGGAGTTCCGCCTGGCGAAGCCGGAGACCTGGCCGGAGCCGACAGCAGTGACCCTCAACGACACGCCCCGCTACGGCAAGGCCGAGGCCCGCGCCTGGGACCGGCTCCACCCCCGGCTCACCCCGCTCGGCCTGGACGGCGAACTCCCCCTGGTCGAGGGCACGTTGATTCGGCTCAAGGTCGACCACCTGCCCGGCGACCGGGACGCGCCACCGGTCTGGCTGTGGTCCTCCGCGACCGGCGCCACCCCGGACGACGTCGACTTCGTCTCGTCGTGCTACCTGCGCCGATTCGACCTGAAGCACACGTTCCGCCTATTCAAGCAGTCCCTGAGCTGGAGCCGCCCCAGGCTGCGTGACCCGCAGTCGGCGGACCGGAGGACCTGGCTCGCCGTCGCAGCCCACACCCAACGCCGCCTCGCGCTGCCGCTGGCAGCCGACCGACGCAAGCCCCAGGAGAAGACCACCCGCACCGTCACTGCGGTGACCCCGACCCGGGTCCGGCGCGGGTTCAGGAACATCCGCCCCCATCTCAGCAGTCAGGCCCGTGCGCCCAAACCCACCCGGCCGGGTCCAGGACGGCCACCCGGCTCGAAGAATCGGCGGCCCACCACCCGCTACGACGTGGGCAAGACCATCAAACGACCCGAGATCCTCGTCGCTCTGCGTGATCGCCCCTCCCCTACAACGCGGACGGGCCGTCGAACGGCTCACCCCCGCAGCATGTGAGCGGCCGCCGCGGCCACTGCCCGCTGGGCAGCGAGGCGGTCGACGCGCAGAGGTTCCCCGTAAGCGACCACCTGTTGGCCGGCGACCCAGACGTCGCGCACCGCCCGGGAACCCGCGGCCCACACGAGGTTGGCGAGCAACTGCTCGTCCGGGACGTCGAGTCCCGCGGCGAAGTGCGGCCCGTCCACGCCGACGTGAATCATGTCGGCCCACGCGCCGGGGCCGAGCGTGCCGATGTCCTGGCGCCCCACTGCGGCGGCTCCACCGCGGGTCGCCATCAACAGCGCGTCCTTGGCGGTCAGGGCGAGAGGATCCCCGGTCGTCGCACGGGCCATCATCATGGCAAGCCGCATTTCCTCCCACAGGTCGAGGTCGTCGTTGCTCGCCGGTCCGTCGGTGCCCAGGCCCACCGTGACGGAGCCCGCCCGCAGTGCCGTGAGATCGGCGATGCCCGAGGCGAGCTTGGCGTTGGATCCGGCGCAGTGGGCGACTCCGGCGCCGCGGTCGGCGAGAAGCCGGACATCCTGGGTGGACAGGTGCACGGCGTGGGCCGCCAGCAGGCGCCCGTCCAGGAGACCGACGTCATCGAGCAGCCGGGGGACGGATCCGTACGCCGCTCGCTGTTCCTGGTCCTCCGTCAGGGACTCGGCGACGTGGATGTGTACGAGGGCTCCCCGGGCGGCAGCCGACTCGGCCGTCGCCCGCAGGGCCTCCACGGGCAGGGTGTAGGCGGAGTGCGGGCCGTAGCACAACTCGACACGTCCACCGGGACCGAACCTCAGGCCGTCCTCGTCGATCCACTTGTCGATCGCGGTCAAGGCGCTCTGCCATCCCGCCCCGGGCAAATCGAAATAGGCGGGAGCGAGGAGTATCCGGCTGCCGGCGGTGATAGCCGCGTCGACCACCGACTCGCCGTGCCGGTACATCTCGGCACTGGTCGTGATGCCGTGCTGAAGCATCTCGACGCAGCCGAGCAGCATGCCCGCGTAGGCATCCGCCGGGCGCATGCGGTCCTCCGCGGGCCAGATGACGTCGTTCAGCCAGGACATCAGCGGAAGATCTCCGCCCGCGCCGCGCAGGGGTGTCATCGCACTGTGCGCGTGTGCGTTGACGAGGCCGGGCATCAGTATTCCGGAGAGCCGTGTCACGGGCGTTCCGGGAGCCGGTGGAGCATCGGTCCAAGGCCCGCAGTACGCGATGTGGCCGTCGTCCTGTACGTCGACGAAGCCGTCCCGGATCACTGAGCATCTCGCGTCCGCGGGAAGGACGACGGGGGCGTGGAAACGGCGTAAGAGTTGCATGATCACTCCTCGGGATCCTGTTCAGCCTCCCGTTTGCGCAGGAGGGGCTGGGTGGGAGGAAGGGGCCCGCATACACCCGGGAACGTCCATTCGTACGCGGCCGGATAAGCGCCCAGCACCGGTTGGGCGCCCGGGCGAACTCGCGGACCCAGGCGGTGAATGCGGTGAGTGCCGTGGTCGAGGGCGACCTCACCGACGTCGGCCTCGGCAGTAACTGCGATGCCCCTTACTCAGCAGTGAGAGCTTCCGCGTAGGGAAAAATGAGGGTTCCGGAGGACGATTCCGGTGGCGACACCACGATCTGCCGCGACCCGTTTTGGAACTGACCGACCTCGTGGCCGGAAATTCCCTGGAACTGGACCTGCAGAACCCTGGGTTGTGGCCACTCACCCCTCACGCCGAACCGGACATCACCCATGACGGTCGGGAATATTTCCTCCCGCGCGTACGCCGAGAGACTCTCGTCGTCGAAGCCGCCGGTCGCCTCGACGGCCTGAGCAACCACCTGCATCTGGGCGTACGCGAGCGGCACCATGTAATGCCCGAGCAGGTCGACACCGGCGTCTGCCGCACGTGCCTGGTAGGCGTTCAGAAGTTCCTGAACACCCGGGAACATCATTTTGGGGACCGGAGCCCAGTACTCATAGTTCACGAAGCCGTTGAGCAGCGGTCCGAGTGTCGTCTTCACCGCTGTATTCTGCGGGCCGATCATGGCACCGCCGACCATCTTCGGCCGGTAGTGGTGAGATCGGATCGTCCGCGCCAGGCCGATCGAGTCGTCCAGGTAGGAACACAGGAACAGCAGATCGCTGCCGGTTTCCGCGACGGCGTCGATGACGGGCTTGAAGTCCTCGGTCGACAGTGGGTAGGTGGCCTCGTGGACGACCTTGATTCCGTACTTCTCGGCGTTGGCCTTGGCGCCGAGAACAGGGTTGCGGGAGAACTCGGCATCCGCAGCGACGAGCGCCACGGTCGTCGGCCGCGGATTCTGCTGCGCTGCGAGTTCGAAGAAGCCCTCGGTGAGCGCCGCGTTCGGATCCGACCCGGTCGGGATCATGGCGAAGTAGTTCGGGTAAGCGAGCACATTGTTGACGCCGAGGCCCATGAGCCCGACGAAGAAGCGCTGCCGCTCCATCACCAACGGCATAGCCGGCAGGAGGGTGTTGGTGCCGTATCCACCGATGACGAGGTCAACCTTGTCCTCGTCAATCAGCCGTTCGTAGATCCCGGGGACCAGGGAGGCGTCGCCCTGATCGTCGTAGAGGACAAACTCGACCGGACGGCCGAGCAGTCCACCGCGAGCATTGATGTCCTCGCGCCAGATCTCATGGGCGAGCCGGGCTGACCGGCCGTTGTCCGCGAGGGGACCGGTTAGCGACAGGCAGTACCCGATGCGGACGGGTGCCAATTCCGCGGCCATGTCAGACGTCGCGCTCGGGTGTCAGCAGCGCCTGCAGGCCGGACTTAGCTTCGTTGCTCATGGGGTCCCTCTCCGGGTTTGCGTGTCTGTGTGTTCAGAGTGCTCAGACGGACGCCGCTCATCTCGACGCCGGAATGCGGCCGTACGCGTCCGCGCAGGCACCCCTGAAGCCGAGTCGGTCAACCACCGCGCTGAATCGGCTGACATCGCGTCACGACTGGGCTCGGCTCCCGTATCGAGACGGTTTGCGGCGACAGTAACGACCCGCCCGATCAAGTGGATGACACGTCACTTACATTAGCATTGACACTTGATGCGTCAACTAGATGCCGACCCAGCAACGGTGGCCGGCCGTGAACGCACCCCACCTCGTGCCCCGCGTCCGCGCCGGAACCCGCTTCGAACGAGGCGGGCTCGTCGAGCGCCCCGAGGGCCATGCAGCCTGGGCCAGACCGAGGCGCTGGTCGCGAACGCGTTCGTCGTACGCGCACCGAAGGACCCGGAGATCGCCGAACGATTCCGCGTCGGTCACGCTCAGCTCCGCGACGCCGTAGCCGCCATGGTCACCGCCGCCCAGGCAGACGGGACCTGCACGCGAAACTGGACCCGTTCCAGGAAGCAGACCTCCTGCTGTCCCACAGATCTGCGCGGCAGACGGGAATCGCCCGCCTTAGGTGGGCGAGGATGTCAAGCCACATCGCTCGCGACCAGCGAAGGCCCCGGGCCGTCCTCGGTCTCACCGGATGAATCCGGATGAATCCTGACAGACATCGATCAAGCAAGGGACCCTGGCCCGGAATAGGGCTGACGCCCGGGTAGTTGTGATCGGCATGATCAACATAAACAGGACCGTCGTCGTCCTGGGCGCCACGGGACAGCAGGGAGGATCGGTCGCCGCTGCGCTGCGGGACGACGGCTGGGCGGTTCGCGCGGTCGTGCGTGATCCGTCCGGCCACCGGGCCCGATCCCTCTCCGCCGCCGGCATCGAGACCGTGCGCGGTGACCTCGGCGATCCGGAGTCGCTCCGCGCGGCCTTCTCCGACGCCCATGGCGTCTTCAGCGTCCAGCCGAACTCGGGCCAGGCCGGCGCCAACGTGACCGACGAGGACGAGATCCGCTTCGGCACGACGGTGGCCGACATCGCCGAGCGCTGCGGCGTCGCCCACCTCGTCTACAGCTCCACGGTCGCTGCAGGGCCGACACCGACGGGTGTCGCCCATCTCGACACCAAGAGCCGTATCGAGGCCCATGTCCGGAATCTGGATATCGCCAGCACCATCATTCGGCCGGCCACGTTCATGGAGATCCTGATGCTCCCCGGAATGGGCCTCGACCGGGGACAGATCTCCTTCCTGATGCGCCCCGACCAGGCCATGCAGTTCATCGCAGTACGCGATATCGGCCGGATCGTCGCCGCAGTCTTCGGCTCACCCGATCGCTACGCCGGCCGCACCGTGGAGATCGCCGGAGACGCTCTCACCGGCAAGGCCCTGGCCGATCATCTGACCCAGGCCACTGGTCGGCCGATCAGCTACAGCCGCCTGCCGACGACGCTGCTGGAGCAGAATGAGGCCCTCGGCGGATCGGCAGCGCTCGTTGACTCCGGCAGGCTGGCGGGAAACGCGAATCTCGACGCGTTGCGTGCGGAGTTCCCCTTCCTGCTGCGCTTCGACCGCTGGTTGGCGGGCCCTGGTGCGGGCCTCCTCAAGGAGGCGCTCCGTTCTACGGGCACGGGTATCGCTCTGCGCTGAACGAGGCCCTGTGCGATCCGGTCAGAGCTTGGCGACGAGGTGCACCTCGACCGGTAGTTCGGGGAAGGCCAACCGAGGGATACCGATCATCGTGCCCGTGGAGACCTACTCGGCCGCTTGATCCACGAATACACGCAGGTCACACGGGACTGTCCAGTTTCGGGCACCCACAGGGGATCTCGTTGCTCTTGTAGGTGACCTGGCGCTGGGCCTGAACCCGTCCCATCCTGGCCCGCCATTGACCTGATGAGCGCACCAGCACGGCACGAAGAAGGCCGCCGACACCGCGCTCACCGGGCGGATTCCCAAGGTCCAAACCGAGTTCGGGAAGACGTAGAAGACGTACGGGTCATGCGGATCACCCGGAACTCCGTACGAGCGACCTGGTTCAAGCCGCAAGCGTGCTGAGCGACTCATGCGTCAACACGTCGCCCGGGGACGTGAGGCTGCGGCATTGGTCTTGACCCGCATGATCCGGTGGGCGACAGCGGCTCGACCCCAGAACGTAGATGTGGGCACCGGCCAGGTCACTCTGGCCGATCGTCCAGGTTCGCGATGATCTTCTCGGCGATGGTGCGCAGGTGCGTAACCTCGGTCGCGCTGAGGCCGGCGAGGGCCGTGTCCCAGGCGAAGACGTCCTGCAGCGGCAGCACCCGTTCCACGAGGTCGAGGCCACGCCGCGTGAGGACGGCCTGGTAGGCACGGCCCTTTTCGGGAGTGTCCTCGCGGCGCAGCAATCCGTCAGCCTCAAGTGAGCGGAGCGCGTGCGACAGGCGGCTCTTATGGAATCGTAGTGCCCGGCTCAGTCGGGTTAGACCCATGGTGTGCCGATCTGCACCGGCGAGCAACGCGAGGATCTTGAAGTGGCTGTGCGGGATGCCGGCGTCGTGCCGCGTCTGTCGTTCGAGTTCGGCTTCGACCAGGTGCGCGAGGATGACCAGTGACTGCCAGTCCTCCCTCTGCTCCTGGGGCACCCGGGGCCGGGCGAGTTCGGTGGAGGCGCGGGCCCGCCGTTCGTCCGACCCAGGCGTCGTGAGATCAGACAATCGGCCATCCGCCTCTCCCGGCTCACCAAGCGGCGAAGCCTTCGTACATTGCACACCTAGTGAGTTGCAGGTTCAACTCCCTAGCCCGACGCGCCCGAGGGGAGAAGTCTAGTCATGCCAGCTCAGCTCGTCGGCAGTCGCCGACCTGTCCGATCACCTTCGCGGCCAGCACCATGCCTGCCCAAGCCGGGCAATGACGTCAAGCTGGTGCGGGAGGCTGCCGGAGCGTCTCACATCTGGGCTCCGTTGTCCCTGACCTGCCGGTCGAGCCGCAGGTCGGCCGGATCGCCGGCGATGTCATGACGGCAGTTTGTCGACCCACACATAGGGCTGCCCCCACACACAGCCGCCGTTCTGACATTTGTCATGCCGGCTGGTGACAGGGCGGCACTGGTTCCCCGCCTGTCCACGAACAGGATTGAGGCATGCAAATCAACAGACACGAACACGTCATTGAGGTCACCGACCTGCGGCGTGTGTACGGGGGCGGGTTCGAGGCCGTGCGCGGAATCAACTTCTCCGTAAGTCGGGGTGAGGTCTTCGCGCTGCTCGGCACCAACGGCGCCGGCAAGACGTCCACGGTCGAACTGCTGGAGGGCCTCGCCGCTCCGGCCGGCGGCCGGGTGCGCGTCCTCGGACACGACCCGTACACCGAGCGGGCCGCCGTACGCCCCCGCACCGGGGTCATGCTCCAGGAGGGCGGCTTCCCCTCCGAACTGACCGTCGCCGAGACGGCACGGATGTGGGCGGGGTGCGTGAGCGGGGCCCGCCCGCCGGCGGAAGTGCTGGGGCTGGTCGGCCTGACGTCGAAGACCGATACCCGTGTGAAGCAGCTCTCCGGCGGCCAGCGACGCCGCCTCGACCTGGCGCTCGCCCTGCTCGGCGACCCCGAAGTGCTCTTCCTCGACGAGCCCAGCACCGGACTGGACGCCGAAGGCCGCCACGACACCTGGGAGTTGGTGAGCGCGCTGCGCGACCGCGGTACGACCGTGCTGCTGACCACGCACTACCTGGAGGAGGCCGAGCACCTCGCCGACCGGCTCGCGATCATGCACGAGGGCCGAATCGCCGTCACCGGCACCCCGGCTGAGGTGACCGCCGCGCAGCCGTCCCATATCTCCTTCGAACTCCCCGCGGGCTACTTCGTGGGCGACCTGCCTCCATTGGCCTCACTGGGCGTGAGCGACCATGAGGTCGACGGCCGGATGATCAAGCTGCACACGCAGGAACTCCAACGCGCGGCCACCGGACTGCTGGTGTGGGCCGGACACGCAGGAGTCGAACTGCGCCGCCTGGACGTGCGCTCGGCGTCCCTGGAAGAGGCCTTCCTGAGCATCGCCAAGAAGGTGTCCGCGAGGACGGCCGACTGAACGACTCCCAGGACGCAGACGCCGCAGGAGTACGCGGCATGAGCGTCACGACCACCAATGCCTCCACCACGCGCACCGTGACCTCTGCGGCGACCACGCCGAGGACGCGCATGACCGCCCTCGCCCGCGCCGAGCTGACCCTGCTCGGCCGGAACAAGGGGGCCCTGGCCGCCACGGTGTTCGTGCCGCTGGTGCTGCCGTTCAGCGTGCGGGCGGCGGCAAAGGAGATGGACCTCGCCGAGGCCGAACTGACCATCGGCACCCTTATGCTGCCCGCCGCGATCGGCTTCTGCCTGCTGTTCGCCGTCTACTCCGCCCTCGTCGGCGTCTTCGTCGTCCGGCGTGAGGAACTCGTCCTCAAACGGCTGCACACCGGCGAGCTGCGCGACGTGGAGATCCTCGCCGGATCCGCGACGCCGGCCCTGCTCAGCGCGCTCGTGCAGTCCCTGCTGCTCGCCGTGGGCTGCGCCCTGCTACTCGACCTGTCCGCACCGTCCGCGATCCACCTGTCCGTTCTCGGCCTGCTGCTCGGTCTGGCGATGTGCGCCGCGCTCGCGGCGGTCACCGCGAGCTTCACCAGGACCAGTGACAGCGCGCAGGTCACACCGCTGCCCTTCATGTTCGCTTCCATGCTCGGCTCCGGCATGTTCGTCCCGCTGGAGCTGCTCCCCGACCGGCTGGCCTCCGTCTGCGAACTGCTGCCGCTGACACCCGTCATCACTCTGGTGCGCGGCGGCTGGACCGGCGACCTGTCCGGCGCCGAGACGATGGGCGCCATGGCGACGGCCGTGGCCTGGACCGTCCTGGCGATGTTCGCTGTACGGCGGTGGTTCCGGTGGGAACCGCGGCGCTGAGGTACGGGGCGAGTGGGTGCGGCGGACAGATGCGCAGGCCGGGCGGATGGTGGCGGCTCAAGAGCACGCCGGAGAAGGTCGAAACGTATACCCGGTGGACGTTCCACTTCTTCGGGGTGAGCGAGATCGTCGGCATCCGACTGGCGACCTACAGACAGACGGATCCGCGACTCGCGACGGTGCTGTCCCTGATGGTCGTCGTGCATGCCGTGGTGTGCATGGCGACCGCCTCACGGGCCCTGGACTGGACACTCGGACACCGTCCCCAGCCGCTACGGCAGCTGTGGCTGCTCGGCGCCGTCACCGCGGTCCTCGCGATCGTCGCCGTCGGCATCGCGGAGCACGGCCCCGCGGGCGAGAACGTCGAGGGCATGGCCCTCAGCGTGTTCGTGGGCCTCCAGGGCTTCGGCGTCGGCGTGATCGCGCTCGGGGTGCACAACGACCGGCGGCGTGTCATCAGGCTGGTGAGCGGATTCGCGGCGGGCGCGGGTGTCGTGTCGTTCGCCGTGGGCATGCCGTGGCTCGCCGCGCTGATCATCGCCTGCGTCGTGCTGTTGGCGGGAGCGTTCCTCGCTTTCACCGCGATGCTCTCCGTCTGGCTGCTCAACGTGGTCTTCACGCTCGACGAGGCCAAGGAGACCCGGGCCCGGCTCGCCGTCGCAGAGGAGCGGCTGCGGTTCGGCCGGGATCTGCACGACGTGATGGGACGGAACCTGGCGGTGATCGCCCTCAAGAGCGAACCGGCGGTCCAGCTGGCCCGGCGCGGGCGGCCCGAGGCGGTGGAGCAGATGATCGAGGCGCAGCGCATCGCGCAGGAGTCGCAGCGGGAGGTCCGGGATGTCGTACGCGGCTATCGGGAGGCCGCCTTGGAGGTCGAACTGGCTGGCGCCCGCGGTGTGCTCTCGGCGGCCGGGATCGTCGCAAAGGTCACCGACGAGACGGAGGGGCTGCCCTCCGCGGTGCAGTCGGCCCTCGGCTGGGTGGTGCGGGAGGCAACCACGAACGTGCTGCGGCACGGGGACGCGAAGAAGGTCGCCGTGACAGTGCTGATGTCGCAAGGGCGGGTAGTGCTGACGGTGGAGAACGACGGGGTCACGCAGTGGCGGGGATCCTCGGCCGACGCGGACGCGCCCGCCGGGACCGGTGGCTCCGGGCTCGCGGGGCTGCGGGAGCGGCTGGCCGCGGTGGGCGGCACACTGGAGGCGGGAACCGTCGGCAAGGGCGTGTTCCGGCTGACAGCCGAGGTGCCGCTGCCGTCCGTCGGGGCGGGAACCGCACTGAGGGTGGCGTCGTGACGGCTACCGTGCGCGTACTGCTCGCCGACGACGAGCACCTCATCCGCGGGGCGCTGGCGGCCCTGCTGTCCCTGGAAGAGGACCTGGTCGTGGTCGCCGAGGCGGCCACCGGTACGGAGGCGCTGGCGATGGCGCGGGCGCACGCGCCGGACGTCGCCGTCCTCGACCTCCAGATGCCCGGCGCCGACGGTGTCAAGGTCGCCACATCGCTGCGGGCCGAGCTGCCCGACTGCCAGGTACTGATCGTGACCAGTCACGGGCGCCCCGGGCATCTCAAGCGGGCGCTCGCGGCCGGGGTGCGCGGGTTCGTCCCCAAGACGGTCAGCGCCCAGCGGCTCGCCGAACTGATCCGCACGGTGCATGCCGGAAACCGGTACGTCGACCCGGAGTTGGCCGCCGACGCGATCTCCGCCGGGGACTCGGCGCTGACCGCGCGCGAGGCCGAGGTGCTGGAGCACGCTGCTGACGGGGCGCCCGTCACGGAGATCGCCGAACGCGCCGCGCTCGCCGAGGGGACCGTACGGAACTACCTGTCGTCGGCCGCGAGCAAGCTCGGCGCGGAGAACCGGCACGCGGCGGTGCGGCTCGCACAGGAGCGGGGTTGGGTATAAGGGCATCGCCGCGACCGCGCCGCCTTCCGGGAACGAGCCCTCTCCGGCCCTCCGCCGCTCGGCCCCGGCGCAATGCCCGTCGCCCGACTGCGGGCCGCTCGTAACGATGGCCTCACGCAGGCGAGGCCAGCATCTCCTGGAGGATGCGCTGCAGTTCGGTGCGGTCCTGTGGAGTGATCCTTGCCAGCCTGCGGTCGTACTCCGCGGCGAGGGCTGCAAGTGCACGATCCCGCGCCTCTGCACCTTCAGCGGTCAGTGTGAGCTTGTGGCGCCGCAGGTCCGCGTCGTCGATCTCGCGCCGGATGAACCCTTTGGCGACGAGGTTGCGGACGTAGGTCGTCACGCTCGCCTTGGGCAGCAGCAGCGCCGCTGCGATCTCGGCCGGGTACGGCGATGCTTCCACCTCGGCCAGGACGAAGAATTCCTTCGTGTCCAGCCCAAGCTCGGCCAGCTCCTGCGTACAGGCGTCCATCACGACACTCAGCAGCCGCTGATTCAGCGTCCACAGTTGCGCCCCGTCGGCCGACATGCGAGCCCCTCATCCAAGTGGTACGGTTCCGCACTAGTTCCAAACCGTACAAGTGCTGTTTCGTACTGAACGTCTACGGAGCAACAATCTCACGAAGGACGTCACCCATGCTTCAGCACATCACGATCCCGCGCGGACCGATCAAACTCGCAGCCGCCCTCCACCTGCCCGACAACGCCGACAGCGCCGCTCCGTTGCGCGCCGTGGTGCTTTCCACGCCCGGCAGCAGCGTGAAGGAGCAGATCGGCGCCAACTACGCGTCCCGTCTCGCCGCCCGCGGCATCGCGGCGCTCGTCTTCGACCCCGCTCACCAAGGACAGAGCGAAGGCGAACCCCGTGACCTCGAAGACCCCTACCGCCGCGGCGAGGACATCTCCTACGCCATCAACGCGCTCACGACGACCCCTGCCATCGACCCGCACCGCATCGGCGTTCTCGGCATCTGCGCCGGCGGCGGCTACGCCGTACACACCGCCCGCACGGACCACCGCATCAAGGCGGTCGGCACGGTGGTCCCCGGCAACATTGGCACGTCGTTCCGCAGCTTCCAGCCCGACGGTCCGGCCGCCGCGCTCGACACCCTCGCCGACGCGCGCATCGAAGAGGCCCGCTCCGGCGAGGTGACCCGTGTGAACTGGCTGCCCGACACCCTGGAGGACGCCGCGGCAGCCGGGCTGACCGACATCGACACCACCCAGGCCATCACCTACTACCGCACCGAGCGGGGCGGCAACAAGCACTCCACCAACCGCCGCCTCTCGCGCAGCGACTCCCTCCTGCTGGGCTACGACGCGTTCCACCTGGTCGACCAGCTCATGACCCAGCCACTGCAGGTCATCCTCGCCGGACGCATCGGCAACACAGGCTCCTACGAGGCGGGCACGCAGCTGTGGAAGATGGCTCCCAACCCGGTCGACCTCATGGTGATCGACGGCGCCGGCCACTACGAAATGTACGACGAACCCGCATACGTCGACGCCGCCGTCGAACGGCTCACCAACTTCTATTTCAACAACCTGTAAACGTCCTGGTGTACGGACGTGTGATCTCCACGCTGGTCCCGCTCAACGAAAGATCCCTTCGGGCAGGTTCGCGCTGTTTGCGATCAGCTGTCACCGGCCCGGAGGGATGTTGACCGAGTCTGCCAGGGATGTCAGGGAGACTCTCGAAGCGTTCGAGCTGACCCGCTGCGCGTTCTCAGCCATCCAGTTGGCCGGGTGCGATCCGAAGACCGTTCAGACGTACGTCGACCTCCGTGAGGCCGAGCTCTCTCCCCAGGAGACGGCCCGCCGCCCGCGGATGATCGACGAATTCCTGCCGAAAATCGAGGAGTTGGTGGAACACTCCAAAGGACGATTCGACCCGCAAGGCCACCGAGCGAGCCCGGCGCACGTTCCGCACCCGCCTGTCCGACGGGGAGAAGACCTGCCGCGAGAGGATGGCCACCTCGGCGGTCGCCCACGACGCCGACCCTGCCCCGCGCCGTCCGCACGGAACTGATCCAGTGAGCTCTTTCAGCTTTGCCGCTCCAGAGTGAGGACGGCGGCGGAGATTGACGACATTCGATTCGGGCTGCACCGGGACCTGCGGAAGATCCGCCACGACTTCAGCCGCGCGACGCCGCGCTCGACTGGTGCCCGTGCGGCTGACGGTGCGCGGATGACGGTCTGTTGGGTGGGCGTGAGATCACCGCCCGGCGGGCGTCTGAGGGCTGTCGTCACCCACGGGCCGGCTCCGATGTAGGCGCGGTCGGCCAGGACCGGGATGCCCTGGCGTTCGCAGATCCGGATGATCCGGTGGGTCCGGGCCGCGGTCAGGTCGTGCGCGCGACCGGGCAGCGCGGGCGAGAGCCACAGCAGTTCCCCGGCAGGGTCGGTCACCACCTGCACGTTCACCCCGTGCCGACGGTGCTTGTGGGAGAAGTCGGCCCGGCTGTCGCCGACCCGGTCGCCCTCCGCCAGGGTGCCGTCCAGCAGGACGTAGTCCGGGTCGGCCTCGCGCAAGGCACGCAGCAGTCCGGGGGAACGGTCAGCGGGCAGGTCGACGGCGGCTGCCGCGTAGGCGTGGGCGGTGCCGACGGCGATACCGAAGCCGGCAGCGAGCTGGGCGATGGTGTCGTGCCGGCGCAGGTACACCAGACCGACGAGCGCGCGTTGGTGCGGCGGAAGCTTGCAGCGCCGGTCACCCTCGCGGGTGACGATGAGCATGGTGACCCACTCGACCAGGGCGTGAGGCGGGTCGAGTGCGGCAGGATAGGAAACCAACAAGGCTCCTGTGCCAATGAGTTGAGACGTCGAACACCTCCCTCAACGGCACGGGAGCCTTGTGCGTTGCGGACACCGATCCCGTCACCCAATCAGTGGCAACGCTGAAAGAGCTCACTGCCAGGAAAAGAACAATCCGCACAGATGTATTCAGTGTCAGAAGTGTTAGGGCCGTCGTGAAAGTGCCGTTCCCGCTCGACATCCATCAGATCACCCGCGCCTATGTCGGCGACTACATGTCCATAGTCAAAAAATACGTGATCTGCCGAACGGGCCGGGTGTGCGGGCCTACTTCGCCGGATTCGCCAGCTCTTTTGCCGAAGCGGCCCCGGGCCGGACGGGCTCATCATAGTTCCCGCCCCAATAGCTTGCACAAGTCGCATGCTGTGAGTGGCGGCCGAGGAGGCCGCCACTCAAGCGTTGGCTTACTCGGCTCCGTGGTGGTAGCCCCCGAAATATTTGACGGGTGACCAAGCGGGCAGGATATCGGGCAGACGCGGCGTGAGGGTGCTGTAGTCCTGCGCCCCGAACACCACCCTTCCATCCAGGACTGTCAAGACGGAGCAAACATGTTTGATCTGATTTTCAGGAACAGTGAAATAGTCCCTGTCCAACAGTGCAAAATCCGCCAGGTGTCCTGGAGCGATCATACCCATTTCGGATTCTGCGTTCATGAACCATGTTGGACCACTGGTAAACAGCTTGAGTGCCTCGACTCGGGACAGGCGATTAGCCTTGGCAAGCACTTCAGACCCGGATGCCGACTTTCCAGACACCATCCAGCTGACGCCTACCCACGGGTTGAAGGTGGCTGCCCGGAAAGCATCGGTGGTCATGGCGAGAGGGATTTCGCTATCGACCAGCTGGCGCAGCCGCGGAGTTCTCAGAGCCTTTTCGCGGCCGTGCGTTTTGATGAACCCATCTCCATGCAGCGCCATTTTGGCGTCCAAGGCAATTCCGCCGCCAAGCCTTTTGACCCGGTCAATGTTCTCCGGAGTGATAGTTTCGGCGTGTTCGATGCTCCATCGCAAACCGTCTAGCGGCGTTGTTTCGTTCATCTTCTCCAAGGCGTCAAGGAACGGCGTGATATTTTCGTTGTAGCTGATGTGCATGCGAAAAGGGATGCGCCGCCGGACCAACTTAGTGACATTTTCCTCGACGTGTCGCCGCATCTGGTCGGGGTCGATGATGACCGCCGGACGGTCGAAATTCTCATGATCGTGCACTTCCGCCTGCAACACTTCGCCGGCGCCACGATATTCGTGGCCATGTTCCAGGGTCGGGTGCAGGTTTTGGCCTGGGCCGATGGGAGCGGTTTTGGTGATCGCTTCAATGTGTGCGTCCACCATATTGATTGGGCTGCCGTCGCCGAGTTGTATGTCGACGAAGGGCATGCGGACGTTGAGGCGGTTGTCGCGGGCCAGGACGTCTACGGTGGCTTGGGGTTTGGGGTAGCCCTCGCTGCCGCCGGCATCCACGATCGAGGTGACACCGAAACGGTTCAGGGCATGGACGGTATGGATCAGCGAGCTGACTTCTTCGTCGAACGAAAGTTGCGGGACCATGGTCTCCATGGCGAGGAAGGTGAATGTGTATCCGTAGATCACACCGGTGTAATGCCCTTGACCGTCCTTCTCGAATTCGGTTCCTGGCAATTCAGGAAACCGATCGGTGCCCACGCCCAACAATTCCATCGCCTGCTTATTCAGGAAGGCGCGATTATAGGCATATTGCACGATCAATGGACGGTTATGCACGGCTTCGTGCAGCTCGTCCATCGTAGGGAACCGATTCTCCTCGAACTGGTAGGGGGACCAGCCGCCGATCACTTTGACCCAGTGCCCCTCAGGCGTTCGCTCCGCCTGCTCGCGCAGCATGCTCAGCGCGCGACGTAGCGTGGGTACGCCGTCCCACCTTATATTGTAAGTGTAGCCACTTTCGTTGAGCACGTGAGTGTGCGCATCGATAATGCCCGGAATGAGTCTGCGGCCACGCGCGTCGATGATCTTCGTTTCTGAATTTTTCAAACTCAAAATTTCCGCATCGGGACCAACCGAGTAGATGCGGCCGCCCTTCACGGCTAAAGCGGATGCTTCGGCCTGTCCGCGGTTATTGGTGAAGATTTTTGCATTGATTACGATCAAATCCGCACCGGGGGGATTCTGCGTCGATTGCGCTTGGGCGTTGGGCATAATTCCAGTCATTTGTCCTCATTCAATTGAAACTTATGGAACACGCTAGGAAAAAATGCAGATCACTGGGGGTCGAATAGGGAATTGAGATCGGCATCGACCGGGCCGTTCTGGCCAGGTTGACGGTTATGTCCTGCGGCCTCAGCTCGCGCGTCAAGGCCTCCCGCCTTAGCTGAGGGTGACATCCGTTCCTCGCTCTGCCGAGGCAGACGCGATTGAGCATTGCGTCAACAGACCGCTGGCGCCGCCGGTGATGCCGAGGGTGAAAACGTCCACCACGACCACTCCGTTCACTCGAAGTGACTCATCGGCTCCATGCCGACGGGGCCTGTTCCTGATGCCAGTTGCTACGCGAGCCCACAGATCGGGCATCTAGTTGATGTATCAAGTGATGAGGCTAGTGTAGATCACGCATGCACACAAGGCGCGGGATCGTGAGCCTTTCAGCGGTGCCGCTCCAGGGTGAGGATGGCGGCTACGATTGACGACATGCGGTTGGGACTGCGGCGGGCTCTGTGAAAGATCCGCCAGGACTTCAGTCGTGCGACGCCGTGTTCGGCCGGGGCGCGTGCTGCTGACAGCGCGCGGTTGACGGTTTGCTGGGTTGGTATGAGGTTGCGCCCTGCTGGGCGTCTGCCTGGTGTTGTCACCCATGGGCCGGCTCCGATGTAGGCGTGGTCGGCGATGATCGGGAGCCTCGTGCGTGGCGCACCCTGTCGGCGTCACCCGATCGGTGGCCGAACTGAAAACGCTCCGTCAGAAGCAGCCCGCCGCAAGGTCGAGATCCATATCGTCCTCGACATCGTGCACGTGCTCTAGAAGTCATGGGCGGCAGCGCGGTGTCTCCACACCGCCATCGATCCCGCCGCCGAAGACTGGGGGGGGCGCCAAAGCCGCCCGGATCCTGGCCGGTGACGCCCTCGCAGCCGTCGCAGCCATCCGCACCGAGGCCGACCGCACGGGCCTGTCCCCAGATCAGCGGGCCGCCGCGGACAAAGCCTGCCGCTACCTGGAGAACAGTGCCGCCTTCGTCCACTACGACCAGGCCCTCGACGCCGGCTGGCCGACCGCCTCGACATCACCGGCAGCCGCTGGAGCGTCTGCGGAGCCGAAGCCGTCCTCACCCTCCGCGCCTTCATCAGCAACGGCGACTTCCCGGCTTACAGAGGTTCCGTCCACCGGAAGGGGTCGTCTTCCAGCGCGGCACGGTCCCAATGTCCGCGCACTGCGGCGGCTTCGTAGGTGGTGTGGAGAAACTCGGCGACGGCGCGGTCAGGGTCGGGCGCGGCACGGACGGCTTCGTAGGGCAGAAGGAACTGCTGAAACTCGGCACTGAAGTAGGCGCCTTCGGGGCCGACCGGGTGATCGGCGAACCCGCCGGGTTCGGGGTAGGCGTAGGCGTAGAAGGCGCCCTCCTCTCCACCGCCGGGCCAGAACCCGCAGCTGGACAATTCCCGGGAGTAACCCTCGACCATCACCCAGTCTCCACAGTTGGGTACGCCGCCGGGGTGCGGAGGAGCCGACCGTCCCGAGAAGCGGGTGCAGGCGAGATCCATCCCTCCCCAGAAGAAGTGCACCGGGCTGACCTTGCCGACGAAGTGCGACCGGAACTCGCCCATCACCCGGTTCGCCTGCAGCATCTGTCGCCAGAACAGGGCAGCAGCTTCTCCGTCGTAGGAGGCGTGGTCGTGGTCCTCGGCAAAGGGGATCGCCGGCTCGACCTCGTTGGGGTGCGGATGGATCGGGGCGTCGATCCCGAGCTCGTCGAGCGTGTGCAGGACCTGGGTGTAGAACTCGGCGACCGGCATGGGCCGGAGCGGGAAACTTCGCACGCCACTGTCGCTGCTGCGGACTTCGAGCTGATGGCCGACGAAGTCGAATTCGATCTCGAAGGCCCCAGCGCGGTACGGGATGGTCGATGTCGTCAACCCGCGGGGGCTGACGTACAAGGTCACCTGCCACCAGTGGTTGAGCAGCGGAGCGTGGGCCATCCGGATCTTGCCCACGATCTGGGTCCACATGTGCAGAGTGTCGCGGGTGGCGGTCCAGTCCGAGACCCGGAGGCTCGGCCAGTTCGTCGTCGCTGGTGTGGTCATCGTTTCTCACATCCTTGACAGCACCATCAGTGGGTGGCGGTCGTCGAGGCGCGTAGATATCGATCGTTGGGGACAACAGACCGCTTGGGGGAACCTGCGCGCGCCGGGGCTTGTCGTCCCAGAGCCGCAGGTGGTCAGCGGTATTCGGGATTGGTGTTGTCGGGGTGGCAACCGGCGTCCCAGGCCGAGCGCTGGTTGCCGTAAGCCGGAAACCCACCGGTGCTGCGGATCATCGACGCGAGGTGGAGCAGGTTGTAGGTCATGAACGAGATGTTGCGGTTGGCGAAGTCGTTGTCCGGGCCGCCGGAACCTTCGTCGAGGTAGGAGGGGCCTGGGCCGACCTCGCCGAGCCAGCCCGCGTCGGCCTGGGGCGGGACGGTGAAGCCGATGTGTTGCAGGCTGTAGAGGATGCTCATCGCGCAGTGCTTGAGACCGTCCTCGTTGCCTGTGAGCAGGCAACCACCGACGCGTCCGTAATAGGCGTACTGTCCCTGCTCATTGAGCACGCCGGAATAGCCGTAGAGCCGCTCGATCACCCGGCGGGTCACCGAACTGTTGTCACCGAGCCAGATGGATCCACCGATGACCAGGATGTCGGCAGCGAGGACCCGGGGCAGCAGTACGGGCCACTCATCGGTGTCCCATCCGTGCTCGGTCATGTCCGGGCGGACGCCGGTGGCGATGTTGTGGTCGACGGCGCGGATTTGATCCACGCTCACTCCGTTCGCCTCCATGATCGCCACGCTGCGGTCGATGACCCCCTGGGTATGGCTGAGGTCTGGGGAGCGCTTGAGGGTGCAGTTGATGTACATCGCGCGCAGCCCGCTGAAGTCGGGCTTGTCATTCACGGGCACATTCATGGGGCTCCTTGCTTTCAGATCAGGACGCCTTCGATCTCGACGCCGGGGCTACGGCCGTACGCGTCCGCGCAGGCGCCCCTGGGTTCGAACCGGCCAACCACGCCGAATCGGTTGACGTCGCTCCACGAACCGGCGCGGCCGCCGCACAGCGACGGTCCGCTGCACCAGTAGAGACCCGCCCCGTCATGTAGATGACGCGTCATCTACATTAGCACTGACACTTGATGCGTCAACTAGCGGTTGATCCGCCGAGGCATGTGGATGTTGCTCCAGCGAGCGGTGCCGCCAGCACCAGTTCGCCCGCGGGGTAGAGGGCATCGTCTGCGAGGAGACCGCGCGGTGCCGGCCGCGATCATCTTCGTTGCCACCTCGGCATCAGCCGCAACGCCGTTCGCGCCACCTGCGCGCCGCCGAGGGCCAGTTGAGCCGCGACCTGCTGATACTCGGGAGCGGCATCCACGGCGTCGTCCACGCCCTCCACGCCACCGCAGCACGGGCACGCTGAGCACCGTGCACAACAGGCGCCCGAAGCTTCCGGGTGGCGGTCATCTGTCGCACGGGGGTACAGGTGACGCCTTTCCGACAGAACGGGGAGAAATCATGAAATTCAAGCGCACACTGCGCGTCGCGGGCGTATCAGCGGCGGCGGTGGCGACCACCTTCGCCATGGCCACCGGCGCTCAGGCGGCAGACCCGGACCATACGCTGTGGACCAACGACGACCGCCCCGGGGCAAGATCGAGTTCACCCGGAACGGGGACAAACTGGAGGTCTGTGACGACCAGCCGGACGGCCTGCGCGCCGTCGCCTACGTCATCAACCCCGACGGCACCCAGCGCTACGGGATCGCCGCCAGCGGCTCGGGCAACTGCACCGACAGGGACGACAGCGACGGCTCGCGATACAACCTCAACGAGAACAAGAGGTACACGTTCAGGGTCTGCCTGGACGAAAACGAGGACGGCTCCGGCGACGACTGCTTCTGCCAGTCGCGCAAGTGGCGCGCCGGGGCCGGGTGACCTGCCCGCAGCCCGCCACATCCGCACGGACAAGGAATAGCTCATGCCCGCACAACGCCTGTCGGCGTAGGACCGCTGCTCCCAAGTTGCGTACGGACGAACGTCCCTGGCTGTCAGGCCACTTCGGTCTCCTGCTCGATGGCCTTGAGGCGGTTCTCAGCCGGTAGCTGGGGCCGTTGACGGAGATCACGGCTGACGGAGGCGGGACCGGGGCTCTTTGCTGCGCGGGGCCTGGCTCCGGTGGAGACGGATGCGCCGGAGCATGGACGGCCACCGGCCTCGCGCGGTCGCGCCGGTGTGAGGTCAGGCTCTCATCCCTGGCGTCGAAGGTGCCAACCGATTCCACGCCCGGAAAGCGAGAGCCCGATCACTAGAGCGTATGGGGCCGTCTCGACGGCTGCCCCCTGGTCTGCGATCCATCCAGCCCCGAGACACTGCGCCTGCCGCACGAGCGGGTGGCGGAAAGCGTCGAAGAAGGCCGGGGAACTGGGCCGTCTGCTCCTGCAGGGCCACTTCGATCTTCGTGCCGGCCGGGAGGAGGTTCGGCTGTCCGCCCTGGCGGCTGATGCGTGGACCGCTGGGGCCGTCGGCCGCACCCGCCTGGAGAAGGGACACCGGCGCCAACTGGTCACCGTGGTCGGGACGGTGACCGTCTCCCGGTGCGCGCTGCGCTCTCGGCCGCGAGCGTTCGATGCCGAGGCGGCGCTCGAGAAGGCGATGGTGGTCTTCTGGCGGGAGGGTTGCGAGGGTGCCAGCCTCGCAACCCTGACCGAAGCCATGGGTATCTCCCGCAAGAGCAGGTACGCGGTCCTCGGCAACAAGAAGAGCAGCTCTTCCGGAAGGCGTTGCAGCGCTGCACGGAAGGTCCCGGCGCAACGTCGTCCAGGCGTTGCGCGCACCCACCGCCCGCGAGGTGGTCGCGGCGTTCCTCGCTGGCTCGGTGCGAGCCCACACCCGGCCCGGATGCCCACTGGGTGCCTGGGCGTACAGGGCGCGCTGGCCGTCGGCGAGACCGGGCAGGTCGCGCGCGACACCCTGACCGAATGGCGTGCCCAGAGCCAGGTGCACCTGCGCGACCAGTGCCAACGGGCTGTCGCAGAGGGCGACCTGCCCGCCGACGCCGACCCGGAACTGATCGCCCGCTACGTCATGACGGTCGCGAACGGCATGGCCGTGCAGGCGGCGGGTGGTGCGGCGGGCGAGGACCTCCAGCGAGTGGCCGGCGCCGCTCTCCGGAACTGGCCGCCCTCCTGACAGCTGCCGCGCTTGAAGCAGCCGACCAGTGAGGTTCGCCACCAGGATCAGTTTTCCTGGACCGGGCTGTCATCGGGGGATCCGCAAGGTCTGAGGTTCTGTGCTCAACACGCAGAGGACCATGCGGTGCCCGAGCCTGTTCCAGCGGCCTCAACCGGTTGGATCACGAACTGCGGCTGGAGTATTGACGACAGGCAGTACCCGACACGGATCGGTGCCGCGGCAGCGGTGACGTCAGGCATCGTTTCCAGTGGGCGTGGCCAGGAACTGCTGCTCCCAGGCGAAGGCCACACCGCTGGCACCGCCGTGCTGCGCCTGGACCTCGACGGTGCCCGATATGGTCTTCTCGCGGGCCCAGTCGCGCTGCCACTCGGCCATCACGGCCATCCAGGTGATCGGGGTCACGCCCGCCTGGATCATGCGCTGCACCGCCATATCGTGGGCCTCCTTCGAGACTCCACCCGAGGCGTCGGTGACGGCGAAGACCTCGAAGCCCTCACCCGCCGCCTGTATCGCCGGCATCGCCAGACAGATCTCCGTCCAGAGGCCGGCGAGGATCAGCTTCTTGCGTCCGGTCGCGTTGACGGCATCCACGACCCGCTCGTCCTGCCAGGTGTTGATGAAGGTCCTGTTGATCGGCTTCTGCTCCGGGAACACATCCTGTACCCCCTGGATCAGCAGGCCACCTCGCTCTTCCAGAACGGTCGTCAGAATGGTCGGGACGTCGAACGCCTTGGCGGCCTTGGCGAGCCCGACGACGTTGTTGATGATCATCGTCGGTTCGTGGCTGTGCAGGTTGGCGACCTGGAACGGCTGGTGGTCGATCAGGACAACCACGCTCTCCTCGGGCGTCAGCAGCGCGCCGAGTCCGGCCTTGTTCTCAGTGCTCACGAGATTCCCCTTCTGGAACTTTGCGTCCGCGGGTCTCCGGCAGTGCACCGACCCCTCGATACCCCGCAGTGAGCCAGCTACGGTTGGCCGGGCCGGCGACCCCAAACCATTTGGTTGACGCGTCATCGACCCTAGGTGTCGATCGGTGATGCGTCAACTAGCAACGGTCTTGGGTGTTCAGGCGAACTGGTCAGGCATGGCCCCGTCGTCCGGGAAGCACAACTGGGGGGACCGTGTTACGAGTTGAGGCGTGACAGCGGGTGAGGTGTCGGTGTTGGTGAAAGGCATGATTCATTTGTGACGGTCAAGGTCCGGCCGCAGGGCTGACGCCCGCCACCAGCTCGTCTTTGTCGGCCCGCCGAGGGAATCGAGCTCCGCCTCGACGTCACCGGGATCCAGGTCCGCCGGCTTCTCGCCGCCGCGGCGACGGCGCCCGTTCGTCTCCGTCAAGAAGAAACAGAACGCCATGAAGGCCACCGTCATCGCCGACTTGCGTGGCCGCACGGTATGGGCCGATGCCCTGCGACCCGGCCGCACGCATGACGCCACGGCCGCCCGCAGCGAAGGCATCGCCGACTGCGTCCAGTACTTTCCCGCCGGTCAAGCCTCCGGGCGGTTTCTGCTGGGAGGCCATGACCGGCTGACGGAACTGTCGGCACCCTGGTCGCCAGGCTCGCCAGATCGCATCGTTGCTAAGGGATCGGTCCGTCGTAGTCCATCCAGAAGTCGATGGCGTCCGGCCGCGGCCGGGTTGCCAGCGCGCTTCCTTCACCAAATTCCATGACCTGCTCGGGTGATCGCGCCACCGTGGGCCAGACCGGCAGGCCCGATCCGTTCGGGTCGCCCGTACGCACGAAATTGACCCAGTAGGCGCTCATCTGGTCGCGCAATCTGTAGTCGACCTCTTCGTATGCGGCGTCGTTGTCCTTCCCGAGGTTGTCATAGGCGTACATCACCTCCGCACCGTGATAGGCGCCGAACTTCTCGAGGCCTTTTTCCGGTGGGACGCGAGTGAAGTAGTAGAGGTACGCGGCTGACTCGCCCGTTTGAGTCTGCAGGCGCGCCCAGCGGCGCATGGAGCGAGTCATGATCTTGTCGGTGTCGGCCTGCAGACGGGACTTCAGCACTTGTTCCTGGTTCTCGCCGGGGTACAGACGCAAAAAGCGCTCGGCCTCCGCGCCATACGTCTTGTGGGCCGACTTCTGATACTTGTCCACGTCGGTGTCCGGTGGGCTGGCCAGAGCGAGCGAAGCCTCGTCCGCGTTACTGCCGAGAAGGATCGGCACGTCCAACTGTTCGCCGGACGCGTAGATCTCCGCCGGCGGTCGGTCCAGAAGGTGGCCGTCGATGGAGGGACGCCAGTGGGCGTCGAGTGACTTGGCCGCGTCGAGGATGCGCTTGACGGGCATCTTGCGCATCTCCTCCACGGAGGCGCCCCCCAACTTCTCGCTCAGACGTCTGCCGGCGTCCTCTGCCACCGCCTTGATATCGGCCTGATCGTCCTTCTCGGTGCTTCCGGCCGTGCCCATGCAGGCACCGCTCCCGGCGATGATGCCGTCCACCAGCCCTTCGGCGAGTGGCGTCGCGCCCAGGATGCACACGCTCGCGCCGCCGGCGGACTCTCCCGCGATCGTCAATTGGTCCGGGTCACCGCCGAACGCCGCGATGTTCTGCCGGATCCACTTCAGCGCGGCAATCTGATCGAGGATTCCGTAATTCCCCGAAGCGTTTTCCTTGGATTCTGCCGCGAGTTCCGGATGGGAAAGGAATCCGAGCACTCCCAGCCGGTAGTTGAGTGTGATGACGATTGCCTCACCCCTGGAAGCGAGTGACTCGCCGTCGTAGAGCGGCAGAGCTCCGGAACCGGTCGTGAACCCCCCGCCCGGAACGTAGACGAGCACGGGAAGCTTCGCCGAGGCGGGCTTCGTGCTGTGCCAGATGTTGAGGGTGAGACTGTCCTCGCTGACCGGATACGGGTTGAGGAACGTGTCCTCCAGAGGTATGTCGACGACCTGTGAAAGCGCTCGCGTGAAGAAGGTTGACGTGCCTTGAACGGGAACGTCCGAGAACCGGTCGGCGGTGAACACCTCGGGGCGCGGCTCGGGAGGCTGCGGCGGACTCCACCGCAAATCTCCCACGGGGGGCCGGGCGTAGGGGATGCCCGCGAAAATCTCAACCGTGCGCTCGTCGTTGAGGACGCCTCGCACGGCCCCCTCCCGCGTGGAGACGAGCGCGGAAGGCTGGGGATCGGTCCCGCCCGCGACGCGGTTCTGCGCAGGTGGGTAGACGAGGACGGCAGTGGTACTCACGAGTGCTCCGGCAAGCAGCCAGGCCCCCACCTGGAGCAGGGCCCGCCCTCGAAGCCACCAGTGTGCGGTCACACCCAGGGTCGCCACCAGCGCGCCCACGACTGCCCAACTCCACCACGGGCTCCGGTTGAGCCATGCAAGCACGGCCGCGATCGCGGTCAGGGGAAGGAGGGGTACCCAGTACTTGGGAGATCGATTGAACCTACGACGCCGACCTGCGTCTACAGTGGCGTTTGCTTGATCAACGCCCGTTGGGTGAGTCGTTTTTCCGGTTCGCACTAAACCAATCTTTCGTTTCCTGGACAGCGCACACCTACGTGCCGGCAGTCGATCGGGTCGTCGTGCCCGAGGACGCGCACCCGGCCGCCGGCCGGAGCGGCGAGGCCCTCCAGCAGTTCGACCGTGGACCTCTTGCCGGCGCCGTCTGTTCTCATGCTTCAACCCTCTCCGTGGAGGCGCGGGGCACCAGTGCCGCCCTGTCACCAGCGGGCATGACAAATGTCAGAACGGCGGCTGTGTGCCAGGGAGGCACGCCCGTTCAGTACTCCAGCAGCGGTTCGGGTCCTGAGCTGGTGATCGTCGTTGACCAGGCGTGGAGGGCGCGGCTGAGTTCGGCTGCTGGACTGGGAGTTGGAGTCGGTGTTCGAGCGGGTGGCAGGCTGGTTCGGTCGGGCGGATCTGCGACGGCGAATGCGGGACATCGGCGGCGGTGACCTCCACCTGCCCCAATTGATAACCGCCGCCGCACGCGTCTCCGGACGGGTGATCGTCAGTTGACGACTCCGTGCTCCCACGCCCATGCAGCGATCTCCACACGGTTGCGGGCCCGCAGTTTGTCCTGGATCCGGCTCAAGTGGCTTTTCACAGTGCTCAGGGAGAGGGTCAGCTCCTCCGCGATCTCGTTGTTCGTTCGCCCTCGCGCCACGAAGCGGACGATCTTGTGCTCCTGCGGGCTCAGTCGCTGTGTGGCGGCCGAGTTCTCGGTGTGCTGCGGTGGGCTCAGGTGCTCCAGAAGCCGCACCGTGACAGACGGGGAGATGAGAGAGTCCCCTCCGGCCGCGGCATGCACCGCCTCGATCAGCAGCCGAGGGCCGGCGTTCTTGACCACGAAGCCGTTCGCTCCGGCGCGCAGCGCGCTGTATACGTACTCATCGAGGTCGAAAGTGGTCACGATGACGATCTTTGTGTCGTCCGTCGCGTTCCCCGGCGTCCGCCGGAGCTGCCGGGTGGCCTCAAGCCCGTCCAACTTCGGCATCCGGATGTCCATGAGACACACGTCGGGGCGCAGCCGACGCACCGCCTCGACAGCCTCCACACCGTCGGACGCCTCACCGATCACGGATATCTCGTCCTGTGCCTCCAGGATGAGGCGGAAGCCCGTCCTCACCAACTCCTGGTCGTCAGCGATCACTACTGAGATGCTCACCGCGGTTTCCTGTCTGCCCAATTCAGGGGTATCGATGCGGATAGTTCCCAGCCGCCTTCCGGCATCGGTCCGCTGCTGAGTTCACCGCCGAGTTCGTGGACCCGCTCCCGCAGACCGATCATGCCGAACCCACTGGGCAGGAACCAGGACCGTCCGTGATGCTGGCTGCTCCCGTTGTCCCGAACGTGGATGACCAGCCGGCCCGACGCGACCTCCACCCCTACGTGTACGGCGGACGCGGTGCGGGCGTGCTTGCGTACGTTGGTCAGACCTTCCTGAACCAAGCGCTTCGCGGTCTTGGCGAGCTGCGGTGGCCAGTCGTCGGCTTTCACCTCCTCGGCGATCTCCAGCGAGACACGCTGCCCTGCTGAGTCGGCACGCCTGACGAGTTCCTTGATGCTCGTCATCACGGGTGTCACCGCGGCCTGCGCCGTCGCAGTTTCAGAGGTGCGCAGGAGTCCGACCATGCGTTGCATCGCCACCAAACCGTCCTGGCCGGTCTGCTCGATGTTGCTGAACAGGCTCCGTGCCGTCGCGGGATCCTTCTCCACGATGTGCTCGCCGGCCTGGGCCTGAACAACGATGGCGGTGACGTAATGAGCCACGTGATCGTGCAGATCCCGAGCGAGGTCCAGCCGCTCGGCCCGCCGGACGTCGCGTGCGGCCGCCCGGCGCCTGCCGTCCTCACCGCGCAGATAGCCGCCCAGCAGCACGAAGGCCATGGGGAGGAGGACGAACAAGCCGTCGATGTCCCTGAACACCGGCAGGTCCAACACCACCGGAGCACGCTCCTGCGTCCGTATCGCCGCGACGAACAGCGGAACCGAGCACACCATGACCAGTGGCGGCCGTGCATAGCGACAGGTCAGACACAGCAGGGCCAGAAGGCCGCACAACTCGGCCCAGCCGGGGGTGCGTTGCAACACCGCACCTTGCACCAAAGACGTGGTCAGCAACGAACAGGCCGCCACGCAAAGGCTGAGCCCACACGCGACGACATGCCAGCCTGTGCCGTACAGCCATGTCTGCGCCGCTGCGACTCCCAGGGCAAGGGCTCCGCTCGACAGGACTGCCAGTCCCACATGACTCCTGCTCACGACAGACGCGTCAAGCAGGAAAGACAGTAAGCAGAAGCCCGTCATGACGCTGGGCCCGACGGCGGGACGGTGGGGCACACGGAGCATGGGCGGAACCTCAAGCAGCCCTTCAGGGACGAGGTGAGTTCGTACTTTCGGCCGTCCCGATGGCGGCGGATTCCGTCTTACGGCCGAACCGACGCGGTCGCTCGCCACGAACAATAGATCACGCCAGACGAACGAACCACCTACCAACAGGAGTTGCCGTGACATCCGCCAAGGCCCGCCCCGTCGCCAAGATACTGATGGCGGCGGGAGCCCTGTCATTGACCGCAGTCATTGGCTGGGGGGTGTCCGGAGAGAGCTGGGACGTCAAGCTCGAAGTGGTCGGCGGTGGCAGCGGCAACGTCAGCTACGCCTTCTCCGGCGACAACGAGGGCAAGTCGGAGAACGGCCAGACGCTGCCCTGGAGCAAGACCCAGAACGTCGGCTACGGCTTCAACGACGTCACGGTCACCGACGCGGAACCGGGCACCGCCTGCCGCATCTACGTTGATGGAAAGCTCAAGGAGGAACAGCGGACGCCGAACGCCGAGGGCACGATTTCCTGCTTCGTGAACCTCCAGGACTGAGCCGTCCGCGTCACACCGGGATGGCTCCTGGGCGAAGCAGGGGTCGCCCGGTTCCCGGCCTCACATCCGGTCGGGTAGCACCGCACTGTCACGTACCGTGCGGCTGACGCCGAGTTGCACGGCCAGGCCGTTGAGAACCTCGTCGAAGTCGGAGGCCTGCGGAGACCCGGCCGCGGGTGGGCGTCAGTCCGAAGAGGCCGTTGTAGGCGGCGGGGACACGGATCGAACCGGCGGCGGTGGCGTCTGCGATCGGCGCCACTCCGGCTACGACGGCAGCGCCCGCTCCCCCGCTGGACCCACGCGCTCTGCGCTGCGGGTCCCACGGGTTGCGGGTCGCGCCGTACAGCACTCCGTCGTGCTCTGCTGCAGACCATCTCCGGTGTCGCGGTACGCCCGAACGTCGCGAGGCCGGCGTGTCGGAAGCGGCATGGAAGCTGGGACGCTTCAGATGCCGCCCACCGTGTGGTGCCTCAGGTCTGGTTCTCGCCACCGTCGACGTAGACGTTCGCGCCGACGACGTAGCTGCTCTGTTCCGAGGCCAGGAAGGCCACGACTGCGGCGGCCTCCTCGGGCCGGCCCATGCGGCCCTTGGGCACGGTCGCGGCGACCTGCTCCTTGATCGCCCGGGCGGTCTCCTCGTCGCCGAAGGCGGCGGTGCCCCCGGGCGTCTCGATCCATGCCGGCGAGACCACGTTGACCCGGATGCCACGGCCCTTGAGCTCGGTGGACCACGTCCGCGCGAAGGACCGGACGGCCGCCTTCGACGCCGCGTACGCGCCGAACGCCTCCATTCCGCGGTCAGCGGCCGTGGAACCGACCAGGACGATCGAGGCTCCGTCGTTGAGCAGCGGCAACGCCTTCTGCACCGTGAACAGCGTGCCTCGGGTGTTGACCGCGAAGGTCTGGTCGAAGTGCTCCTCGGTGGTCTGTTCCAGCGTCATGAACGAGCCGATCGCCGCGTTCGCCACGAGCACGTCCAGATTCTGGCCTCGCGCCCGAACGGCCTCGTAGAGCCGGTCCAGGTCCTCCGGCTTCCCGATGTCGCCGACGACCGCGGTGGCCCGGTCCGTTCCGATGGTCTTGACGGCGGCCTCCAGTTCGGCCTCGCGGCGCCCGGTGACGAACACGTACGCACCCTCGTCCGCCAGCCGTACGGCGGTGGCCAGACCGATACCCGTGCTGCCCCCGGTGACCACCGCCGTCTTGCCTTCCAGCTGTCCCATGTCGGTGTCTCCATCACTTTCTCGTTGCCGATCCGTTCGACATCGATAATGCGGGAGATCGGGGAGACTATCCATAATGCAGAGTCCAGACTTCTTTACGCATCGTCCAGAGATGGGCACGTAGCCTTCGCTATCGGCTCTTCGCAGCGATGGCGTGGGCCGTCGCACGCAGAGCCCGGCGGGGTCAGCCCGCGAGCTGCTTCTTCAGGGCCTCGGCGTCGTGGACGTTGGACATCTGCACGAACTTTCCGTCACGGATCCGGTACAGGGCGAACTCGTCGATCTCGATCCGAGCGCCGGTGGGGGCCACCCCGAGCCATTCCTTGGTGGGGGTGCCGTGGTTGACGGAGTGGCAGGCCAGGGTTTCGCCGTGGATCGCCACCTCCTTGATCTCCCAGTACATGTCGGGAACCGCGTCGGTGATGCTCTTGAGTGCCGCGACTACGTCCTCGCGAGTGGCCGGCTCGCCGTGCGAGAGGATGGACTCGTGGACGAACTCGTCCATGCGGTCGAACTCATGCGCGTTGAGCGCCTCGCAGTAACGGTCGTAGAACTCGCGAACGTTGAAGTCGGACATGACTGCCTTTCTCGCCCGGTGTCCGGGCTGTACTCGTGTGCTCATGGTTCACCTGCGACATCGATATTGCTGGAGCAGCGGAGTACGATCCATGATGCAGAGTCCACAGTTCTTTACGTATCGTCCAGGAGGTGTCGTCGGTGCTCGGCTTTCGGGATCCAGTGGCTGACGCGATCGGCCTGCTCAGGCCCCGCACGGTGATCGGGCCCAGTCTCCGGGCCGCGGGAGAGTGGGCGTTGCGCTTCGACACGTTCTTGCACGTACGGATCGGCGGCCTCGTGCGCGGCACGTGCTGGTTGATCCTCGAAGGGCACGAGCCGGTGCTCCTGCAAGAGGGTGACACCTTCATGCTGGGCAACCCGCCGCCTTACGTGCTGGCCAGCACGCTCGACGCAAGCCCGCGCCCTGCGGAGGAGGTATGGGCGAGTGCCGAGGACGGGTTCGTGCGGATCGGCCCGGAGTCCGAGGAGGACCTCTACCTCTGCGTCGGGCACATCGCGTTCGACGACCAGAACGCGGCCCTCCTGACCGATCTCCTGCCGCCGCTCGTGATCGTCCGCGTGGGCGACCCTCATGGCGGGCGGCTCGCGCAGCTGATCGATCACCTGGCCACCGAGGTCCAGGTCGCCGCCGCCGGCGGCCCGCTGGTGCAGAACCACCTCGCGCAGATCCTGCTCGTGCACATGCTGCGTGCTCACGCCGGCCAGACAGACCGGCCCACCGGCTGGCTGAGCGCCCTGAACGAGGACGGCATCGGTGCCGCCCTGCGCGCCGTGCACGCGAACGTGGCCCACTCCTGGAGCCTCAAGGAGCTCGCCGAGATCAGCCACATGTCGCGTTCCGCGTTCGCCCAGGCCTTCAAGTGCCACGTCGGGGTCCCGCCGTTGGAGTACCTGATCCAATGGCGCATGAGCCTCGCCCGCGACGCCCTCGCCCGCGACTCTCTGTCGATCTCCGAGCTCGCACGGGCCACGGGCTACCAGTCCGAGAGCGCGTTCAGCACCGCGTTCCGCCGCGTGGTCGGCTCTTCGCCCGCACAATTCCGGAACAAGGCACGGCAGCCGGCGCACTCGGCCGCGAACGGAAGCTGAAGGAGGCATCCTGCAGGCATTCGCCTGTTCCTTCGCCATAACCCCATCCTCGTTTCCAAGGTCAGAAGCCTCCAACAAACTCAGCGTGCTTCAGCTAGGAGAGCGAGCTCAGCGGGTACCGTGCTCCGCCGACCCCCTCCCGGCAGCGGTCGGCGCTCAGCATCCCCGACTGGCCGGGCATGGCGCTCCAGGCGTCCTCCCACAGACGCTGTTGGTCGGCCTGCTGTCGGCGGGTGTCGCGCAGCTCCTCCTGCAGCTGTCGGTGGTCCCGGTAGTGCTGGTCCCGAGCCGAGGTGACCCGAGTGACGGCGTCCTCGGCGTCACGCTCCCGGGTAGCGGTCTCCCGGACCTGATCGTCGGTGGCGGCGAGCTGGTCACGCAGATCTCCCACGTTCTCGGTGGCGCGATCCACCGCCCTTCGGGCCATGTCGGCCATGCCCTGCGCGCGGCCCAGCGCGGCTCGGGCGCTGTCGCTTTCGGCACGTGCGTCGGCCAGTGCGGCCCGAGGACCGGGACCCGCCTGCGGTGTCGGCTCATGCCCGTCGGCGGTGACCGGCCGGGGCCGGGCGGCTTCCTGCTCGACCTGCCGCTGGGCGTCCAGTACGGCCTGCTCCGTCTGCGCGAGTCGCTGCTCCGCCGTCGTGACTGCCGCCGTGTGTTGCGCGGCCTCCTCCTCGGCGGCCGCGCGTGCCGCCTCGGCGTCGCGGAGACGATCGGCGAGGGAGTCGCGGGCGGACCTGGCGGTGGCGTGTGCCGCTGCGGCGGCGTCCCGCGCCTCGGTCGCGGTGGTCAGCTCCTGCCGCGAGTCCGCCAGTCGCAACTCTGCCTCCGCCTCCCTCGGCACCAGCTCCGTCTCCCGCGCGACCTGGTCGGCCTCGGCGGCGGTGGCGTCGGTGGCCGTGACGATCGCGGCGCGCAGCCGGTGCCAGGTGTCCTGGGTGGCCGGAGTGAGGTCGACGAGTGAACCGTCGGCACCGAACGGCCAGAACCGCAGTCCTGTCGCTCCGCGCACCACCAGCTCCACCGGTCGGCCGGCCGCGACCGCGGTGCGCGACCCCACGTAGAGAGCGCGGGCCAGCGCGGTGCCGTCCGGGTCGGCGCCCAGATGGAGCCAGAGCTGAGCGGCGTTCTCTCGCTCGTCCAGTCCCCGGGCGAGCACCGCGGGCAGCTCGGTGACCGGATGCGTCCGCCAGTTCCGCAGCGTGTCGTTCGGCTGCTCGGCGAGCATCGACGGCAGGTCATACACCTCGGAGGCGGTGCGCGGCGCGGTGACCCCGTAGCCGAGCAGGTCACGCTCGTAGATACGGGCGATCGCGCTGCCGATGACGTAGCGGGTCTCCTCCCCCGTGACTGTGATCACCACGTCCACCATGGTCTCGTAGCTGCGTGTGGCGGGCTCTGTCCCGGAGGCGGCGGAGGAACCGGTCTTGACGCGATCCCAGCCGCCGGCGGAGGCCGAGACGCCACCCGCACGCGAGAGGGGCTGCCGGTTCAGGACGGGCAGGGTGAAACCGACCAGGTGCATGTTCGCGTCGTTGGCGCTCTGGGTCCACTGGTAGCCCAGACCGGCGGTCGAGGCCGCCGACGCGGAACTGCCGACCGAGTGCGACGTCACCCGCAACCGGTCGACCGCGATGTCGTCCGCCTCGGTGATCGGCCGCGGATTGTGCAGCGTCACCTGGAGGCGGGGGGTGACCGGTTCGCTCTCGACGGGCCAGGCACCGGGCATCGTGGGGGTCAGACCCGCGGCCGTGCGCGGCGCCTCGACAGGGATCTCCCCGGCCTGCACGAGTTCCCCCAGGCGCAACGCCGCCGCCTCCGGCGTGAGGTCGGCCGTCAGGCCCCACGAGCCGGACAGCCGCGGCGCCACCGTGCGCAGCGCCTCGGCCAGCTCATGGAAGGCGTTGAACCCGTACACCGGGGTCGCGCCGGTGGGGATCAGCCGGGACCCGGCCGTGAAGGTTCGCCCGCCGAGCGGAAGTGGAGCCTGCGGCGCGGGCAGCCGTGGGTCGACCTGAGTGATACGGGGCCGCACCGCCGGTTCGTGCCGGCGCGGCGCGACGGCCTCCGAGCCGGCGAACCGCAGGGACACCGCCACCGGGACCCGGACCTGGTGGGCGGGCCTTCCGCGCAGCAGTCTGCCGATTCGGGCGGTCAGTGCGCCGCCGTCTTGATCGGTCAGGGTCAGCAGGCCGGATTCCAGGGCTCCGCCGACCAGATCCGGCGGCCAGTCCTGAAGGAGTTCGGCGCGCACCGTCGCGGTGATGGTGTAGCCGATGTCGTCGAAGTCCGCGGCGTTCTCGGTCCTGGCCCAGTAGGAGTCCTGCGCTGCGCGGGCGGTACGCGAGCTCCGGCCGCGGTTCCCGGTGCCGGACAGCACGGGACCGGTCCGGTCGGTACGGCCGGACCGTGCCTGAGGACGTGGGTACCGGGAGATGGGGTTCGCCGACACCTGCACGGACCGGGTGACCGTCTCTGACTCGGAGCGGTTGCCCGGGGCATGGGAAGCGACCTGGTCTATGCCCACCCCGGCGCCGGCGGGGCGGCCGCGGACCTCCCGTCGAGCCGGGGGCTGGGCCACGGGCTCGGCGGAGAGAGCGACCTCCACGAGACGGCTGCCGTGCCGTCCGGCGTGGCGGAACCAGAGGCTCACCCTGCGTCGGCCCGGAAGCGCCCGAAGTCCGGCGGGCGAGGTCATGTCGGCGATACGGGCGGCCACTCCCATCCGATACGCGAAATGCCCGGGTCGGGTCACGCCCGGCGCCTCCCTTTCCACCAGCGTTAGCAGCTCGCGCCGCAGCCGGTCGCGGCTCTCGTTGCGCCGTATCGGGTCGTCGAGCTGGGTGACGGACAGGACGCTGGCGAAACCGATGTCGCCGCTTACCACGTAGTGCTCCGGCAACGGCACCGTGTCCGGCTGCACAACCGGCCGGGGTAGCTCCGGCACGCCGGTGAACCAGTGTTCGAAGCGGACCAGTTGACTGTCGGAGAGCTGGAACCGGACGGCGCGCGGGAGGTCGATCGCGAGGGTGATGTCCTCGCGTCCGCCCAGGCCCGCGACGTTCATGGCGACGTTCCGGGTGCCCTGACGGAGGGTCACGAGCACAGTGGCGTCGGCTCCGATGAGGTGGTGTTCCGCGGCCTGCGTCGGGGTCCGTACGACCGAGGAGCCGGCGGACCGCTCGCTGGTCCTGGCTGTGCGGTGGGTGTAGACCCCCCGCACGCTGGGGTTGGCCAGCGAGGCCCTCTGCGGCGTGCCGTCGGAGGCCGGCGGGGGCGGCGACTGGAGCGCGCTGAGTCCGCCGCCGTACTGGTGGGAGGTGGTGACGGAACGCGCCTGCGCGGACGTGTCCTTGGCGGCCAGGTCGCTTTCCGCGTAGGTGTTGTACGAACCGTGGTACGTGGGATTGTGCAGATATCCCGCGATCTCCACGGACAGCTCCTGGTCGGCGAGCAACCCGGGCAGGGTCAGACCTTCCATGACGTAACCGCCGTTGAAGATCTGCCCGGCGCGGGCGAGCAGGCTGGCGGCCCTCAGCTGCTGGAACAGGGCCTCCCCCGCGAACGCCTGCTGGTCCTCGACCGCCGTACCGGTCAAGTACTCCCAGAGCCGGTTGCCGGGCCCGGTCACCGCACCCGGCAGCTGGCTGGCGGCTGCCTGGGCCCATTGTCCGAACGTGCCGACGGCCGGATGACCGGGATACGTGCCGGTGACAATCTGCCGGAACGCCTCCTGGAGGGCCGCGCTGCCGCGGAAGACGTCCACGTTCGCGTCATCCGGCAGCCTCAGCAGCCCCTCCCGCGGACGCCCCGCTTGATCCGTCAGGCCCAGCCGCACGTGGTCGTCATCCTGCCCGCCCCCGGTGATGGGCGCGCGGACCCGGTGCGTCGCGGCCGGCGCCACGGGGCTCGAGTCCCACAGCAGGGTGCGGTGATGCGGCACCACGAGGCGGACTCGTCCGGTGGCGAACGGCGGAGCGGGTACGGCCTGGATCGCCGCGGTGTCTTCCCCGAGCGCCGGTTCGGGCGTCGGTTCGGCGGCGAAGCGGACCGTAGGCTCCTCGGCGGTGCCCTCGTAGAGATCCAGCGTGAACAGAGCCGGAATCTCGAAGAGTTCGGTGCCTGCGTCCAAGGTGATGTTGAACGGGTCGATGCCGGACGCGGATCCATCACTCGTGGCGGTTTCGTGCCGCCTTCCCCAGGTGTAGTCCCCGGTTGCGTCCAGTGCCGCGGCGCCACCGTCGACCGGGAAGCGCGGACCGCCTCCGGCACCGACGGTGCCGCCGAACTGGTTGCTGCGCTGCCGGCCGCCGCGCGTCTCAAGGGAAAGGAAGGTCACGGTATCCACGTCCGGCAACCGCCGCGTGTGCACGGCCGGCGGCAGCCCGTCCTCTGCCTGGGCTGCGGGCGGGGTGCGGTCGCGAGTGGCGGAGAACCGCAGCTGCACGCGGCGCGTGCCGCCGCTCACGTGGTCGGGGAGTTCGAACCACAAGGGCCTGCCCCCATCGACCGCGTCGGGCAGCGCGGCGGCCTGCCCGAGCCGGGAGCGCAGTTGCGCGAACCTGCGCAGATTCTCCAACTGCTGTTCGGCACGGGTCTCGTTGAAGACGGACTCGCGCTCGGCCGGCGGCAGGAAGCCCTCGCGCCGCAGCCAGGTCTCCGCCCGGTCGAACATCGGCCCGGTGCCCTCGGGGGCGAGGGGCACGGCGGAGTATCCGATGCTCTCCAGGTTCTCCAGGTGCTCGGGGAGCCGTCGCCGCTCCTCCGGCGTGGGAACGTGACCGGTCATGGTGCTCCGCTGCGGCAGCCGCAGAGACACGCCGTCCGGCCAGGGGCCGAAGGAGCCGGTGATTTCGCCGCCGCCCGAGCGGATGAGCGTGACGCGGTAGGTGGTGTCCGCCGGTGTGACCAGGTGGCTGCTGGTCGTGTAGAGGGCGTGCATCAGCGCTACGGAGCTGCTGGTGTTCAGCGCGTCACCGGACTGCCAGGACACGCCGGCCTTGCCCATGATGCTTCCGCCCATGAGCCTGGCCGCGTCCGAATGGCCGACCTCGTGGTCGGGGGTGAACATGGGCCCGCCGCTGCCGTCGAGCGCGACACCACTGGTGAGCCGTGACGACTGCTCCACACTGGAGCTCTGGGTGAGCCAGGACTCCAGGGAGAACTTTCCGTCCGGTGTCCCGGCAGCGGGCCTCTGGGGCAGCACGGTGGCTTCGAGCCGGAGTACGCCCAGCGAGTCGCCGTGCCGGTCGAACAGCACCGGCGAGTGGACACCGCCGTCACGCATCATCGGCAGGCTGCCCCTGAGGGTCCGTTCGGAGAGGAACTCCTCCAGTTCCTCGTGGGAGTCCGCGCCCAGGTTGTTCAGCACGGTGAAACCTTCGTCCGCGCGCAGTTCGTCCAGCAGCCTGCCCGGGTCGAGGACCTCGTCGACGCCCCACAGCGGCAGGTCGTCGAGACCGGCCGGCTCGGGCAGCGGCCCGGCGGCGCCGCCGTCGCCGAAGACCCGGTGCTCGGGGAACCAGACGGTCAGCGGTCCCCCCACCCGCTCCGGGCTCCAGGCGTCCACCGGGGCGTTGCGGTCCGTGTCGATCCGTATCTGCCAGCGGCTGGTGTACTCCACGGCGTGTGCCGGATCGTTCGCGCGCTGCATGCTCCTGGCCGTCAGGCCGTCGCTGACCGTGGACGACTCGGAGGACTGATTGTGCGTCAGGCTGAGCACCAGGGCGCCGTCGAACCAGCGCAGCGGCCCGGCCGGACCGTCGTAGTTCCCGATCCACGGGATCGGTACGGTCCGCATGGTGCCGGAGCCCGAGCTCCTGGAGGAGGACTGTCCCCCCTCGCCCTGCCGCTCCACGGCCGTCCGGCGCGGAACCTCGCCAAAGACGCCCGCGCGGGTGGACAGCGCAGGGTCGGTCAGCCGCAGCCGGACGTCGATCGTGCGTTCCTGGCCGTCCACGGTGACGGTGACGCGGTGTCCACGGGCGCTGCGCACCTGCGGCAGTTCCCGGGCGATCTCCGACTGGCTGAGTACGGCGGCGAGTTCCTCGCGCACCGGACCATCGGCCGCGCTGCCGGGCTCCACTCCCAGGCCGTCGAGGACCTGCTGGTGGAGCGCGCCGAGCACGTCCTCGGACAGCGGCTCGTACACGGCGAGCCCCACGGAGCCGTCGAGCCTCGCGCCGTAGGTCAGCGCGTACGGAGACAGAGTGCGCGGCGGCTCCTCCTCCGCGGGAACGGTGGGGACCACGTCCATGCCGTCGTCGGCGGGCACGTCGAGGATCGTCACCGCGTCCGTGTCCTGCCCGTCCCCCGTGTCCCGGGCCGTTCGCGGAGATGTGGTGGTCTCCTCCGCCGGAGGGGGCGTCAGGGCGCTCTCCGCGACCGGGGCGGAAACTTCGCTGGTCTCCGCGACCTGGGCCGGAGGTGTCCGGGTGACCGGGGTACCGGAGGAGGTACCGGCCCGCTGGGAATCCGGCGTGCTCGGCCGCAGTTCGGAGCCGAAGAACACGGCGGGGCGCGCCGAGTCGCCGGAAGCGGCGGCAGCGGGACGCGTGGTGGTGCCGGGAGGCGTACTGCTGTCGGCGGACGTGGTGCCCCAGCTGTAGCCCGAGGTACCGGTGGGCTGCGACACGTCGGGCCGTCGAGCCTGCCGGGCGTGGGCGGTGGGTTCGGTGGCCGCCCATCGCGCGGTGTAGGGGGCGGGGTCCTCCTGCTGGAGAAGGGCAACCGGCCGGCCGGCCTCCGGGCCGGTCGTCCAGAGGGAGCCGTCCGGCATCAGCACGGTCAGACGCAGCCCCAGCACGGGCGCGGCCACGGCCAGGGTGAGCCAGTCCGTGGCTTCAGGGCCTGATCCGGTCCGCAGAGCACGGACGGCCTCGTCCGCGGAACCGCCGAAAGCGGTCACGAGCGGGGCTCCCGACGGCCCTGTCTGTCCTGCCACAGCGGACCACAGGCGTTGTTCGTCCGGCGGCAGTCCCAGATCGGCGGCGAGCGTGTCGGCGAGCGCGGTCCGCAGCTCCTGGGGACCGGCGGGCCTGCTGTACCCCGCCAGTCGGCCGCTCTCGGCCGGGGCGACGGCGGTCAGCGCGTGCGCCAGCGCGTCCCCGCTTGGCAGGACGTACACCGGCGTCAGCCCTCGCTCGGCGAGCTGCTCCTCCTGCGAGGGAAGCGGCTGCTCGGCGGAGGAGGGCATCTCCTCCGCCGGGAGCCGGGCGGGCACGGGTGCTTCCACGAGTGTGGTGGTGGTCGGGGGCGCGAAAAGAACCTCCCCCAGCTCCCGGAACTCGCTCGCGGCGGTGGGCTGCTGCTGCACAGTGTCCGGCAGGGAGTTCATGCCCTCTTGACCGGCCATCTCCGTGTCCCTCTCTGTAGCCGTTTCGGTGGCCGTCGGTGCCGGGCGGAGGAGGGGGCCCAGGGTGGCGTCGTCTTCCAGGCCGTCGGTCAGCCTGCCGGTGTTCTTGTCCACCGGCAGCGCCCCGTAGAGACCGCCCGGCACCTTGATCCGTACGGTGCCGTGCGGCCCGTTGACCACGGCGGTGACGTCGAAGCGGTAGGCACGGTAGGGCCGCTTGCCTTCCGCGTTGCGCTCATCGGTATCGCCCAGTGCCGCGCTTCGGCTCTCGCTGTTCTCCCAGTTCTTCACGTCGACCAGCAGGCGTTCGAGCATTTTCTGATCGTCCACCGGACCGCCGGCGTCCGGACCGGCCGCGATTCGCCAGCCGCTGTCCCGATGGTTCTCGTGCGTGGGTTCCTCGTCGGCCTGGTGGTACCGGCGCTGCTTGAGCAGTACGCCTTCCGGGGGACCCAGGATCTCGGCGCCGTCCAGCTCCAGGCCCACCATGGCCGAACGGTCGCCGAGTGGGACCCCGTACGTCTGCTTCAGCAGCTCCCGGATGCGGGGGCGCATCACATTGGCGCTGGTGCGGTGGTGGTAGCGCACGCCCGCGGTGGTGGTGCGGTCCAGGCCGGAGATCTCCGGCGCCATGCCCACCTGGGGGGTGGGCACGATGCGGTGACGTACCGCGGTCAGCTTGGCCCAGCGCCCGATCGATGCGGCGGCGGGCACCGTCCACGGATGGAGGTTGTCGACGAACGCGTCCGGCAGCGCAGGGGCCGGCGGGTTCTGCGAGCTGTGCCACAGCCAGGTGACCTGGGTCTCGCGTGGCGCGGTGAGGCCGAGGGGCCACTGCTGCGGCCGGCCGGCCTCGACGGTGAGGTGGCGGGGGACGAGCAGCCGTACGTCGCCGTCGACGAGCTGGTCCGGGCCGTCCCCGGGGTCGTGCCAGGTGAAGACCGACGGGCTGCCCTTGGGCCCTTCCGCCCGGGAGAACAGGCGGGCCACCGACAGCGCGCCGTGTGCGGGTGTGGTGAGCACCTCCGGCAGTTCGGTGGTCGTACCCATCTCGACGCGGAAGGTGATGCCGTGTTCGAACTCCTCGGAGGGGTCCTGGGTGGTGGCCCGGTAGATTCCGACCTTCTTCTCGGCGTCCTCGTCCTTCGTGCCCTTGGACGCGGAGTACTCGACTTCGGCCTCGAACCCGCCGTGCCCGTTCTCATTTCCGGCACGGGCCCGGACATCGACACCGACGTCGTGTCCCCAGCCGGAATCGCGGCTCTGGGACTCCTCCTCGACCGCCTCGCCGCGCAGCGTGAGCTTGATCTCGTCACGGGGACGCTGCCCATGGGGGCGGTCGAGTTGGGTCGCCGTGACGTTCACCCACAGATACCGGGTGGTGCCCCACGGGCCGGGCAGGGGGAACCAGCGCAGAACACCCTCAGTGGTCAGAGCGTGCCACTCACTCTGCAACGCCTCGGAGGAGTAGACCGCTTTCAGCGACCGCTGGAGCAGGTTGGGACGAGGCCCCGTGGCCCCCTCGCTCTCGGCACGGACAATCCCCCTGGCACGCAACCGGTCGTTGATCGTCTTCAGGACATCGACCCGCAAGACTTCGGGGTGCGCGATCCCGGAGAGCAGACCGGTATCCAGATAGGTCCGGGTCACCTCGGCCACCCGAGCCTCATCCGTCACTGGAGCCTGCTCCGGCTCCCCGGTCGGGTCCATCGCCGGGGTCTGCCGCGGCTCCGATCCGGCGGCCGTGCCGGTCGCGGGAGGAAGGATGTCGGACATCCGTCGCTCGGGGACGAGTAGATCGAGGGCCTCGGTGGCGCGCAGATACCGGGTGGTCTCGGTGAGCTCGTCGCCGTGCCAGCGGACGTGGGTCAGTTCGAAGACCGGGTCGGTACGCAGCGTGTGTACGGACCCTCCGTAGGTGGCCCGGGTGATATCGATCCGGCCGTCACTCTCGGCCGCCCCCTTGCCCCAGTTCCAGGCGACCGAAGCGTTGGCGAGGACGGTCAGCCGGCCACCGGGGCCGGCGAGGTGATCACCGTCTTGCGCGTCGGAGCCGAACCGCAGCTGGGGGCCGAGGGTGCCCGTCACGCCCGCGCCCCACTCGCCCTCCTGCCCGGATTCGTATTCGGCGTTGCCCTTGAGGTACTGCTCGACCTCCGTTTCCGGGTTGGCCCCGAAGTCGGTGACGTTGTCCACGAGGAGCCGCAGGCGCAGCGCCTGCTTGTACTTGCCGTCCTTCGGCAGTTCCTTCTCGTATCCGCCCTGACCGACCTCCTCGCCGAAGTGAGAGGCCAGGACCATGGGATGGGCCAGGTCGCGGATCTCCTGGGGCCAGTCCGCGGGGGTGTCGAGCCAGGCGTCGATCAGGCTCTGCCGCTTGGCCCGGTTCCGTTCCCCGGCGTACAGCCGCTCGGCATACATACGGGCGCCGAGCTGGGCCAGCTCGGGCATGAGGTGGAAGACGGGGTAGATCCCCTGGGCCCCGCCGGCGAAGTCCAGCCGCCGGCCGACCTCGGTCGGCGCCGTTCCCACGACCGTGTGACCAGCCGCCTGTGCCTGCTCCGGCGTGACCGGCGTGGCAGGGACGTGCTCATGTGGGACGACGACCCGGGCGACGAAGGGATTGCGCCCGCTCAAGAACCGGCGCTGGTTCAGCCAGCTCGGCTTGAACCGGCTCTTCTTCTCGGGTGTGACCGTCCAGTTCACGGACATCCGATAGCGGTGCTCGTCGATCCGCTTACCGGTCTCGGTCCGGCGGTAACTCCCGGTCGCGCCGCCGTACTTGCGGCTCTTCTCCTTGGAGCTGCTGACGATCCCTCGCACAGAACCGAACTGCATGCGTATGGGCGGGGTGGTGAAGTGCAGCTTCCCGAGCGAGAGCTCGTACTCGGGGATGGCCAGACGGGCTCCGCCGCCGAAGGTGACAGCCACCCTCCAGCCCTTACCGCGCTCACCGGCCGTGGCGGCCCCGGTCGCGGCCCGGGTGTTGACCTTCATGGAGAAGTCACCCTCCGGGCGGCTCTCCTCGGTGACCGGGTCGGCCAGCGGGCTGGGCTCCTCGATCCGGTTACCCCACTTCACCTTCGCGGAGACCTTGTAGCGGCGTCCGCCGACCTGGATGGTGCGGTGGATTCCGAGGAGCGCCTGGGCCGGGTCCCCTTCGAGGGCCGGGCGGCCGTAGAAGGCCGCCAGGTCCCGGTCGGCCTGGGCCCAGGCGCTCTTCTTCGCCCCTTCGGCACCGACGTCCAGGACGTGCAGCCGCTCGATGGCATCCCGCAGGTCCTGCTGGAGGGTCTCGACGCCCGGCAGAGCGATCGGCACGCCGAAACCGAGGCCACGGCGGGAGGCAGAGGCAAGCGGCTCCCGCGGGTGAGGGGTGAGCCGCCCCTGGGCACGCTCCACCGCCATCCGGAACCGGAACCGCGGGCTGGTCTCCGGCAGCCTCGACACCCTCCTCGACGGGGGGAGGGCGAACACGCGGTGCCGTGGAGCATCCGGGCCGCCGGCCGCCGGCCGCAGATCGGCGGTCCACCCCGAGCCGACGGTACGCCGCACGAAGTGCGCCGCTTCGCGCTGCGGGACACTGAGTTCGCCCTCGGTGGTGACCCGCACCGGGGCGATCGTGTGCGTGCTGGATTCCAAGGTCACTTCCAGGCGCAGCCCGGCCCGGTAGCGCGACTGCCTCGCGAAGTCGTTGAGCACCGTATGGCTCGTATGCGAGGAGTCCAGCGAATGGCCGACGTCGCGGTTCACCCCGGCCTTGATGGCGAGCGCCGGGGCCAAGCCCGACAGTTGGACGGACAGCTTGTTCTCGGAGTGGGGGGAAGTTTCCCCGTCCGCGTCGACCGAGAATTCCCCGCCCGCGCCGACTCCGGCGGTGTTGTAACCGAAGCCGAATCCCGCGTCCGAACCCCCCTGACTGTCGCGGGTGCTGCCCTCCCCTACACCGATGTCGTCGCGGGTACCGACCTTGCTGTCCCCGAGATACTGGAGGCTGTCGATCTCCCTGCGGATCCGCAGATGCCCCCGGAACTTCCCGAACAAGGACCCGGAGACCTCGATGCCGTTGGAGGAGTCCCCACCGGCCCACCACGGATAGCGACTGCGGGCCGTCGACTCGGTCAGGAACCCCTGGGCCCGGTCCATCTTGGCCTGCGCCAGGATCTTCTTGACGGCCGAGGCGGGCAGCCCGGCGGCGCGCATGTTCCGGTGCAGTTCGGCGATGACGGGCGTGAGGTCGATCGCCTGCAGCAGCTCACGGGCCTGGGAGTGCCGGGAAGCCCGCTGGTACCGAGGGCGTTCGGCCTCGGGGGCACGGTAGTCGGGTCGGTGCCCCAACTCGCCGGTGTAGACGGTGGGAATATCGATATGGATCCGGTCCGGCACGGTGGCCTGATGGAAGACGGTAGGGGTGGCGTCCGCACCGTCGACGAACACCTTCATCTGGAGACCGGCGCCGAAGCGGGCGAGGTCGTTGATGAAGGGCTTGCGGCCGGCCAGGACGGTACGCAACCAGCCGCTGTCCTTGGACTTGGAAGAGCCCACGTAGAGCTGGGGGGCGGGTACCGCGGCCGCGGACGCGGCAACGCCTGTCCCCAGGTTGATGAGGGTGAGCAGTGTCGACTCTATTCCCTGGGTGACCTCGTGTCCGGTCCGGCCTCCGGTGGCGGTGGAACCGAAGCCGACCGGGTACTCGTTGACCTCCCCCTGGGTCCGGGGCACGGGCGTCAGATCCCGCATCACCGGGCGCAGCCACACCAGCCGGCCGTCCACGACCAGCGTGCGCCCGGCCGCGAGGATGTCGTCCCACTCCTTCGGCTTGGAGGTGACCAGCAGATCGCTGATCGCGGTCTTGATGCCCGAACGCAGCGCGATGTGCGGACCTGGACCGGTCAGGTCCAGGCGTGAACTGATCTGCTCCGCCCAGAAATCCGCCTGCTCCCGCCGGAAGTCGATGGTCTCGGTGGACCTGGCGACGATGGCCTGACCCATCGCGCCATGGGCGAGGTACCACGGAGAGGGATCACGCGTCCCGGTAATCGGTGTCGAAGGCGCGGCCCCGGTGGGTGCCGGATCGGGATCGCGATGGTCGTCCGGCGGGGACACCTCCCTTTCGGGAGAGGTCACCACAATCGCCGGAACCCTGTCGGTCCGCGGCGGTACGGGTGGGCGGGTGGTCGCGTCGGCCGACGAGGGCGCCTCCGGCGTATCCGACTGGCGGGCCGGTGACGTGGGCAGCTCCGCTTCAGGCTCTGCCAGGGCGTGCGTCGGTAGTGCGTGTTCGGCTCGATCCCACAATTGGCGGAAGCCCGTGAGGATGTAGGGGTTGTCCCTGCTGCCGAGGTTCGAGGGCCGGCCAGGGCCGTAGAGCCTGCGCAGCAGCGGCAGCAGCGCCGGATCGTGCTGCTCCACCCAGTCCGACCCGTTGTTGCGCGGGCGGCGCCCCGAGTTGGAGTCCCTGCCGGTGTTCGCACCGAGATAGGCATTGCTGAGCTGCCCGAAATACTCTTCTGGGCCGCTGGACGAGTGGTTGGGGGCAGGCCCGTCCGGCCATTGAGCGGGCGGGTCCGTGGCGGCAGCCTTCGCCTTGTACACGTCGCGGATCAACTGCCGGTCCTCGGCGCTCAGCACCGACTCGATCGCGTGCGCCCACTCATGACGGGCAACGGAGTACCCGTCGTCGTAGAAGTCGCCGCCGAGCACGTCGGTGGTCTCACCCAGCAGGTTCTCCTCGCCGACGCCGACCAGATGGCGGCGGAAGTAGAGTCCCCGTGCGGCGTCGAACGACCGGCCTCCTCTGGGATGGTGGCGGCCCTTGAGCTCGGCGAACTCCTCGAGCGACGTCATCGGCCGGTTCCGGGGCACCACGATGAGGCGACGGCCCCCAGTCAGCAACGCCACCGCGATCTGCGGATCGGCGAGCATGTCCGCGACCAGGGCCTCCGCTTCCTCCCGGGCGGCCTCGGGCTGTTCCACACCGTCAGGAACGACGACCAGCAACCGCGCCGCCACGGCCGTGAAGTCCTCCACAGACAAGCCGGCGCGCAACCGCTCCACGAACGCCGGGTCAGCAGCCAGGAGCTCCCGGTCCCGCTGCGGCAGCGACGCCAGTTCCCGTGCCCGCGCGTCCGCGTCCATCGCGACGAGCCCGGCCGCCGTCTCCACGAGAGCCGACGGGAGAGGAGTGGGTGACGGGGCAGGGGCAGGGGCGGGTCCCGCCGGCACCGTGCTGCCGGCCGGTCGTACTGACGGCGCAGTCGTGGCGGGCGGCGCGAACAGGTAGTCGGGCTGGGCGAGGGGCCGGCCGACCGGCGGCAGTCCGCGATCCAGCCTCGCCTCGTTGTAAAGGTTGAGGGAGAGGATCGCCAGGGTGTCGCTGTCGCGCTCGATGGTCTGCGGAGTCTGCTCCGTCGACGCGTAGTTCCGAGCCTCCAGCCTCACGACGGCAGGAACAATACGCGCCAGACCCTGGTGGTCGGGATTGGCATCCAGTGTGCGGAAGTCGGTACGGATCCCCAGTGCCTCGTACTGGCTCACGAATCGTTCCGGCCTGTGCAGGAGCAGGTTGTCGAGGTACTGGCCGACCGTCGCGCGCAACGGGCCGCGTGACATGGTCAGCGGCAGGTCGAGGATGTTCCCGCCCCTGGCGACGGTCTCGGCGAATTGGGCGGCGATGCTCCGCGCCCGATGCTCAAGGTACGCGCGGGGCCCCTCACCAAGGCTGCTCCGCAGGGCCGCGAGAGAATCGCGGGAGGCCACCGCAGTGAGGTCCTTCGGCCGCTGTGTCAAGTTGAGCGTGCCTCCTCGCACAGTGGAGGCGACCTGGGTGTATCCGAGCGCGATCACACCTTCCAGTTCGTCGCCGTCCCACGGGTTCGCGGCATCGGCCCAGCGCGGGTATTGGCTGAGCCAGCGTGCGAAGTCCTGACGGGCCCAGGCACCGAATGCAAGGCCGGCGCCCGCATCCTCATGAGCGATCTGCACGGGTGGGGACTCACGCCGCATAACGTCCCTGACGTGTCCGATGAACATCACGAGACGCGAGGTCGGAGCGGTCGCCGTGTGATGCACCAGCGTCGCGTACCCGGCCTCGTTGCTCCTCACCGGCAGATCCTCCGCGAGGGGATGCACTTCATATCCTTCCGATTGGGGGAAGATCTGCCCGATTCTCGCTCCCGGCCTCGCGTCCCGGAGCCGGGACATCACGCCGTTGACGGCCGCCTGCACCTCGGACCGTTCGGCCCGGCCGTCCGCCGGCCCTCGCACCAGACCACGAGCCGGCTTCGTGACGATCTCAGGGACCGGCACTCCCCCAGCCTTGTCCAACGTGATCGTCAGAAGCCCAGGCAGCTCCACGATGTCGCCGAACTCCTCGACCTCCGCGCCACGGGGCAGCTCCACCCGGTACCGGTGCAGCTCGGCCTCGAGCCCACTGGCCGGACCGAACCCCTCCACCGCTTCCGGAGCGGCAGAGACCAGCGGCGCCACAACAGGCAGCTCATCTCGCCGCGAAGAAGGTCCAGGCTGGGCGGAATAGCCCCCACGCTCAGGAGTGCGCCCGGAAGCACGCTGCTCCGCCCTGTCACGGACGGAAACACGCGCAGGAGAAGCAGGCTGATCCAGCCTGTCGCGGACCGCCGCCTCCAGACGCGAAACAGCCTCCCACCGCCTGCTCTCCGGCCCCTTGTCACTCTTCCATTCCGTCACGCTGACCAGCACACGCCGCAAATCCTCGGTCCTCGCATTGCGCGGCAACCGCGCCACCGCCTCATCAATGGCACGCAGCGCGGAAGAACGGCGCGATCCTCCACGCTTCGAAATCTCCAGCCAGTCACGAATCGGATCCAGCCCCACCCCACGAGCCGGCGGCGCGAAGAGGACGTCCGGCCCTTCGGACTCCGACCCCAGCCGGTCTTCCCCTTCCCCAGCAGAGTCCGGCACCGCGGACGAGGAGGATTCCGGAAACTCGTCCGAGGACCCGGGCAGGACCGTCTCCGCACCGGACGCGGCCACCGGCCCCGAGGCGGAACCGATCGCGGTCGACTCTGCCGAGGACGCTGGCGCCATGGGGACGATGCTCCCCGCGGGCGGAACGGCCTCTGGCGCCGCGGTGTCGGCAACCCTCCCGCCCGGCACCGGCAAAGCCGGCACTTGCTCGGAGTCCGGTTGCGGCAGCGCGCCGGCCTCGGGCAGTTGCTCGGAGTCCGGTCCAGGCCGCGCGCCGGCCTCGGGCTCCGGCCGGGGCTGCGGCTGCGCTGCGGGCTGTGCGGCGACCTCGGGGCCCCTGACGAGGGAGCCCAGCAGGGCCGTCGCCGGCAGGTGCCCGGCGCGCAGGTGCTCTGCGGCGACGAGTTCCACGACCTCCTCGGGCCGCGCCACGACACCCAAGGGGTTCTCATCCGGTGCGACTTGCTGAATACGGTCCAGCACCGCGCGTTCGGCCCAGAGCACAGACTCCTCCCGGCGTTCCGGTGACACACCCGGATCCGCGAGCCGCGCCCGGGCGGCATCGATATCGAAACGCGCCCTGCCCGGGTGACGGTGACTGGGGGAAGGAGCGTCTGGCACAGGGGTGATGCCCGTGGCGGCCGCCGTGTCCGTGTCCCGACGGGGGACCGGAACCTCGCCGCCCTCCTGGTGTCCGCTCGTACGCCCGCCCCGGTCCGCGCCGGTGCCGGGGTCCGCCGTGCGCGGCGGCGTGCCGACCGGCTCGGACGAGGTGGAGTCCTCCACCCGCGACGCGGCAATCGGGCCGGCCGTGCCCCTGTCCGGCATCGTGGCGGGCGCGGGAGACACAGGCATTTCGTGCGATTGAGCGGAGGGGGGCACCATGTGGTCCGCCTGCCCCGGGGTACGCACGGCGGTCCCGTCCTCGGCGTCCCTGACGGGGCCGTTCCCTGCCCTGGGTGCGCTGAGCCGGTCACCGTCCGGTGTGCTGGCCGAGTGGGTGACGGTGTCGCCTGTCGACGACGGCCGCGTGGGCTCGGCCTTCGAGTCAGCGG
>NZ_JBQQBS010000052.1:0-72244 GCF_052245395.1 Streptomyces sp. 4N124
CCCCACCCCCGGCTCCATGCTGATGGCCGCCGACTTCGACGGCGACGGCCGGGACGACCTCGTGTCCAGCGGCTCGCGGCTACGGCTGTTCCGTGGTCGTACGGCCGGACTGTCCACGGCACCGACCGTGACCGTCGAGCCCGCCGCCCGCGGCACCACCCGCGTCCTGACCGCCGCGGACTTCGACGGCGACGGGCGCGCGGACCTGGCCGTACGGACGTATCAGGGCGAGACCAAGGACACGATCGCCGTCTATCCGGGCCGGCGAGACGGGCTGGTCGCGCCCCGCCCGTCCGTCACGTTCTCCACATCGGTCTTCCTGGGCCCCTGAGGTCACAGCAGCCTCAAAAGTTCACGCAATTCCCGCACAACCCGCATGCCTTGCCGAGTGTCACACCATCGCGAGCCCTCTGACCGCTCCCGACCGCCCGACCGATGGAGACCTCTTGCGCAAGCGCACCGCCGGCCTGCTGACCGTCGCGCTTCTCGCTTCCGTCGCGCCGCCGCTGCTGGCCCCGCCCGCCGCCGCGGCGGCCGCGAAGTACGCGGACGACTTCAACGGCGACGGCTACCGCGACCTGGCCCTCGGTGACCACACCGCCACCGTGGGCGGCAAGAAGGAGGCCGGCGCGGTGGTCGTCGTATGGGGCTCGGCGTCGGGGCTCGACACCGCCAAGCGCACCGTCGTCACGCAGAACACGCCGAACGTCGCGGGCACCGCGGAGACGGGTGACTCCTTCGGCACCGACATCACCACGGTCGACCTCGACAAGGACGGATACGGCGACGTCATCGCCACCGCACCCGGCGAGGCGGACGGCTCCTACCACGGCACGTTCACCGTCCTGTGGGGCTCCAAGCGCGGCCTGACGCGCGGCAGTTCCCACCACAACCCCGCCTGCGAGAACTGCGGCTTCGCCAAGGACCTCGCCGTCGGGGACTTCAACAGCGATGGCAGGCAGGACATGGTCGCGGTCGACGACGACCACATCTGGTACCTGCGCGGCCCGTTCACCAAGTCCGGCGCGCGCGGCGCCGCCACGAACCTCGACCCCGTCCACGGCGAGGACATCAAGCCCGAACTCGTCGTCTCCGGCAAGGTCACCAAGGACGGCACCGCCGACTTCGCGGTCATCGGCTGGGACGCGGACACCCGGACCAACCGTGTCTGGTTCTACCGGGGCGGCGCGGGCGGCCCCGCAAAACCCGCCAAGAAGACCGGCCTGCCCTCGTCTTCCGACGTCTACGGCATCAGCGCCCAGATCGCCGACTTCGACAAGAACGGCTACGGCGACCTCGCGGTCGGCATCCCCCGCGGCGGCAGGGGCGGCGTGGTCCACGTCCTGCGCGGCACGTCCACCGGGCCGAGCTCCACGGTCAAGACCCTCAGCCAGAACACGGCCGGCGTGCCCGATGTCTCCGAGCCCGGTGACAGCTTCGGCAGCGACGTGTCGGCCTGGGACACGAACGCCGACGGCTATCCCGACCTGGCCGTGGGCAGCTCGTGGGAGGTCACCGGGGACACTACGTCCCACGCGGGCGCCGTCACCGTCCTGCGCGGCGGCACGTCAGGTCTCACCGGCAGGAACGCCCGCCAGTACAGCTACGCCACCGCCGGAGTCGAGGGCGAGACCTCCGACTTCGCGATGCTCGGCACCTCGGTCCTGCTGCGCGACTACAACCGCGACAACCGCGCCGAACTGGTTGCCACCGCCCCTGAGATCGGCCGCCTGCACCTCCTGCGCGGCACCGCGTCGGGTCCGACGGGCGCGGGCTCGTCGCTGCTCACGGCCGCCGAACTCGGCCTGGGCGCCCGCTCCTCCTTCGGGGCGAGGCTGGCGGACTGACACCGCACTCACCGAATCATCGAATCACCGACTTACCGGACACGGAGACACACAGACGTGAAGCACCCCCTGCGCACCACGACAGCCCTGGCTGCGCTCGCCGTCACGGGCATCGTCCCCCTGGCTCTCACCACCCCCGCCTCCGCCGCCCCCTCCGGCCTCCAGGGCGACTTCAACGGCGACGGATACCGCGACGTGGCGATCTCCGCCCCGGCCGCCACCGTCAGCGGCAAGTCATGGGCCGGCCAGGTCGCCGTCGTGTACGGCACGGCGAGCGGGCCGGACCCGGCCAAGCGGACGGTCATCAGCCAGAACACGGCCGGTATTCCGGGCAGCGCCGAGACCGACGACGAGTTCGGCCACCAGATCGCCGCCGCCGACCTCAACCGCGACGGCTACTGCGACCTGATCGTCGGCGCGCAGTACGAGAAGACGGGCGAGATGGAACACGCGGGCACGGTCGCCATCGTCTGGGGGTCGAGCAATGGCCTGTCGGGTGCTACGACGGTGAAGAACCCGCAGCCCCTGTACGGCAGTTACTTCGGCCTGAGCATCGCCGCCGCCGACTTCACCGGCGACGGAAAGCCGGACCTGGCGATCTCCGCGCAGAGCGACTCGGGCACCTCCCCGTTCCGGATCCGGCTGATCCGCGGCCCGTTCACCAAGTCCGGATCGACGGGCGCGGTCTCGTCGTACGCTCCGGGCGTCGACCGGCCCCAGCTGACCGCGGGCCGGGTCAGCGGCGACACGAAGGCCGACCTCGTGGTCACCGGCCTCAAGCCCACCGGGGACCAGCCCCTCGCGACCGCCGTGTACTACCGGGGCACGTCGAGCGGCCTCAGCAAGGCGGCAAGCCTGCGCCCGGGCTGGGCGGCGACGATCGGCGACCTGGACAAGGACGGCTACGGCGACATCGTCCTCGGCAACCCGGCCGAGCCCGACACCGAGCCGTCCGCCTCCAAAGGCGGCAAGATCCACGTGATCTACGGCACCGGCTCGGGCCCGAGCGCGACGCGCCGCGTCACGTACACCCAGAACACCGCGGGCGTCCCGGACTCCTCCGCGTACGGCGACAGGTTCGGCGAGGCGCTGGCGATCGGCGACTTCGACAACAACGGCTACGGCGAGCTGGCCGTCGGCGCACGTGGCGACTCCGAGGCGGGCTCGATCACGCTGCTCAAGGGCTCGCCGTCCGGCCTGACCACGACGGGGGCGGTCCGGCTGACGCAGGACAGCGCCGGAATCCCCGGCGCGAACGAGTGGGGCGACGGCTTCGGCTCCACGCTGCTGGCCTCCGACGTGAACCGCGACGGCCGCACCGACCTCACCGCCATCGGCGCCCAGGAGAACGACCCAGCGGGAGCGGCCTGGTTCCTCCCGAAGGCGGCAGCCACGGGCTCCTTCTCCTTCTCCCCGACGAAGCTCGGCCTGTCGACGTCCCAGGGCGGGGCGTTCGGCACGGACCTGGCGGGTTAGCCGACGCCATCCGGCTACGGATCAACGCCGGGCAGCCGACCCCGCCACCCACCACATCCCATGTGACCTCAGGAGCCCCCCATGATCAGACACCACCGAAGACTCGCCCTCGCGACGGTCACCGCCGCCGCGCTGACCGGCGGGCTGCTCACCTTCTCGGCCTCCACGGCGAGCGCCGCCACCTCGCCCCGCGCCTACGAGGCGGACTTCAACCGCGACGGCTACGGCGACGTCGCCTTCGCCGCCCCCTACGCGAAGGTCGCCGGCAAGGGCATGGCCGGCTATGTCGCCGTGGTCTACGGCAGCGCCTCCGGCCTCAACACCGCCAAGCGCACCGTCGTCAGCCAGAACACCGCCGGCGTCCCCGGCACCGCCGAGGTCGAGGACACCTTCGGCCAGGCGCTCGCCGTGGCCGACCTCAACAGTGACGGTTACACGGACCTCGCGGTGGGCGCCCCCGGCGAGAACAACGGCGCCGGTTCGATCACCGTGCTGTGGGGCTCGGCGAGCGGCCTGAAGAACGGCACGTCCGTGAAGGACCCGACCCCCACCAGGGCCGACGGCTGGGGCACCGTACTGGCCGCCGGTGACTTCAACGGCGACAAGAAGGCCGACCTGGCCTCCGGCACCAGCGCCTCGTACGCGTACATCGTCAAGGGCGGCTTCACCAAGTCCGGCACCACCGGCGGCACGCAGAAGGTCACCACGCCTCAGAAGGCGGAGTTCGGCATCGACGCGATCGACGCGGGCGACACCAACGGCGACAAGAAGGCCGACCTGGTGCTCACCTACCGCACCGCGCTCGACTCGCACGAGTCGGGCAGCTGGTCCAAGGGCGCCGCCTACCTCGGCGCCTCCACCGGCGTCGTCGTCACCCAGCCGCGCCCGCTGAACGGCGGCACCACGCTGGCCCTCGGCGACATCGACGGCGACGGCTACGACGAGATCGCCATCGGCAACGTCTTCGAGCAGGAGGACGACCACACCGGCACCCTCGGCGGCCAGGTCGTCGTCATCCGCGGCAGCGCGGGCGGCCCGATCAACGGCGACGCCCCCATGGCCGAACTCACCCAGTCCTCCACGGGAGTTCCCGGCACCGACAAGGCACGCGACGCCTTCGGTGGCTCCCTCTCCATCGGCGATGTCAACGGCGACGGCTACGGCGAACTCGCCATCGGCGTCACCTTCAAGGACATCGGCGCGGCCGAGGACACGGGCCTCGTCGTCCTGATGAACGGCTCGGCCTCCGGCGTCTCCCGCACCGGCGCCCGCACGTTCTCCCAGAACACCCCCGGCGTCCCCGGCACCGCGGAGTCCACGGACTACTTCGGCTCGGAGGTCCTGCTGACCGACGTCTCCAAGGACGGCCGCGCCGAGCTGACGATCACGGCGGGCTTCGAGGACGAGGGCGTCGGCGCGGTGACCGCGCTGCGGGGCTCCGCGAGCGGCATCACCACCACCGGCGCGAAGTCCTTCGGCCCGGGCACGTTCGGGCTGTCGCGCACGTACGGGGCGTTCGGCGCCGCACTCACCGGCTGACACGGCTGGTCCAGGAGCGCGTCCCTAGGGCGACACCCTGACCGACCACCGAGAACAGCACCATCTCCCCCTTAGGGGATGTCACAGCTCGGCCGCAAAGCCGGGCCCGAAACCCCGGGCCCGGCACGGGACTCTCAGGAACCAGGTACGTTCGAAGACGTGGCTGGATTCAGGATCGGACGCGGCCGAAGCAACGGCGCTCCTCACGCGCGACCGCAACAACCTCCGTACGGACAGGCCCCGCAGGGTCCGCCGTACGGCAATCCCACGGCGCCGCAGCAGCCGTACGCCCCGCAACCGCAGTGGCCGCAGGGCAACGGCGGCCAGGGCGGCGGCCGGGGCGCGGGGGGCTACGACGAGCCGGAGTACTTCGGCGACGGCGGCGGGTACGCACCCCACCCCGGGCCGGACCCGTACGCGGCCAACCACCCCGGTCACACCCAGGCGTTCTCGGTCGGCGAGGAGCCGTACAACCAGGGCGAGACGTACCACGCGGGCTCGACCGCGCCGGCCGCCCCCATCGGGCCGCGGCTGCACTGGAAGGCGCTGCTCAGGGGCATAGTCGTCGCCCCCAACCAGACCTTCCTCCAGATGCGCGACTACACGATGTGGGGCCCCGCCCTGATCGTGACCTTCCTCTACGGCCTGCTGGCGGTCTTCGGCTTCGACGGCGCCCGCGAGGAAGCGATCAACGCGACCCTCTCGAACGCGGTCCCGATCGTCCTGACCACCGCGGTGGCGATGGTCCTGTCCGCCTTCGTCCTGGGCGTGGTCACCCACACCCTGGCCCGCCAGCTCGGCGGCGACGGCGCCTGGCAGCCCACGGTCGGCCTCTCCATGCTGATCATGTCCATCACCGACGCCCCCCGCCTCATCGTCGCCATGTTCCTCGGCGGCGACGCCCCCTTCGTCCAGCTCCTCGGCTGGGCCACCTGGGTAGCGGCAGGCGCCCTGCTCACCGTCATGGTCAGGCGCTCCCACGACCTCCCGTGGCCCAAGGCCCTCGGCGCGTCCGCGATCCAGCTGATCGCGATCCTGTCGATCGTGAAGCTGGGTACGTTCTAGTTTTCCGAGCGGTACGGAGAGGGGCTCCCGGCGGTGCGCGCCGGGAGCCCCTCTCTTGTGTTGCCTGGGGACGCGTGCGCGTCAGTGATGGTGGCCCTGCCGGCCAAGGGTCTGCACCGGGGTCGCGCCGGGGCGGGTCCACTGCGGTACCGGGCGGCCGGTCGGGCCCCAGGTGGCGTTGCCGTCCGCGTCCGTGCGCCAGTACCAGCAGATCGGAGCGCCATGGCCACCGACCGGTGCGCCGGCCTCAGGGGCCTCGGGCCAGCCCTCGGGGTTGTCCTCCCACCCCTCGCGGCGGCCGTAGGGCGTCATGTCGAGGAGGCCGAGGGAGCCGTTGACCGGCTCGTTGCCGCGGCCCGTCGTGGAGTAGGTGAGGAACACGCGGTCGCCGTCGCGCAGGAAACAGGCGATGTACCCCATGTCTCCGCCGACCGGCTCGTCCACGTCCCGCACCGAGTACCAGGGCTGGGTGTAGCCCATGAACTCGACGTAGGAGGCCACCTCCTCCCAGCGGCCCGTCGTCAGGACGGCGAACGAGACGCCACGGGCATGGAGGTAGACGGCGTCCTTCATGTGCCAGGCCGTGGTGGTGCAGCCCTCGCACTGCCCCTGGTGCGGTGCGCCGTCGTACCACATGTGCTTGTAGACCACGAGTTCGTCGCGGCCCTCGAACAGTTCCAGGAACGGAACCGGCCCGTCGGGCCCGACGACCTCGACCGTCCCGTCGAACTCCACCATCGGCAGCCGGCGGCGGGCCGCGGCGATGGCGTCGCCCTCGCGCGTATGGGCCTTCTCCCGGACCAGCAGCTCGTCACGGGCAGCCTGCCAGGTGGCCAGGTCGACGACGGGTGGGCGGCCGGGCAGCGTGGTGGTCGAGTCGTCCGGAGTGGTCGTCATGGTGTCCTCCGTGAAGTCTCGTACGTCGGTCACCAGAACAGACTGGCGCCCCGGCCGGAACTCATCGCGGCACGGGGCGCCAGGCTATTGGACGTCGCCTACAGGACGAGGACGTCGACTACTGGACGTCGACGAAGTCACCGGCCGCGCTGACCGCCGGAGTCGTCGCCGTACCCGCGAAGCTGTAGCGGAAGTAGCCGTCGGTGGAGGCGGTGACGGTCGTCTTGAGGTTGCCCGTCGAGTTGGACTTGATCGTCTTCACCGTGGTGTAGGTGGTGCTGCCCTTCTTACGGAACTGCAGCTTCACCGGCTGGTTCGTGTAGCCGTGGTACAGGTTGTCCTCCCAGTTGGCCCGGGAGAGCTTGCCGGTGACCGTGATCGTCTTGCCCTTCCGCACCGGCTCCGGCGAGGCGTTGACCGTCAGCTTCGAGTTGCGCTGCACCTTGAACGTGGTGGCCGCGTCCCGGTGGATGTAGTTGGCGTCGTTCGCGGAGACCAGCGTGGCGAGGTCCCAGGTGGCCGCCGCCGCGTTGTTGACGAAGCCGGTCGCCGCCTGCGGGTCGAACGTCAGAATGCCCGTGCAGGTCGACGTGGTGGCGCTCACCTCGACGCAGGTGATGTCACCGTCGTCGTACCAGATCTGCGCGTAGTTCGGACGCGGACCGGAGCCGTGGATGTACGTCGTCTCCTCGATGCCCGAGTCGTCCGACGCGGTCACCGAGACCTTGGCGGACACGACGTTGGTGGTACCGACCACGACCGGCTTGCCGCCGTTGACGACGACCTTGTCGATCGTGATGTTGCCCGAGCCGCCGTCCGCCGCCTGCGCGGCGGTGGCACCGGTCGCACCGGCGACCAGCGCGATGCTGGTGCCGAGCAGGGCAAGGCGCGTGAGTGCGCGCATGAATGTCCCCCCACGGGATTCTCGCTTGATCAGATGGATCAAATGGATCGATTCAGATCGATCAGAGGAAGCGTACGGCGTTGGCCAACGCTTCACCACATTTTTACCGTACGTACGTCCAGTCCGCGCAGGTCAGAGCGCTTCCGTGTTCGCCCTGACCGCTTCCCCCGACCGGTGCACGGGCGGCAGGACACTCCACGGGAAGTTGATCCACTCGTCGGTGCGCTTCCACACGTACTCGCACTTCACGAGGGAGTGGGACTTCTCATAGATCACGGCGGACCGCACCTCGGCGACATGGTCGACGCAGAAGTCGTGGACGAGCCGGAGCGTCTTGCCGGTGTCGGCGACGTCGTCGGCGATCAAAACCTTCTTGTCGGTGAAGTCGATCGCGTTGGGAACGGGGGCGAGCATCACGGGCATTTCGAGGGTCGTGCCCACTCCCGTATAGAACTCGACGTTCACCAGGTGGAGGTTCTTGCAGTCGAGGGCGTAGGCGAGCCCGCCGGCCACGAAGACGCCGCCGCGGGCGATGCTGAGGACGATGTCGGGCTCGTACCCGTCGTCGGCGATGACCTGCGCGAGTTCGCGTACGGCGGTGCCGAACGCCTCGTAGGTCAGGTTCTCCCGTATGCCGCTCATGCCGCCGTCCATGCCGCCGTCACACCTGTGTCCGGTGGAAGTTGAGGAAGGACCGGGAGGCGGTCGGCCCGCGCTGCCCCTGGTACCTCGACCCGTACCGCTCGCTGCCGTACGGGAACTCGGCGGGCGAGCTGAGCCGGAACATGCACAGCTGGCCGATCTTCATGCCGGGCCAGAGCTTGATGGGGAGCGTGGCGAGGTTGGACAGCTCCAGCGTCACGTGCCCGGAGAAACCGGGGTCGATGAAGCCGGCGGTGGAGTGGGTGACCAGGCCGAGCCGCCCGAGGGAACTCTTGCCTTCCAGCCGGGAGGCGAGATCATCAGGGAGGGTGATGACCTCGTACGTCGAGGCGAGAACGAACTCGCCGGGGTGGAGGATGAAGGGCTCATCACCCTCCGGCTCCACCAGCCGCGTCAGATCGGCCTGCTCGACGGAGGGGTCGATGTGGGGGTACCGGTGATTCTCGAACACCCGGAAGTACCGGTCCAGCCGCACATCGACGCTGGACGGCTGCACCATGGTCTGGTCATAGGGATCGATCCGAACTCGTCCGGCGTCGATCTCGGCCCGGATGTCCTTGTCTGAGAGAAGCACGTCCCGAGGATACGCAAGGCGCGCGGAGCCACCACAATCGGCGGACTCCGCGCGCACTGTCGTACTGCTTACTGCTTACCGCGAGTTACCGCTTCTCAAGAGTCACCGGCACGACACTGCGGAGCCGGGCGCACCGCGGACATCGGACGAGCCGTCCGGGTCCGAGGCGGTCGGCCTGCTGCATCGGGAACGATCCGGTGCTGAACACGTGCCCATCGGCACAACGGACGACGGTGCGCTCCATCAAGTCCTAGAGTCCCTTCCCCAAGAGCCGCGTCCGACTGCTGCCCGCCGGACGACGAGAGGCCACATTACGGGATGAAAGGGACGGCCATCCAGGGGGCACTCCGACCCCACCCAGACCCTGTTCCACCCCTCCACCGTACGCCCCAACTCCCGCCCCCCGCAGCCCCATCGCCCCCTCAAAACACCCTCGGGCCCCACGGCTTCAGCACCGGGGGCCCGACATGAGGTAAAGTGACCACGCGTTCCGACACCGGCACCGACCGGCGTCTTACGCGGGTGTAGTTTAATGGTAGAACATCAGCTTCCCAAGCTGAGAGCGCGAGTTCGATTCTCGTCACCCGCTCCATGATGAAACCCCAGGTCATTGGCCTGGGGTTTGTTTGTTGTCTAGACCAATCTGAAGGTGGCGTGCCCTCCGCGTGCCCTAAGTCGAGGCAAAGCGCCCAATCGGAGGGGCTACGTGCGAGTGTTCGACCCTCACGGCGACCAGCCGTCTCAAATTGCGAGACGCATTTTGAGTGACCTGCGTCACTCGCTTGCCTGTGCTGTGCGAAGTCGCCAGTGCAAACCTGGAGTTGGGCAGGGCTTTCGCTTGGACGTGCTGAGCCGGGCAGATCGGCGTCAGGCAGTTCATCCGGCGGCGCGCTGACGCGGTCACGCCTGGGCACCGACGCGGTGCAGCCGGCCAACCGTTGCCTTCGATCAGACGGTGGTGACCACCTGCGCATACGTCAGACGTGGGGAGCGTGCGCACCGCGCGTTCTCGCCCGGCCTGCCGATGTTGACGACGGCGAGGACCGAGTGCTCGCCGTCGCTGAAGAATTCCTTGTCGATGCCTTCTGCGTCGAAGCCGGTTATCGGTCCTGCGGCCAGGCCGGCGGCGCGGACGCCGATGATGAAGTAGCCGACCTGGAGGAGCGCGTTGAGATTCGCGGACCGCTCGCGCACGGCACGCTCGGCGAAGAGATCCTTGGCCTGTGGGAAGTGCGGGAACTGGCTGGGCAGTTCCTCGTGGAACTCATGGTCCGCGGCGAGGATGGCGACGAGCGGGGCGGCCGCCGTCTTGTTGCGGTTGCCCTCGGACAGGTGCTTGGCCAGGCGCTCGCGCGCTTGGACGGATCGGACCAGCACGATACGCAAAGGCTGCTGGTTCATCGAGGTGGGGGCGTACTTGATGAGGTCGTAGATGGCCTCAATCTGATCGTCCGTTACTGGCTCGTCGGCGAAGGAGTTGACGGTCCCTGCCTGCCGGAACAGAAAGTCCTGGGCTGCGGGGTCGAGCGCGAGGGGGGTGGTGAACCTCTTGCGGGTGAGTGTCTGTGTCTGCTGGGTGTCATGGCGAACTGCAAAGCAGAGGAACTGGGCGCTGACACCCAGTAGGTACACGGCAGTCGTGGTCGTGCCGACCAGCCCCCACAGGAGGGGCCCTGAGCAGCACCGTGTCAGCAGCAGGCTGACCAACGCGGCGCAAGCCGCCATGGGCAGATGGAAGGCCGCCCAGATCCGCGTGCCGGCATGGGCGGACCGGTCCGGTGTCATGGGCGCAGCTCCGTGGGCTGCAGCGGCCAACGCCACGAAGGCGAGCGTCGCGCCGGCAAGGAGCGCCAGGACTTCAGCTGCCCCTGGGGCGCCCTGCTCGGACGACGTCACCGCGGTGGCGGTCCACAGTGCCAGTGTGTATCCGTGCGGGGCCGCGCTCGCGGTCACGGCAGCCCGGAGTTGGCCGCGGTATCCGCGCTCGGTGCTGGTAGGAGCGCCGGGCCCTACCGCTTTGGGCTGCGGTTGACCATCCGTCGGCGACATGGGTGACGGCCTTGCCACGCCAGTGCTCCTTTCGCGCGCGCCTCGTACGCGGCGCGGGTCTGCGAGAGCGGCGCGACTCGGTCGCTGAAGCGTCCGATTGTGATCAACTCACTGATGGAGTCGAGTACGTCGCGGTCCGGAGGGGCGAATGACGGTGCCGTGCCGGAGGCCACGCCGTTGCATCCAGCATCACGGGCGGTGCCGGAGCCGGGCGTCACCCATTCAAGGGATCATTGCCGCCGTGCCCCGCGGTGGGTGCACCGCTCAGTCGGCCCCGTCGGCGCTGGTGCCCCGCTCGATCGCCAGCCGGGTCAGCTCGACCCGCGAGTTGATGCCGAGCTTGGTGAAGATGTGCTTCATGTGGGTGTTGACGGTGTGCACGGACACGTAGAGCCGGTCGGCGATGGCCCGGTTGGTGAGGCCCTGAACGACGAGCGGGATCAGTTTCTGCTCGGATTCGGTCAGGCTCCCCAACCCCTGGGGGCTGGCCATGTGGTGCCGCACGGGGGCGGTGCGCACGCCGAGCCGGCGCAGGCGCCGCCTGATGCGTTCTTGATCACGCCCGGCTCCTGCGGCCGACGCCAGCTGACCCGCTTCTTCGAAGTACGGGATCGCCGGCGTCGTATCGGCCGATGCCGCCATGAGCTCGCCGAGGTCCTCACAGGCCGCCGCCAGGGCCAACGGCCTGCCGGTGCTCCGGTAGCCGGTGATGGCGGACAGCAGCGCACGCGGGTCGCGGTCGAGCAGGCCGTCCACGTGTGCGCGGACCGCCCCAATGATCTGCCGGCTCTCGTCCTGTGCAGTCAGGCTGCGCAGTGCGCCGGACACGGCCTGTGCGACCGACGGGTCCTCGTCCCCAAGCGCGATGCGCACAATCCCGGGCCAGTGGGACGGAGGTACCGCAAGCAGCCGCGTCGGCTCACGGCTTGCGAAGCTTCCCGTGAGTGCCGCCGCCTCGCCGCCTTCGCCCTCTGCGTCCGCCAGGCCGACGCGCGCCAGAGCAACCCAAGGGCCGTACCGCTGCGTTTTCGTGCCGGAACCGGTTTCCGCGGCGCGGAGGTGGTCCCTGGCTTTGGCGAGGTCACCGCGTCTGATCTCCACCAATGCCAGCACGGAACGGGCCTGCGGATTCGGCAGAGTGATCTCGAGCTCGTCCGCCACCATCAAACTGGCCTCGGCCTCCACAGCCGCGTCGTCCAGCGCTCCCTGTTCGAGTAGTGCGCACGCACGGGCGGCATGCCAGTGGGGAAGTGACCAGCCGAGGCCCAGCGCCTCCGCTTCGCGCTGTCCCTCCCGCAGAATCCGCTCGGTGTCCGCAAGCCGGTCGGTGGTGGTCAGCACGGTGGCCAGCCACAGCGCCGGAATCCGCGGGGGCCGCAGGTAGAGCGCGCCGGACTGGGTGCCGACGCGTCGGGTGGCCTCCTCGGCAAGCTCGAGGGCGCGGGTCAGGTGCCCGCGGTAGAAGAATGTCTGCGACTGGAACACCATGGCGCTGACGACGACGGCCGGATCGTGGCTCTGGTAGGCGGCCTCGACCAGGCCGGTGTCGGTCTGCTCGGCAGCGGTGATGTCCCCGAGGTACACGTGGCCCGTCGCCTTGGTCTTCAGCAGCCGGACGCGCAGGTCGGGCGGTAGCGCCGAAAGTTCCAGGGCCTGCTGGAGGTGTGTCATCGCGGCGGCATCGTCGCCCGCGGCCTGGTGGATCTCGGCGGCCACCAAGCGCAGGTATGCCTCCTGCAGTGGCTCAAGACCTTCCGGCAGAGTGGCGTCGACCAGGTCGAGCGCCTCGTGAACCCGGCGGGTCCGGCCGAGGTACTCGGCGGCATCGATCAGCAGGGAGATGCGATGCCGATCCTGTGGGGGCAGCAGTCCGGCGACCCGCTGAGCCAAGTCCGCAGCCGCGTCGGGGGCCGACGACGACAGTTCCCGTACGGCGGTGGTCAGCGCGGTCACGGCATCGTCGTCGACCGGGCCGCCCGACATGACGACGTGCCAGGCAACCTCGGCCGATCGCGCCCCGACGACACGCAGGCTGTCGGCCGCCTCCCGGTGGAGAGCGGTCCGTACGGCCAGAGGCAGGTTCTCGTGGACGGCCTGCCGTATGAGGTCGTGACGGAAGGCGAGTCGCGGGCCGTCGGCTGAGAGGAGGCCGGCGTTCAGGGCGGCCTCGACGCCGGACAGGAGGCTGCCGACGTGCCTGCCGAGCATTCGAGCGGCCGTGCCGAGGTCGAATTCGCGGCCGAGGACCGACCCGATCTGGAGCAGGCGCACGGCATCTTCCGGGAGCCGGTCCAGACGCCCGGCGATACTCCGCCGGAAACTCCTGGGGATGCCGTCGTGCAGGAGGCTCGCCTCGCCCGCCTCCATTTTGACGGCATCCGTGTCGGCGAAAGCGCGCACCAGTTCAATCGCCAGGAAGGGATTGCCCGCGACGCTTCGCAGGAGCCTGGCCAGACCGGGTGACGGGCTCGCCCCGAGGACATCGGCCGCGATGTACTGCAGCTCCTGCTGTGGCAGGGGGCCGAGGGTCAGCCATCGGGCTCCGAGGCGTTCGAGGTCCTCCCGCACCCTGGCCACTGTCGGTCGCTCGGTGTCCGACCGTACTGCCAGGACCCACAGGACCGGCGAGGCGGCCAGTCGTCCTGGCAGGGTGCGGAGCACGAAGAGCGTAGCCGGATCCGCCCACTGAGCGTCGTCCACAACCACGGCCACCGGGGCGCGCTGAGCCCGGTCCTCCAGAGCGTCCGTGATGCTGTCCAGCAGCCAGAGCCGCTGGTCGTCGGTGGCTGCGGCGGCCCGGTTGGAACCATCGGAGGACTGCAAGGCGGACTGCAGTGCGGCTCCTGCCGCGTACTGGTCGAGCTCATCGGCCCGTACCGACACCACATCGAACCCGAGCCGCCGCGCCATCCCGTCCAGCTCCGCGAGCAACCGGCTCTTGCCGACTCCGGACGCGCCTTCCACGACGACACAGGCGCCCCGTCCGCCACGCACCGCGTCCAGGGCCTCACGGACAACCACGATCTCGCGGTCCCGTCCCCGCAGGCACAGCCCGGTCATGGCCTGGTTCCCACGCCCACCGTCCTGGTCGTCGGCGGGGTCTGTGCTGCTCATGGGGGAAGCATGGCGCACGGCCGCATCCGCCCTCAACGTCGCTACCCCGGGGGATCGCCGCTTTCACCCGGGTGATTGCCGGTTGTGCGCCGTCCTCTCACCCTGCCGCGACGCATGCTCCGTGCCATCCGGATTGCCCCTGGAGAGGAGCACCACGTGCGTACAGGCAAGGAATACCTGGCAGCACTGAACGACGGCCGCACGGTGTGGGTGGGCGACGAACTCGTCGACAACGTGGCCACGCACCCCAAGACCCGGGCGTACGCCCGGAGCCTCGCGGACTTCTACGACCTGCACCACCGCCCGGACCTCCAGGACGTCATGACGTTCGTGGATGAGGACGGCGTCCGGCGGTCCATGACGTGGTTCCAGCACCGCTCCAAGGATGACCTGAAGCGCAAGCGGCGCTATATGGAGACGGTCCTGCGGGAAACGGGTGGCGGGGCGACCCCGCGCACCCCGGATGTCAACAACTACGTGCTGTTGACCTACGTCGACGACCCGGAGCCCTGGAGCAGCCAGTCCGTCGGCACCGACGGGAGGGACCTGACCAAGGGGATCCTCGACTTCTGGAACCTGGTGCGGGAGGGCGACCTCAACACGACGCCGGCGTTCGTCGACCCGCAGACGGACCGCTCACGCGATTCCGCCCAGGCCGAGTCCCCCGCCCTGCAGGTGGTCGGCACCTCTGACGAGGGCATCACCGTGCGGGGCGTGAAGGCGATCGGCACCGGTGCGGCCTTCGGCGACTGGATCCACATCGGCGTCTTCTACCGCCCCGGCATTCTGCCGGAGCAGATCATCTTCGGGGCCGTGAAGCCCAACACTCCCGGCGTCACCATCATCTGCCGCGAGAGCAACGTCCGGGACGGGGAGGAGGTTGAGCACCCGCTCGCCTCCCAGGGTGACGAGCTGGACAGCGTCATCGTGTTCGAGGACGTGTTCATCCCCTGGAACCAGGTGTTCCACATCGGTAACCCCAAGCACGCGTCGCTGTACCCGCAGCGCGTCTTCGACTGGTTGCACTACCAGGCCCTGGTCCGGCAGATGGTGCGCGCCGAGCTGATGCTCGGTCTGGCCCTGCTGGTCACCGAGCACATCGGCACCTACCAGCTGCCGCCGGTCCAGACCCGGATCTCCCGGTTCGCCGGCTTCCACCAGACACTCAAGGCACATGTGGTCGCTTCCGAAGAGGAAGGGTTCCACACTCCCGGCGGCCTCTATAAGCCGAACGTCCTGATGTTCGACTTCGGGCGGGCGTACTACCTCGAGAACGTCGCCGAGATGGCCCACGAGATAGTCGACCTGGCCGGTCGTGCCTCGCTCATCTTCCCGACCGAGGGGCAGTGGCAGCGGCCCGAACTGCGGCCGTGGCTGGAGGCGCTGCAGACCGGACCGGTCGGCAGGCCGCATGACCGGCTGAAGATCAGCCGCGTGATCCGCGACCTGTTCCTGTCCGACTGGGGCGACCGCATCAGCACCTTCGAGAACTTCAACGGAACGCCCCTGCTGGCCATCCGCACACTCACTATGAAGCGCGCCGAGATGTCCCCGAGCGGCGTCATGGCAGACCTCGCGCGCAAGGTCTGCGGCATCGAGAAGGTGGAGGAGGAGAAGGAGACCGCGTACACGGCTCAGGCGGACTACGCCCGACGCCAGGACGCCAAGTAAGCAGAATACGAGGGCCCGGGTCAGAGCACACCGCGCTCCCGGGCCCTTGCGACCGCTGCGTTCCTGTCGTGCGCGTCGAGTTTGCGGAAGATGGCCCGTACCTGTGTCTTGACCGTGTTGTGGGAGACATAGAGCTCGGAGGCGATCTCCCGCAGCGTCAGCGGACCGCACAGGGCCCGGAGCACTCGGAGCTCCCCCAGCGACAGGTCCTGGGGACCGGGGGCGGCAGGCGTCACGGCCGTGTCCTCACCGACTCGGCCGAGCAGATCCGTCAGTGCTCCTGACGACTCGCACCGGGCCGCTGCCCGCTCGGCCGCCTCCCGGGCATCCCGGGCCGCGTCCGTGTTGTGCCGCGCATTCTCCAGCCGCGCCCGCGTGACGTGGCACAGGGCGCGTACTTGGGGTTCGCTTCCGGTCCGGGGCGAGCCCGCCAGCACCGCTTCCGCGTCGGCCAGAGCCCGTTCGGCCTCATCGATGTCTCCCTCTTCGAGGAGTACGCCGGCCTGGCCGATGTAGGCGGACATGGCGACGAAGTGCCCGCCCAGACCGGCCGTCGCGGCGGCCCGGAGTGCCTCGTCACTCAGAATGCGCGCCTGCTCGTGCCGTCCGGCGAGCAGCGCGCACACCGCCCGCAAGCCCAGCGCGCGGACGAGCACCAAACCGTGCCCGGCGGCGTGCGCGTCACGGGTCGCCTCGCCGAGCAGCGCCTCCGCCTCCTCGTACCGGCGGGTCCACAGCAGAGCGGTACCCCGGGCCGTACAGGCCAGGGCACGCCAGGAAGTCAACGGCATGGTGCCGGCAACGGCGGATTCGCCGAGACGGTCGGCGGTCAGCACCTCGCCCTTCAGACAGCAGGCCACGGCCTGAGCGACGGCTGCCGCCGCGGACACCGTGCTGCCTTCGCCGACCGTCTCCGATCCCGTGTGCCTGAGCTGGGCCACATCCAGCCAGCGCCGGGCCGTTTCCGGGGCGCCCCCCGACAGAGCCGCCATTGCCGCCACGACGCACAATCTCCCGTCGGAGGCGACCATGCGGGGCGGCAAGAGGTCCAGCCAATGCGTGACCTCCGCACTACGGCCTGCCGAGACCGCCTCCTCCCAGCCGTCGAGGACCGACGCGACGGCCGCGGGTTCATCGCCGCCCAGCACCCAGTGCCGTACTGCCGCGGTCGTCTCCCTCCGCCGGGCGTACCACTGAGCCGCCGACCGGTGCAGGGACACGACAGCGTCCGGCCCTTCGGACATCAGGACGTCGGACAGCAGCAGTGACAGTGCTCGGTGATGCCGGTACGCCGACGGATCGGCGGCGGGCACGAGCAGTTGCACGGTCCGCGCGAGTTCACGCAGCACCGCGCCCGCCCGCTCCCCGGCGAGGGCCTGGCATGGCCCGGCACTCAGCTCGTCAAGGACACTGGTGCGCAGCAGGAACTCGCGCTGCTCGGTGGTGAGCCGGTAGAGGACCTCGCCGGCCAGGTACTCGGAGACCGCTTGCCTGCCGCGGGCCAACTCCCTGTCCATATCGGCCTCGTTCACGGACCGGGCGAGAGCGCGCCCCATGATGCACAGCCCCGCCGCCCATCCCTCGGTGGCCTCATACAGCGCGCTCGACGTGTCCGCGCTCGGAGCGGATCCGAGCAGACCGGTGAGCACGGCCTGTGCTTCCTCAGGGGTGAAGGCCAGGTCGTGCTGGTCGAGTTCGGCGACCAGGCCCCGGGCGCGCAGAGCCGGCAGCGGGCTTCCGAGGAGGTGCCGGGTCGACACGATGATGCGGAATCCGTGGGGAAGCCTTGTCAGGAAGTCCCCCAGGCTGCGGACCGCGTCGACGTCCGTGATGGATTCCAGTCCGTCGAGGATCAGCGTGAGCGGCCTCTGCGCGCCCAGTCCGCTCACCAGACTCGGCAGGATCTCCTCGAGCCACGCATCGACCGTCCACCCTTCGCCGTCGAGGCGGGCGGGCAGGTCCGGCAGTACCTGGTGCAGCGCCCGCAGGATGCAGGACCAGAGCCGGCCCGGGGCGTTGTCGTAGCCGTCCAGGCTGAGCCAGACGCACTCTCCGCGAGCCACCAGGCGGCGCGACCACTCGGTCAGGAGCACCGTCTTGCCGGCGCCGGCCGGCGCGGAGAGCACCACGACGGGCTCGGTCGCCGCGTCAAGCCGGCGCAGCAGACGCGGGCGGGTCAGAAGATGCGGGGGCTGGGCCGCAGGATGCAGCTTGAATGCCGCAACGGAGCTGGTCATCACACTCTCCGTGGGGTCGTCGAAACGAGCGGAGCCCCCGACGTCCACAGCTCGCCTCGCAGGAGCCGGACATCGGGGGCGGTGGCCGGCCCGGTCACGGGCCAGGCGGCCTGGTTCGAACCGCTGCTGCCAGGACTAGTGCGCAGCCCTGAGCGTGCCGAAGCCGCCCGCGAAGTGGAGCAGCGGTCGGCAGTTTGCCTTGTGTGCCCACTGGCGGGCGTCGCCCACGAAGATGGTGTGATCGCCACCGGGGAGCGCCTCGGCGACGTCGCACACGACAGTCGCTATGGCGTCCTTCAACACCGGCACGCCGTGGTCGTCGAAGGTCTCGACACCCGCGAACTTGTCCGCTTTGGAAACGGCGAAGTTCCGCGCCAGGTGCTCGCTGTCCTCGCCGAGGACATTGACGGCGAAGCGGCCGTGTTCCGCGATCGCGGTCCGCGTGTACAGGTGGTTGCCGATGCAGACGAGCAGCTGGAGCGGGGCCAGGGAGAGGGCGGACACGGCACTCGCCGTCATGCCGATGGGCGTGCTTCCGGAGCACGTGGTGATCACGCTGACACCCGTGGCGAGCCGGCTCATCGTGGCGCGGAAATCGACGGTCATGTCAAGGGTTTCAGTCATCGCAGGACCTCCGTGAAAGTCGGGAAGGGCGTCGGCCTTTGTTGGGCAGGGCGCTGGGTGAACTCACCGTCTTGCTGGGTGTGTTGGCGGGCTTGATCGTTCGAGCGGGGTGGGAAGGCGGCGGGGCGGCTGCCCTGTGACGTACGCGAGGTCGGCGCGCGGGGTGACCGGATCGTGCTTCGCCGAGTTCCGGGTCAAGTCGCGCGCCGGTCCTCGTTCATGGCGTGCAGACAGCCGACTGCGTAAGCGGCGGGGTGACGCTCAGTCCGCGGGGAGGGATTCGAGGACGAAGGTGTGGCGCAGCAGGGTGTACGGCACGTCGGTCAGCCCGCGGCTGGGCCCGGTGTCGGCCGCGTACGTGTCATAGGACGCGACCAGCGACTCCTTGACCCCGAACACCGGATCCGCATCCAGGTACGGGTCGTCCGAAGGGAACAGCATGGTGGTCACGCGCTGGAATCCCGGAGCCTCGATCAGCAGGTGCACATGGGCGGGACGCATGAGCGACCGGCCGGTCGCGCCCATGATCTCGCCGACCGGGCCGTCACCGGGTATCGGGTAGCTGGACGGGCGGATGGAACGGAAACCGAAGTGTCCCGTCTCGTCGGTCCGGAACAGCGCGCGCATGGCCGGGTCGACCCGGCCGGGCACATCCACGTCGTAGTGGCCCTCCGCGTCGCTGTGCCACACGTCCACCGCCGCGCCGGCCACCGGCGCTCCCTCACGGTCGACGACTCGTCCCTCGAAAAACAGCGGGGTACCGGGCAATCCTCCGGAGATGTCGGCGGCGTCGGGGTGCTGCGGCCTGTCGTCCCTGAAGAAGGGGCCGAGGACGCTGTTCTGTGTGGCTTCGGCAGGGCGTCGATTGCTCAGGGCGTCGACCAGCATGGTGACGCCCAGCACGTCGGACAGCAGGATGAACTCCTGGCGCGTCGGGGTGCACATCTGCCCGGTGCGAGTCAGGAAGTCCACTCCCCGGGCCCACTCCTCCTCCGTCAGATCCACGTCACGGACGAAGGCGTGGACGTGCCGCACCAGCGATTCCATGATCTCCGCGAGGCGGGAGTCCTTGGTGTCCTGCATGGTCGAGATCACGGCCTCGGTGATGGTGTCGCTGGTCAGATCACGCATGGCGTGCTCCCTTTGTGGTCGAGGCTTCGATGACGGAGTCGGACTGAGGATCTTCGTTGCCGGGTGAGGTCGACGGCGCTTCCCCGGCCCAGGCGCGTGTCAGCAGGGCGCGGACAGCGATCCGGTCCACTGGTCGCGGATTCCAGTAGCCGTCCCTCATGACGAGTTCGGCCGCCTGCTCGATCCCCGATTCCGGCATGCCGAGGTCCCGCAGCGCCCGGGGGGCGCCGAGCCGCCCGGCGAAGTCGAAGAGACCGCTCGCGGCGTCGTCCCCCCGCAGCGCCTGCGCGATGCGCGCAATGGCCTCCGGGGCCGCCGGCCCGTTGTGGGCGACCACGTGCGGCAGGACAACGGCATGGGTTTCAGCGTGCGGAAGCCCGAACGTGCCGCCCAGCACATGGCACACCTTGTGATGCAGGGCCATGCCCACCGTGCCGAGGCACGTGCCCGCCAGCCACGCCCCGTACATCGCATCCGCCCGCGCCGCTACGTCGTCCGGACGCCGCGCGACGACCGGAAGGGATCGGATGAGGGAGTCGAGTGCTTCACCGGCCATCAAGAAGGCGACCGGGTCCCGGTCCTGTGCATAGAGGGCCTCGACGGCGTGCGCCATCGCGTTGATGCCGCTGACCACCGATGTCGCCACGGGAAGTGTGAGCGTCAGGTCGACGTCGTACACCACCGTGTTGAGCAGCACTTCCGGCAGCCGTCGGGTCGTCTTCCTGCGGCCTTCGGTCTCTCCGAGGATCGGCGTCATCTCCGAGCCCGCGTAGGTGGTGGGCAGCGCCAGCTGACGAAGACCGGTCCGTACGGCGATGGCCTTGCCGAGGCCGATGGTCGATCCACCGCCGAGGGCGAGCACGGAGTCAGCTCCCACGGTTCTGGCGTACGCGACCGCCTTCTCCGTGACGTCGACAGGGGTGTGCGCAGCCGCTTCGGCGAAAGTTCCCGCTGCTGCGGCACCCAGCAGGTCGCGCATCTGCGCCGCCTGGTCCACCTGACCAGGTGTGCACAGGATGAGCACCCGACGGCATCCGAGAGCATCGGCCTCTTCCGGGATGCGGCTGCGCGTACCGCTGCCGAAGACCACCTTGGTGATCTGTCCCCGGTGCACGAATATCTTCATGAGAATTTCCTCGGTCCTACCACTCCTGTGTTCATGGAGGAAAGCGTCGGCACTCGGATGATGTGCGTCAATAAGATCTGTGAGTGATAACGCGGATCGGCGCGGGAATACCCTTTTCGCGCGACGTGCATAGACCCAGCGGCCTGTGGATCTGATGCGATATCCCCCATCTGCGGGATGCCGATGGATGCCCAGGCGTTGCACCGTGGAAGCACGTGTCTGTCAGGTGGGCCGCGAGGAGCCGGGCGGGCCTGCGGCAAAGCCCGTCCCACAATTCCCACGACGCCCGCAACGATATTAGAGAACCCGGCCGAATTCTTGATGTCGCGTTACGGAAAACAGCGTCCGATGGGTCCACATTGGCGAGAGGCAGAGCAAAAGAAGATGGATAAAGTGGTCGCCACGGCTTTGGAGGCTGTTTCGGATGTGCCGGAGGGTGCGTCGTTGGCGGTGGGCGGGTTCGGGTTGAGCGGTGTGCCGAATGCGCTGATCCAGGCCCTGTTCGAGCGGGGGGTGTCGGGGCTCGGCGTGGTCTCGAACAACTGCGGGGCGATGGAGTCGGGCCTGGCCGTGCTGCTCAGGGCCGGGCGGATCGCCCGGGTGACGGGGTCGTACATCGGCGCGAACAAGGAGTTCGCCCGGCAGTATCTGGCCGGTGAGCTGGAGTTCGAGATGATCCCTCAGGGCACGCTCGCCGAAAGGCTGCGAGCCGGCGGCGCCGGGATCCCCGCCTTCTACACCCCGGCCGGGGTGGGTACGCAGGTCGCCGACGGCGGGCTGCCCTGGCGCTACGACGGCTCGGGCGGCGTGGCTCTGGCCTCGCCGCCGAAGGAGGTTCGCGAGTTCGACGGCACCCAATACCTCCTGGAGCTCGGCATCCGCACCGACTTCGCGCTGGTGCGGGCCGCGAAGGGCGACCGGCACGGCAACCTCGTCTTCAGCAAGTCCACCCGCAACTTCAACCCGCTGGCCGCCATGGCGGGCAAGGTCACGATCGCCGAGGTGGAGGAGCTGGTCGAGCCGGGCGACATCGACCCGGACGCGGTGCACCTGCCGGGCATCTTCGTACAGCGGGTGGTGGCTCTCACCCCCGAGCAGGCGACGGACAAGCAGATCGAGCAGCGGACGGTGAGCAGCTGATGGCGTGGACGCGGGAAGAGATGGCCGCGCGGGCGGCACGCGAGCTGGAGGACGGCCAGTACGTCAATCTCGGCATCGGGCTGCCCACCTTGATCCCCAACCACCTTCCCCCGGGCGTCGAGGTGATCCTCGAATCGGAGAACGGCATCCTGGGCACCGGCCCGTATCCGACCGAGGCCGAAGTCGACCCGGACCTGATCAACGCGGGCAAGGAGACGGTGACTGTCCTGCCCGGCGCTTCCTTCTTCGACTCCTCGCTCTCCTTCGGCATGATCCGCGGCGGGCACATCGACGTCGCCGTGCTCGGCGCGATGCAGGTCTCCGCGAGCGGGGACCTGGCCAACTGGGCCGTCCCCGGCAAGATGATCACCGGTATCGGAGGCGCCATGGATCTCGTCCACGGCGCGCGCACCGTCATCGCCGTGATGACGCACAACGCCAAGGACGGCTCGCCGAAGATCCTCACCGAGTGCGCACTGCCGCTCACCGGCAAGTCCTGCGTCAACCGGATCATCACCGACCTCGGCGTCCTCGACGTCACCGGCGACGGCCTCGTCCTCGTCGAGACCGCGCCCGGCGTGAGCGCCGACGACATCGTGGGCAAGACCGACGCGAAGGTTCACATCACCCAGGAGCTCTCGTCATGACACTGCGGGACGTCTACATCGTCGACGCGGTCCGCACGCCGTTCGGCAAATACAGCGGTTCCCTGGCCATGGTCCGCCCGGACGACCTCGGCGCGCATGCCATTCGTGAACTGCTCGCGCGTACACCAGAGTTGGACCCGGCCCTGATCGGCGACGTGTACTTCGGCAACGCGAACGGCGCGGGCGAGGAGAACCGCAACGTCGGCCGCATGGCGGGACTGCTCGCCGGGCTGCCCACCTCGGTGCCCGGCGTCACCGTCAACCGGCTGTGCGCCTCCGGCCTCGAAGCCGTCATCCAGGCCGCGCGGGCCATCGCGCTCGGCGACGCCTCCATCGCCCTGGCCGGCGGCGTCGAGTCGATGACCCGCGCACCCTACGTCCTGCCGAAGAGCGACAGGCCCTTCCCCGCCGCCCACGCGGAGATGTACTCGACCACCCTGGGCTGGCGCATGGTGAATCCGAACATGGACCCGCAGTGGACGATCCCGCTGGGCGAGTCGGCCGAACTCATCGCCGACAAACACCAGATCGGCCGTGAGCAGCAGGACGAGTTCGCGCTGCACAGCCATCAGAAGGCCGCCGCCGCGCAGGCGGCCGGGCTCTTCGACAGTGAGATCGCACCGGTCTCCATCCCGCAGCGCAAGGGCGACCCGGTCGTCTTCGCCGCCGACGAGTGTGTACGGGCCGAGGCGTCATTGGCGGCCATGGCCAGGCTGAAGCCGTCCTTCCGCAAGGAGAACGGCACGGTGACGGCGGGCAACGCCTCCCCACTCAACGACGGCGCCGCCGCGCTGCTCCTGGTCGACGCCGAGGGCCTGAAGGCCACCGGCCGCGAACCCCTCGCCCGCGTGTCCGCGACCGGCGTCTCCGCGCTCGACCCGCACTACTTCGGACTGGCCCCCGTCGAGGCCGTCACCCGCGCCCTGGCCAGGGCCGGCAAGACATTCGATGACCTGTCCACGCTCGAGCTGAACGAGGCGTTCGCCGCACAGGCCCTCGGCTGCCTCGCCGAATGGCCCGACTTCAACCCGGCGATCCTCAACCCGCAAGGCGGCGCGATCGCGCTCGGCCACCCGCTCGGCGCGTCCGGCGCCCGCCTCGCCGGCTCCGTCGCCCACCAACTCGCCCGCAAAGGCAGTGGAGTCGGAGTCGCCACCCTGTGCATCGGCGTCGGCCAGGGCCTCGCCCTCGTGCTCGAGCGCTGACACACGAAGTCGCAGGCACCAGCGTCGGTCCCGGCCACGGCAGCTCTACCACCGCCTCCAGGGCGGTGAACTGCTCGGCGAACACGTCGCCGGCCGGCATGTGGAGGATCCAGGCGTCCACACCCGGCACGCCCTCTTCCTCCGCGACGGCCGGGATCACGGCATCCGGCCACGCGGCTGCGCACGCCCGGAAGACATGCCTTGCCAGCGGACGGGGCGGGCACATCCATGCCATCCCCCGCCCCGCGCGTCGGGCACACCGCATCCACTCCGACATCACGCCGCACCACCCTGTGCTGCTCGCCCCGGACGGGCAGGTGAAGGCCATCGGCCCAGGGATCGCGGAGTTCATCCAGGCCGCGTTCTTTGTGGCGCGCTCCGGTTGGCCATCCAGCAGCAGCAAGGATCGCTCGAATAGGCGATGCCCCCGGCCGGCCGCCTGACCGAAGCTGGTCGCGATGCCGGCGGACCGCAGGGCGCGGCCGCGTCGACGCCGGTTTTTCGAAGCCGTCGGTCCAGGCGGCGTCCCCGTCGAACGCGCCCGAGTCGCAGGCGCACCATCACCGTCGTGAATCTGCCGGGCGTCAGCACCCGACTCATTTGCGCACACCATCCACCATTGCCGAAATAGGGATACGTCATGTCTCTCGCACTCGACCCCGCCGCCCAGGACCTTCTGTTCCGAGAGGCCCGGACGGCCAATACCTTCACCGATGAGCCGGTGACGGACGACCAGATCGAGGCCATCTACGACCTCGTCAAGTACGGCCCCACCTCGATGAACCAGCAGCCACTGCGGATCGTCCTGGTCCGCTCCGACGACGCGCGGAAGCGGCTGGTGCCGCATCTCGCCGAGGGCAACCAGAAGAAGACCGCCACCGCCCCGCTGGTCGCGATCCTCGCCGCGGACAACGAGTTCCATGAGGAGTTGCCGACCCAGTTCCCGCACTTCCCGCAGGCCAAGGATCTGTTCTTCGCCGAACGCGTGGTGCGGGAGAGGTCCGCTGCGCTCAATGCGGCGTTGCAGGTCGGTTACTTCATCGTCGGCGTCCGCGCCGCTGGTCTGGCGGCCGGCCCGATGACGGGGTTCGACGCCGAGGGGATCGACAAGGAATTCTTCGGTGACGGCGAGCACTCCGTACTGGTCGTGGTCAACATCGGCACGCCCGGAGATGCCGCCTGGTTCTCGCGCAGCCCGCGCCTGGCCTACGACGAGGTCGTCACCACTGTGTGACGCCGGGCGCGCATCTGTGGCATCCGGCTGCGGACCCTGGAGGACGTGTTCGCCTATGTCGCGGCCGAGGACGTCACCTCGCGGATCGACGGGATGGCAGCAGCAGGACATTCCGCCGAACGACTTGGGGCCCGTTCGTACCCTCCCTCGCGGAGCCTAAAGCCCGAGCCGGACGAGAACGGACGAATCGCGGTTATGCGGCGTCCGGCGCCCTGGCCCCTTCTGGGCCCGGGCCTGCAAGGCGCGGCTGGGACGGCCGGCTGACAGGCACCTGGGTGAGTCGTGAGCGCTGGGGATCGATATGAAGGCGTGCGGTGTTGATGAAGTGGAGCCGCGCGGTTTCCATTCGGTCGCGCGCCTCGCCCCAGGATTGCTCGTCGGGTACGACTTGCCGGATGAACTGATCGCTGCAGTCCCAGAACACTTCGTCGACCCGTGCTGCGGCGTCGACGACTGCGGGGCTGCCGACCAGCCAGATCGTTCCCAAGGCCACGTTCCAAGGCACCCAGTCCACGGGCTCGCCGTGTTTCCAGGCGCGACGCAGAGCGAGTTGGATTCGGGTGGACTCGGCGACGATCGCCGAGCAGGCGGCGATCTGCTTGTCACGTGCCCAATGCGTGCGTTCGCTGCGGCTGGTGAGCAATGAGCCGGCCACCACACCGATCAAGGCAGTGGCCACCCCGCCCACAGTGGTGACGGTTGTTGCCCAGTCCAGTGGCATCCAGCTTCCCCCAACGGCTGGTGTATTGGACGACTCTGCCCCCCAACCTTGTACTGGTATGCACACGGGCCTTCGCAAGAGCGGCATTTCGGCCATCATGTCGGGCCAGGGGGTACCTCGCTGTCACTGGGTGGTTGCGCACGTGGACGGCTGAAGTCCCCATCCTTTGCACGGCGCAGGAAGCCAGGACGGAATCCGGCCGGAGACTTGTCCGACCGGATTCCGTATGGCCATCGCGTTCTCACGCTTTTGCGACAGGTCTTCCCTCCGCGGCTGCCTCGCGCAATTGTTGCCGCACTTCGGCGTTGATGCCCTGGGCCAGCTTCTGCTGGTGCTTCGCCGTCGAGTGCTGGTAGATCAGCTGCGCCCGCTCCGAGGACTGACCGGCGCGGACCATGAGGTCCTTCAGCTTGGCGCCGGTGTCGGCGGCGAGGGTGTTACCGGTGTGGCGGAGGTCGTAGAAGCGGAAGTTGTCCGGCATACCGGCCTTGGTCCGCGCCTTGCGCCACTTGCGGCCGAAGGTCGAGCGGCGGAAGGGGGCGCCCTTCTCGCCGATGAAGAGGAGGCCGTCCGGTCCTTTCTCGGCGAACCACTGGATGTGACGGCGCAGCTCCGGGAGCAGGAAGTCGGGCAAGTAGACGGTGCGCTTGCCCGCCCGGGTCTTGGGGTCGCCGGTGACGCGCCTGCCATTGGTCAGCTCCGGCGAAGCCTGCGTGACGCGCAGGGAGCATTCGTCGAGATTGACACTGTGACGGCGCAGTTCAGCCAGTTCCTCCGGGCGGAGGGATGCGAAGGCACCGAGGAGAACCATCAGTCGCCAGCGCGGCCCCATGGCGTCGGCCAGGTCGAAGACCTGCTCGATGGTGGCGGTAGGGCGCTCGTCGGCCTCCTCCTTGCCGGCGCCCTTGATGCGGCAGGGGTTGCTGCGGAGGAGGTCGTCGTCGACCGCCGTCTGGAGAATGGCCTTCAACAGGCGGTACGACTTGGCGACCGTGGTGGCGCCGGTCGCCTTCAGGCGCTCGGCGCGCCATGTGCGGACGGAGGGCGGGGTGATCTCGTCCAGGTCTTGGCCGCCGAAGGTCGGCAGGATGTGCAGGCGGAGAAGTCCGTCGTAGCGGTCGACGGTCGTGGGGGCCAGGCCGCGCTCCTCCATCCAACGGAGCACGTACTTCTCGAAGTTGACCGCGCCGGCGTCCGGATCACGCCATGCGTTGCGCTCGATGTCCGCGCGGACGAGGTTGAGCCAGTCCTGGGCATCGGACTCGGTCTCGAACGTCTCCGGGGCGGTGTACCGCTGCCCGTCCGGGCCGATGTAGCGGGCCTGCCACCGACCCGAGGGGAGCTTGCGGGTCGTGCCGAACTCGCGCCGCCGCTGCGGCTTGCGTCCCGCCATCAGGCGGCCTTCCCGTAGCGGGTACGGACACGGCGAACCGGCTCGACGGTACGCGCCTCGACGTACTCGCTGATCGCACTCTCGGGGATGCGGACCGGTCGGCCGAGCTTCACGTAGCGGATGCGGCGCTCGGCGATCAGGCGGCGGACGAAGCGCTCGCCCGTGCCGAGCATTTCGCCGGCCTCGACCACGGTCAGGAGGCGGTCAGCCATTCGCGATCACCTCCGTCACGGAGGGGCGCTGGGGGCAGGCGGGAGCCGGGGGTATTGCGGGCAGGTGCAAGGGCGGTGGGTCCTCACTCGGGTGCGGGATGGGGCGGGCCGCGGCGTGGCGAAGGCGGTTCAGCCTGTGGGGCGGCCGGGCAGGAGCGCGGGTGCCGGGACGTGGAGGGCCTCGGCGATGGCGATGAGGTCGTCGATGTCGCATCGGCGCTGGGCGCGTTCGATGCGGGACAGCATGGTGTTGGACATCGGGTGGCCGAGGGCTGTCACGCGGTCGGCCAACTGCCTTTTTGACAGGCCGCGTTCGCCGCGGAGGATTTCGATGGCACGGGCCGCCTGCATTCCTGCCGGCCCGATTTCCAATGAGCGTGGGGGCATGGCTCCAATTGAAAGGCTCAATCGCCGGTTTTGGTAACCGGCGATCGTCGGCTATGTTGCGCTCGCGTCGTACGCTGCGGAGAGGTTTCCGGGGGTCGGGATGGGGGCGCGGACGGACGCGTCGATCGATACTCTGACGTGCGGTGTTGTGTTGTAGCTTCCCCGTCGGCGGCGCGTCAACGGCTTGCTGATGTGATGCTTCTGGCTTCGCCTGACGGTCCGTTATTTCGGCAGCGGCCGATTCGGGTTTATAATTTTGGCAATGCCTAGCTCGCAGTAAGCGTTCGCCGTCAGCTGTCTGATTTCTCGACGGAATGCTGGACTTGAGCGGCATGGATGTGGCTGTCTTGGCTATACGACGCCACCAGCCCTCCCTCGCGCCTTCTGCGGGGCGGTGGGCCAACCCCCTCCCTGTGCACCGCCCGACAAGGGCAACTGCACCTCCATGCCCTGACCTAGGAGCCGCCGCCCGATGAGCTACGACGCCCGCGAATGGGTGTGGGACCACAGCCGCAGCAAGGGCACCGCCCGCATGGTCCTCGCTCTGATCGCCGACCGGTGCCGCGACCGGCACTGCGTCGCGTACGCGTCCGTGCCCACCCTCATGAAACGCGCCAACGCCTCCCGTACCGCCGTTCGTGACGCGCTGGCCAAGTTGATCGCCGACGGTGAGCTGGTGCCGCTCCCCGACCGCAAGGGCCCAAGGGGAGAGACGTACTACCGCCTCCCAATCGCCGCCCAATTCATCGCCGATGAGCCCCGAGAGGGGGACCGGATTCCGGCACCTCAAGGGGGTCGGAATCCGACCCTCGGGGGGTCTGAATCCGACCCTGCCGAGCCCTTCGAGGGGGGATGGGAATCCGGCCCCGGGGAACAGATTCCGGCCCCCAGGGGGTCCGGATTCCGACCCGAGGGGGGTGCGGATTCCGACCCCCAGAACAGAAGAGAACCGAAGGTGAACGGTAGTAAGAGCAGCAGCAGCTCTGCCCCGCTCATCACCGCCACCGAGTGGCAGATAGACGAAAGCGCCCGCGCCTGGCTCCAGCACGACGGGCATCTCGACCGGCTCGGCGAGCACGGGCTGCACGCCGCCGACGCGAAGTGGCGCACCTACCGAAGCTCGTGGGATCCCCGCACCGCCGACGCATGGGCCGCCGACTGGCGCGCGTGGATCGCTCGGGAACGCACCCCCACCTCTGGCCGCCCGAACCTCTACGCCCTGCCCGGTGGCACACCCACCCCCACCTCGACCACCGGCATGACGCGCACCGAGGCGCACATGGCCGCCCTGCTCGCCGCCCTCGACGAACCGACCGGAACGGAGTAAGCCGCCTTTGGACCGACGCGAAGTCGCCGCCGTCCTCGCCTACATCGGGCGCCCCGATCCCCGCACCATCCCCGCCGGCACGGGCGATGCCCGTGACCAGATCGTCCAGTGGCAGGAGCTGCTCAGCGACGTGCCCTTCGCCACCGCCCACGGCTGGGACGTCCGTGAGGCGATACGGGCGCACATCCTGGACTCGCCGTACCCGATCCTCCCGATGGACGTCGCCCGCAAGTGGCGTGCCTACCGACGCGACCGCCTGGACCGGCACACCGACCCCACTCCGGTCGCCGATCCGGACAACCCCACCGCCTGGCGCACCGAACTCCTCGGCACACGGCACGCCGTCGCCACCGGCATGGCCGCGCCCTCCCCACACCGACAGCTCACCGGCGGCCCGCACCCGGACGTCGATGCCCGCCTCGCCGCAGTCGGATCATCCATCCCACCGGCCGTCCGCGCGGCACTCGCCCCCTACCGGCCCGCACGTGCCGCCCGCGAGGCCGCCGTCGCCGCCGGACAGCCCGACGCTCTCAGCGTCCCGTGCCGGTGGTGCCACGCCGACAAGGGCGAGCCCTGCCGCAGTCGGCGCCTGGACCTCGACGGCCACGCCCGGGGCAACGCACCCCGCACGAGGCCACACCCCACCCGCGTGGACCTCGCCGTGGCGGAGCTGGCCCGGCAGAACGCCGCGTGACCGGCGGCTGCCGTATCGGCGCCAGCGCCTGACCAACGGCCTCTCCGCCGCACCCCAATCCCACCTTCACCGCCCGTCGGCAGCACCAATGCCATGCCCGGACGGCTTCCTTGGAGACCTCTCCTCATGCCCGCCTAGCCCACCCTGGAGATACCTGACTTGCCCTCCCCCACCCCGATGCCCTCGGCCGCCATCCCCAGCGCCGACAGCCACCGCTCCCGCATCGCCCGGCTCCGCGCTCGCCTCGGCCACCGCGCAGCCGTACGCGCCGGGGGCCACCGCGCGAACCGCGGTGCACGCTTCACCCTCGTCGTCGGCCTGATGGCTGTGGTCCTCATGGCCTTCCGGGTCTCCTGGAACGCCTTGTCCGACGTTGCTCGAGCCATCGGCGCCGACTCCACCGCCGCCCTGCTGTACCCGATCGTGGTCGACGGGCTGATGGCCCTCGCGCTAATCGCCACACTCGTGCTGCCCGATGCCGACCGGAAGTTCGCGCTGCGGGTCCTGGCGACCTACACGATCGCCAGCCTCCTGCTGAACTACGTGCACGGTCTCACGCCGGCCCTGCACACCACGCCGACCCGGTGGGGCCGACTGACCGACTGGGACCCTGCGAACTGGGCCCTCGTACTGCTGGCGACCTCGCTCCCGGTCGGGTCGATCTACTTCGGGTCGGACCTCGTGGCGAAGGTGCTGCACCACCACCCCGAGCCGACTGACTCCGCCGAGGCGGCCTCTGTCCAGTCGGTTGGTCACCAAGCTGACGAGCAGGCCCCGCGGGCGACGCCTGACCAGGCCGAATCTGCCCCCGGGCAGCCGACCGAGTCGGCCCCCGTGAAGGCCGCCGAGGCGCCCGTGACGAGGCCGACCGAGGCCGACGAGTCGGCCGCTGTTACCCGACGGCCCCGGCCGACCACCGCGGTGGAGTCGACCGCAGCCGCCCGGCGTCGGGCGGCCGGTCGGGGCCGCGCCACCGCCAAGTCGTCCGCCGACCGCACGCGCACCGACGCCGAAGTCCTCGCCGAGGCCCGACTCTTGACCGCCGACTGGAGCGACGACCTGCTGACCGCCGAGCGTCTCCGCAGCGAACTACGGATCGGCCAGAGGCGCGCCCGCGCCCTGCGCGACCAGCTGCAGGACGAGCGCACCAGGCAGGCAGCCGAGCCTGTCGTGTACGACGGCTTCGAGGCCGAGCCTCTCGCTGGACTCGACGAAACCTCCGCCTCCCAGCGGCAGAGGCAAATCGACACATCCCCCGTCGGCGCCGTCTGACCCCCACGTTCGCGCCGATCGCCCCACACTTCCGGCTCGCCCCATGTCCCCGCGCCGACAAGCGCAGGGGCGTGGGGACCGCGCACAGCGAAGCACCCGACACCAGCACCCCACGGAGAACCGCCCCATGCGCGACCCGAACCACGAACTCCTCACCCACCAGCGGGAGATGACCACTGACCTGAACAGCGCAGCAAGTTGTCGGGTAAGGAGTCCTTACCCGGCCTCCGCCCCTGGGATGGCGGAGGCACCCGGCGCCGAGGGGGCACCGGGATCGGCCGGCCCGGGGGAGCCGACCGAGACGGGAGCCACCAAACCCTCGCCCCACGCCGCGCAGACGCCGACGCCGCACCGCCGTCTACGTCAGCCGCGCCTGCGCGAGCGCCGCGTCCACCCCCGTTACAGCGACAGCGAGTTCACCGACCTCGCCCACGCTGCCGCCCTCAGCCGTATGCAGATCGGCGGCTACGTCGCCGAGGCGTCGCTCGCCGCGGCCCGCGCCGAGGACCCCACGGCTGCGATCGCCGACTACCGCGCCATGGTGCAGGTGCTGATGGCCGCCAACCGGCAGCTCGCCTGGCTCGGCAACAACCTCAACCAGCTCACCTGGCACCTCCACAAGGACGGCGCCTGGCCCGAGCCCGACGTCGTCCACCGGCTTCTGGCCCGCGTCGAAGCATCGATCGGTGACGTGGACACCGCCATCGCCCAGGTCACCGAGGAAAGGCAGGGCCGGTGATACCGAAGATCATCACCGGCAAGGGCAGCACCCGCCGCCTGATCGCCTACCTCTTCGGCAAGGGCACCGCCAACGAGCACGTCGACCCCCACCTGGTCGCGTCCTGGAACGACTTCGCCCCCGACCCTGGCCGCAGCCCCCACCGCGACCCGAAGAAGGTGGAGAAGCAGCTCTACACGCAGCTCGACCAACCGGTGGCCATGCTCGGCCGCCGGGCTCCCCAGACCACGGTCTGGCACTGCCCGGTCCGCGCCGCACCGGAGGATCCGATCCTGTCGGACGCCCAGTGGGCCGAGATCGCCCGCCGGGTCGTGGCCGCCGCCGGCATCGCCCCCACCGGGGACACCGAAGCCTGCCGCTGGGTGGCCGTACGGCACGCCGAGGACCACATCCACATCGCCGCAACCCTCGTCCGCCAGGACGGACGCCGCCCCAAGCGGGACTACGACATCCGAGCCGTCCAGCGCGAAGCCCGCCAGATCGAAGTCGACTACGGGCTGCGGCGGTTGAATCCGGGCGACGGCACCGCCGCCAAGCGCCCCACCAGCAAGGAGCACTTCAAGGCCAAACGCCTGGGCCAGGACGCCACCTCCCGCGAGATCCTGCGTCGGCGCGTGCGCCGCGCGATCGCCGCCGCCTCCACGGAGACCGAGTTCTTCGCCCTCCTGGAGGCATCCGGCGTGGCGGTGCGGCCCAAGACCGAACCGTCCGGAGACGTGACCGGCTACAGCGTCAGCCTGCCCGGCGACGTCAACAAGCAGGGCGAACCCGTCTGGTACGCCGGTTCCACCCTCTCGGGCGACCTGTCCCTCCCGCAGGTCCGCAAACGGCTCACGGTGACCGCTCCCGAACCGGTCACCGTCCCGCCGGGCAGCCCATGGAACCAAGCCACGGCCGCCACCGAACGGATCCTCCACCACCTCACCCACAGCGAGGACGGCGTGGCCCAGGGCCAGCTGGCCGCGCTCGGCGGAGTGCTCGACCTGCTGCCCGTCACAGCCCAGACAGCAGCACGGGCCGAGCTGGAACAGGCCGCCATGGCGTTCGAACGGGCAACTCGCTCCCGCGTCGCCGCCGACCACTCCAGCGCCCGCGCCCTGCGGCGCAGTGTCCAGATGATCTGGAACGACCCCGTGCGGCACGGCGACGGTGCCGGACTGGCGATGCTGGTCGACGTGGCGCTCACCGCGGTCGCCTACGCCGTGCACTGGCACCGCACCCGCCGGCACGCCCAGCAGGAGGCCGCAGCCGAACAGGCCCTGGTCCACCTGATGACGGCTCACGCGCAGATCACCGAACCGATCCTGGCCCGCCTCACCACCCGAGCGCCGGGGTCGCAGACCAAGCGCCGCTACGCCTACCACCTGCAACAGGTGGTCCCCGAGCACGCCGAACGCATCCTCAACGACCGAGCCTGGGATGCCCTGACCACCGTGCTCGCCGAGGCGGAGGCCGCGGGTCACAACGTGTCCGCGCTCCTCGACCAGGCCGTTGGTCAACGCACGTTGGAGGATGCCCGCAGTCCCGCTCGCGCCTTGACCTGGCGGATTCGTCGCCTCGGCGAGCGCCACGTACCGGGCCCTCAGGCCCAAGCAGCCAACGCCCGCCACGCCGCACAACGCCCGACCTCGCCCCCACTCGCTCCGGAGGTCAAGGGGCACCAGCGCTGATCACGTCGCCACGGACACCACAGGGGCGAGGAGCTCCAATGCCTCCTCCCAGCGGTATCGGTCCGCGCCACCGCCGGCCTTGGCCGGTGAGACTCGTACGAGCCGATCAGCACGCCCATCTCACGCAGTTCGCCCAGGCTCCGGCGGTACGCGGGGTGCGCGGCCTGGGCCGAGTTCAGGTACTGCAGGGACGGTGGTGGGAATGCCCATGCCGTACGCCTCGCAAAGGATGCCCAGGGCGAGGGTGTCGGAGATGTCGACGGGCCACTTGCTGACCGTGTTGAAGGTGGCCGGCGCGACAGCGATCGCGTCCGCAGGGGGCGGGCGTCGCCCGGCGTACGCCAGGCCGAGCGGATCGGGTAGCAGGTCTGGGCTTCGATCGCCTCGGTGTCGAGGAAGCCCATGCCCTGCGGGGTGGCGGCGCCCCCGACGTCCCAGTTCCGTTGTCCTGTCGCTTGTGGTCGGCTCGGTCACGCGTGGGCTCCAGGATGGTGAGCCTCTCGTTGGGCGGCGAGCTGCTCTGCCAGCGCATCGGGCCCGATCTTGCTCAAGGCCCACAGGCTGCTGGATCTACGGGCCCACCGCCAGAGCAGGTCATCCACAGGGGTGTGGAAAGGCAGCACAAGAATGCCGTGGACGCTGAAGGGAACGGCGTCGAGGTAGCGCAGACCACCGGTGCCGCACAGATAGTGGGTACTGCCGGTAGCTGCCGCAAGGTCGGCGAGGCGCTCGGAGCGGCCTTGCCGGGTCGGGATCTCACTGCTGTCCTGTACCTTCCCCGACCAGCCGACAACCCTGAGCAGGGCGATCGTCGATGCTCTCGCAAGGTCGGCTACACGGTCCGAGTCGTCGAGCGCGTCCAGGACCTCGGACACAGCACGCCAGTAGGGGCTACGGCCGTAGTACTGGCGGACGAGCAGTTGGACCGTCCGGCGCGAGCGACGAGGATCAACGAGCCGGGCCTGGCTGATCAGCGTCGGGCGCCCGTGGGGAAGGTGCGTCGGGAGCGTGAGCCACTGCTGTCGGGACGGATCGTCCAAGGCAGCGAGACGGGCACGGTTCTGGTAGTCACGACGGGCGAACTGCACGTCGTCCAGGACAATCCACAGGTCGGCGGAGAACAGCTTCGCCAGCGTGGACAGCCGGGGAAACAGGTTCGGTTGGTGGATCGCGCACAGCCCGCCCGCCGCATCGGCGCAGAGCGGCTCAGGTACTGATGAGGCGGCTGTCGAAGCCGGCGGCCAGAAGGCGCTCGTAAGCGTCATACACATCCCCCGGTACGTCCTGCTCGACGGCAAAGCCGAGCCTCGGGTACTCGATCACCCGTTGCAGGTCGCCGACGAGCATGTCGACGACGAGCTTCTCGTCGCCGATGGACTTGATGTAGTCGTCCAACTCCAGTGGCTCCGAGGCGCATACGACCTCGACCTCGGGCCATAGCTTGCGGCAGGTCGCGTACGAGCGGCGCTCCATGTACGGCTTGGAGATCAGCAGCAGCGACTGCACTTCCGCCCCGGCCTCGGCCAGCAGCTCGCGGGAGAACGTGATGTTCTGGCCGGTGTTCGCGGCCTTCGGCTCCACGATGATCGCCTCGTCCGGCAGCCCCAGGCTCAGGGCGTGCTCGCGATAGTGCACGGCCTCGCCGCGCGGGAAGCGGGCGCGGGTGGTGGGGCTGTTGCCGCCGCTGAACACCAGGACCGGGAAGAGGCCAGCGCGGTACAGGTCGACCGCCGTGGTCGCGACCCCGAGGTCGTGGCTGCCCAGGCCGATCGCCGCCGAGCAGGACCGCTGCTCGTGGCCCATCTGGTGGTAGTTCCAGATCAGCGTCGCATCGTGGAACTGCTCGTCGGTGATCTGGCGCTGCTCGTGCTCCGGCACTGGCACTCCCTGGCTCATCCTTGCTGGCCCTTTCGGATGCCCTCAATACTGCGCAGCTGGTGGCTCAGCCCGTACTGGCGGGCCACCTGTGCCGCCTGATCGAGGACGGACAGCCCATCATTCCGGGTCGCCGCATCCGACAGAAGGATGTGCCCATACGCGGTGTCCAGCCTCACCCGTTGCATCGGGGAGTCGACCGTGCCGGTGGTGCGCGCGATATCGATGTAGTGCAGGGCCTGCTTCAGGTCGCCGGCGCCGCGATGGGCCAGGGCCAGCTTCTGGTGGGCGACCGACCAGTCCTCCGGCTCGCCCAGGTCCTCGAAGGCATGAGTGGCGGCCGTCATCGCGTTGGTGGCGTACTCGTTGTTGCCCTCCTTGCTGAGGGCCGTACCCACCCAGAGGCTCGCCCTGGCGCGGTCGCGCGGGCTCAAGCGTTCGTCTGCGGCAAGGAGTTCGTACTGGCGGGCCGAGACCTCCAGCTGGCCGGACATCTCCTGGACCACGGCGAGTGAGAGCTCGATCTGGGCCACGCGGCGCGGGATGTCGAGATCGGAGAACATGCCGCGGGCGGACAGGTACGAGTGCCGGGCGGAGAGCGGGCCGAGGATCGCGCCCTGGTCACGCTGGAGGTCGCCGAGAAGGACGAGGGAACGGCCATACAGATAGAGGCCCTTGTCGTCCAGGCGATGCGGGTCGTGGCTTCCCAGCCAGCGGTTCAACAGCGTGGCGGCGAAGGGGAAGTTCTGGCGGCTGACGCAGATGACAGCGCGCTCAATGTCCTCGGTCCAGGTCTCGTAATCCGCCGGCCGCGCGCTTCTCCGCGCGGGGAACAACAGCGCCTCGAACCTGGAATGGGCGGCAGAATCCGCACGGGCGAGGGCGGTGTCGAGAATGGCCTGCGTGTCCGGCCGGGGCTGGGTTTCGGCCCCGAGGCTCTCCCACTTGGCCACCGTGCGCAGCGCGACACCGAGGTGCTCGGCGAAAGCGCGCGTGCTCATGCGCAGCGCGGCGCGCAAGGCACTCGCCTCCCGACCCGTCCATTGCTGCACGCTGACCACGGATGACCTCCCTCCGTCACGTATGGAAGCACTCTCGGTGACGACATGGGGCGGGAAGTGCAACGGAAGTACAACAGCGGGTCATTTCAAGGCCGTTCGCAGCGGTCGACGCTGTGGGCATGGACGACGACCTCATCACCGAACGCCGCTCCGTCGCCTTCCCGCAGGTCTTCGGCTACCTGCGCCACGTGACCGGCGGCCCCGCCCGCCACGCGGCGCTCGTCGGCTGCCTCACCGAGTACTGCCGACAGCATGAGCTGACCTTGTGCGGCGTATTCACCGACCGCGACGCGGCGGTGCCCGTCCGTTCCCCCGCATTCGTTGGCCTCCTGGACGCGCTGGAACTACCCGAGACCTATGGCGCCGTGGTTCCCGCCCTCGGCCACCTCGGCCCGAAGCGCGTTGCCGGCGAGCGGAAGCGGCAGATAGCAGCGTCGAGCACCCGTCTGATCGTGGTCCGCTCCACCACCAGGCCGACGACGGCCTCCGCACCCTCCCTCGGAGCGAGTGCCGACCTCCAGCGCCTGGGAGACACCTGATGTCCGTTCGTGAGGCACTGCGCAGCGCCCCCATGGTCAACGACGTGCCCGGACTGCGCCTGCTCCAAGTCGGCGACGGCTGGGACCTCGTACGAACCCCCGCAGAGATGGGCTTCCTGGCCCTGGCCCACCTGCGGGCCACTGGAGCGGAGATCGGCCCGGTGCTGTACGACGGGCCCAACGAACGCCTCTACTACGCCATCAAGCCCGGCAGCGTCGACAGCTGGGGAGACTTGCCGGTACGGCACCTCTCCATCAACTCATGGCTCGTCGCGCCCGGCCTGGAGTTGATCGACGACTGGTTCGGCGGCTGGTGCGAACTCCCCGACGACGACACCCTCACCGACGCCGACACCCTCCACGCCGCCCTCCAGCACCCGTATATCGGTACCTCTCTGGAAGAGGTGAGCCGGTGAACACCCACGCAGTCGTGTCGGAGGCATCACCCGGACGTGGCAGGCGTGGTGGAAGCCGTGATGGGCCGCGCAGCGAACCGGCTGGCGCGTTACACAGGCCCGCTGCTGATCGTGCTGATCTCCGCCTCGTGCGGCTTCGTGATCGGCGTCGCGATCTCCCCCCAGGCCGGCCCCTGAGTCCCCCTCCCTGCCGGACGTAGCTGATCGGAAGGCTCCCCACCCCGAGAAGCCCCGGCCAGGGGCGGGCCGCAAACCCCCGCCCCGGGCTGGTCAATCGCCCGCGCCCTTGGACAGGTCGAGCCCCGTCCGGGGCGGGTCCGCAAGGCCACTTCATCCCCGACCACTGGAGGAGCAATGCAGAACAACACCGCCACCGCCCCGACGACCGGGCCGACCCAGGCCGGACTGGTCAAGGCACGCCGCCGGATCCAGGCCGCCCGCGAGCGCGGCGTCACTCCGTCCGACGGCGGCAGCACCGGCCGCACCGACGGCAACGACTGATCCGGGAGGAAGCACGTTGTCGCCGCTGAATCTGGCGGCTCACCTGGGCCAGGACGAGTTCCTGGCCCAGGTGCTCCACCGCCGCTACCGCCACGTCCCCGCAGCCATCCAGGACCCGAACAAGCTGATCACCTGGGACGACGTCAACACCATCCTGGCCACCCACCGTCTGGAGCCACCTCGTTTCCGCCTGTCCGCCGATGGCGAGATGCTGCCGGCCCACCGCTACACCGCGCCGGTCATCACCGAGCTGCTGCAGTCGGCATCGCGTGGGGACCATCCCGAACTTGCCCCCGCATTGCGTGCCCTGGCCGCTGACGTCGCTTGACCCAGCACCGCTCAAGAGTGTTCCCGCTACCTCAGGAAGCACGGGCGCGCTCAGCGAATGAAGGAGTCGCCTGCCGGCATGTTCACCGGCGGGCGTTCCGCGTTAAGGGATGCCAGGCTCCATCAGCCCTGTCAGCCTTCTTCTATGGGGCCGGTCCGCGGCGCAGTCGCGTCGGCCGGACCAGCGCGGGGCACGAGCCTGTCCGGGACTTCCAGAGTCAGCGGCGGCCCCATGCGGATGAGCAGTTCGCGCGTCTGCTCGGTCAGTCCGCCCCAGATGCCGTGCCGTTCACGGCGGCTCAGCGCGTAGCGCCGGCAGGGGATCCGCACCGGGCATGACTCGCAGATCGCCAGCGCCCGTTGGATGGTGGTCTGGTCGCCCGGAAGCGGGAAGAAGGTCTCGGTGTCGGCGCCCCGGCAATACGCGGCCTGCCACCAGCCCGCCGTCGAGCAGACGGCCCGGTCATCGTCGTCGGCCGCCGTCGGCTGCACGCCCTGTTCGTCCGGCCGGGAAGTGCACGGCGATGTCATTGCATCTCCTCCAGCTTCTTGCCGTTGGTCTCGCGCACCCGGACGGCGACGAAGACGAAGGAGAGCACGGCGAAGCCCGCGTAGATCGCGTAGGTGGACGACAGGTTCCAGTCCGACATGCGGGGGAAGCTCTCGGTGACGGCCCAGTTGGCGATCCAGTTGGCGGCGGTCGCCACCGACATCGCGGCGGCGCGGATCCTCAGGGGGAACATCTCACCGACCATCACCCAGAGCACCACGCCCCAGGAAACCGCGAAGAAGAACACGAAGGCGTGGGCGGCGATCAGCGCCACGGCGCCCTGGGTGTCCGGGATGGACAGACTGCCGCCACTTCCCGTCCGGTACGAGAACGCCCAGGCGGCGAGGGCCAGCGAGGTGGCCATGCCGGCCGAGCCGGTCAGTGCGAGCGGTTTGCGGCCCACCCGGTCGATGAGGAGCATCGCCACGACGGTCCCGACGATGTTGATGATCGATGTGGAGAGGCTGATCAGCAGGGAGTCGGACTGGTCGATGCCAACCGACTGCCACAGGAGCGACGAGTAGTAGAAGATGACGTTGATGCCGACGAGCTGCTGGAAGACGGCCAGCCCGATCCCGGCCCACACGATCGGCAGCAGCCCGAACCGGCCGCCGAGCAGATCCCGTACCCGTGGCTTGTGGTCGGTCCTGAGCGCGTGCTGGATTTCGGCGATCCGGACCTCGGCCCCGGTATACGTCCCCTGCAGGTCTCGCACTGCCTCGCGGGCGCGGTCCAGGCGGCCTGCGCCGACGAGGAAGTGCGGCGACTCCGGGATGCGGAGGGTGAGGAGCAGGTAGGCGAGCGCCGGGACGACGGCGGCCATGAGCATCCACTGCCAGGCGCGCAAAGGCCCGAGCAGGTTCTCGCTTCTGCCGTCTGCGCCTTGCGCGATACCCCAGTTGACGAGCTGGGAGGCGGTGATCCCCAGCACGATGGCCGCCTGCTGGAACGACGCCAGCCGACCGCGATGGTCGGGCGGCGCGACCTCGGCGATATAGGTGGGCCCGATCAGTGAGGCCAGGCCGATCGCCATGCCGCCGACGACCCGCCAGGCTCCCAGGTCCCAGGCGGAGAAGGGCACGGACGAGCCGAGTGCGCTGATCGCGAAGAGGAGCGCGGCGAGATGCATGACCCGCAAGCGGCCGATGCAGTCGGCAAGACGCCCGGCGACGGCGGCGCCAAAGGCGGAACCGAGCAGGGCGGAGGCGACGATGGTGCCCGTCTCGCTGGAGGAGACGTGGAACCGCTGCTGGATTCCGGTGACGGCGCCGTTGATGACCGCGCTGTCGTAGCCGAACAGGAAGCCGCCGATCGACGCGGCGGCTGAGATGTAGGTGATACGCCGGAGGTTGGTGGTGCGGGGTGCGGCCATCGGTCGGGCCGGCCCCGCGGGAGTGGCGTTGGCGGTCATGGTCTAGGACTCCTTCACAGGACCGGGTTCGCGGGCGCGCGGGCAGGGCTCGCGGCCGGTGGGTACGCCGGTCGTAGAGGGGAGGGCGCGGATGGGGGTCGGGGCTGCTCTGCGGGCACTGTCGGCAACCGGGGCTGTCGCTGTGTGATGTCGCCGGCCCGCTGTCAGAGGACGGCCGCCGGGGACCAGAGCAGTTCGTGCAGACGGGCCAGGTTCGCCGCGCCGACGAGACCGGCGTCCTGCCCGAGGGTGGCGGCGCGGATCTGGGCGTAGATCCGGTGTTCGCCGCCGCCGAGAGCCCGCCGGTAGGCGAACTCGGCCGGACGCCGGATCAGTTCGCCGGTGTCGCCGAGTCCCCCGCCTATGACGAGGACTGACGGGTCGAGGATCGAAGCGACGTCGGCCAGAGCCTGGCCCAGCCAGCGGCCCGAGCGGGCGAACACGTCGAGGGAGAAGGGGTCGCCGCCCTGGGCGGCCTCGGTCACATGCTGCCCCTGCAGGCCGGCGGGGGTGCCGTCGCCCAGCACGAGCACCGCCGCGGCCCGCCCCGGATCGGCGGCCGCCATCTCGCGGGCGCGGCGCGTGTGGGCCGCTCCGCTCGCGTACTGCTCCATGCAGCCGTGCTGACCGCAGGGGCACGGGAGCCCGTCGGGGACCGCCCGGTAGTGGCCGATCTCGCCCGCCATGCCGAAGCGGCCGCGGAAGAGCCGGCCCCTGCTGATGATGCCTCCGCCGAGGCCGGTGCCCGCGGTGATCATCAGCATGTCCTCGTGTCCCGCACCGGCTCCGTGGACGAACTCGCCCCATGCGGCGGCGTTCGCGTCGTTCTCGACGACGACCGGAAGCCCGGTGGCCTCCTGGACGATGTCCCGGATCGCTTTGTCGTGCCAGCCCAGGTTGGGCGCGAAACGCACCGTGGAGCGGTCCGCGTCCACGTATCCGGCGGCTCCGACGCCGACCGCCCGGACGTCGTCCCAGCCCTCGCGGACCCGCTGGACCGCTTCGGCGATCGCCTCCGCGATCCGGTCCGGGTCGTGCGGAGTGGGGACGCGCACACGGGAGACGATCTCCCCACCGGGGTCGACCGTTCCGGCGGCGATCTTCGTGCCGCCGAGATCGACGCCGACGGTCAGGCCGCCGGTCTCCTCGCTCATCGGGCACCGCTCATGCCATGACCTGCGCTTTCGTGCATCATTTCGTGATTCCTTCATGTTGTGCTGTCGGGTGAGGTGTGGCCGACGATCACGGGCGTGGCGGACCGGAACGAGGGCCGTGATCCGCGACCGGTCCAGGGCCTCTTCAGCTTCCGTATCCGGGCGGCGAGTTGCTTCAGTCATTTGATGGCGTTCCGCGATGGCGTCGGACGTCGGCTCCCGACCCACGTGTCACACATGCGCGGCATGCCTTGTCATCACTACGAAGCGGGTTGTGTACGTCCGGACACGGTCGTGTGTTCCGGGCCCGGTTACGGAGGTGGCACAGTGTTGGAGAAGGATTCGGTCGGCGGAGCCGACACGCACGAGCACGGACATGGGCATGGGCCCGTCGGCCCGGACGGGACCGGGCCCAGGATGCTGGCGGACATCAAGCCGCCCTTCATTCCCGAGGGCGCTTCGGGGATGACCGTCTTCGTCGAGTGGCCGCCCGGTCACCCCGGGACTCCTCCGCACCGGCACTCGGGGCCGTGTTTCGGCTACGTCACCGAGGGCGCGGTCCGGTGGGAGCTCGAGGGCGAGCCGGAGCACGTGATCCAGGCCGGTGAGACGTTCTGGGAGCCGGGCGGCGACATGATCCATTACCAGAACGGCAACGCTTCGTCGGACGCTCCGGCCAAGTACGTCGTGTTCATGCTCTGCGCGCCGGGCCAGCCGATGCTGACGCTGGTCGAGGAGGAGGAGCTGGAGAAGCGGGCCCATCTGCGTGCCCCGCGGCCTTCCGCCGGCTGAGTCGCCGAGGGGAGGGGGCCTGCTGTGCGGCTGCCCGCTTCGCGCGGGACCGCGGCCCGCGGACCTCCTCCTTTCCTCGGCCCGGCCGGGTCCGCCACGTCAGTTCTCGAAGGAGGCCGCTTGTGGCCGCTGAAGGCTCGGTGTCGCGGAACACGTCCGAGCAACTGGTAGGACGCGACCAGGAGTTGGAACTGCTCCGGTCGTTCGTCGACGAGACGGTCGGCGGTGTCGGCGGGGTTCTGCTGTTGTCGGGCGACCCAGGTGTCGGCAAGTCCGTTCTCCTGGACACTGCGGCTCGGGCCGCGGCGTCGGCCGGTGTGCTGGTGCTGCGCCTGGACGGGGTCGAGTTCCTGGCGGATCTGAGCTTCGCCGGCCTCAACCACGTACTCGAACCGGTGCTGCACGAACGCGACGGACTCGACCCGGTCCACCGTGACGCACTGATGGTGGCGTTGGGCACGGGCGAGGGCGCCGCGGCGGACCGCCTGGTCGTCTACGGGGCGGTGCTGGCGCTGCTGCGCCGGGCCGCATGCACGCGTCCGGTTCTGATGGTCGTCGACGACCTTCAGTGGGTCGACCGTGCCAGCGCGGCGGCGCTCGCCTTCGTCGCGCGGCGGCTCACCAGCAGTCGAGTGGGCCTTCTCGCCGCGTCACGGCCGGGCTTCGAGAGCTTCTTCGAGCGGGCGGGGCTTCCTGAGCTCACCATCTCGCCTCTGGACGACGGCTCCGCGGCCGGCCTGGTCGGCACCCGGTTCCCGCTGCTCGGGGCGCGGGAACTGCAGCGCGTCCTCGCGCAGGCCGGCGGCAATCCCCTGGCCCTGCTGGAACTGCCCGCGACGCTCGGCGACTCGCGCGGCGGCGCGGGAGGCGCGCTGTCCGAGGTGCTCCCGCTCAGCCGTCGTCTGCAGGAGCTGTACGCGTCCCGCATCGCGGAGCTGCCCGAGCCGACCCGCCGACTCCTGCTCGTGGCAGCGCTGGAGGGCAGCGGCGACCTGCCCGTTCTGCGAGCCGCCGCCTCCGGCGAGGACGTGCTCTCACTTCTGGCCCAGGCAGAGCGGGCCCAGTTGGTGCGGCTCGAGGACCGGGGCCTCGGGCGGCTGTCCTTCCGCCATCCGCTGATCCGCGCGACGATCGTGTCGGGCTCGACCGGCCGTCAGCGTCTGGACGCCCATCGCGCTCTGGCCGACGCGCTGTCCGACCGGCCAGACCGCCGGGCCTGGCACCTCGCCGAGGCCACGCCCGATCCGGACGAGCGGGTCGCGGCGCTCCTGGAGCGCACCGGCCACCGGGTCCGTCGGCGCGGCGACGCGGTCGGTGCCTTCAACGCGCTGGTACGGTCCGCCGACCTCACTCCCGATCCCGCGGACCGCGGCCGGCGCCTGGCCGAAGCCGCCTACGTGGGCTCCGACGTCGCCGGGGAACTGCGTACGGCGGCACAGCTGCTCGTGGAGGCCCGGCGCGCCGATCCCGGACTCAGGGGATCGCTGCAGGCGGCGGCCGCGGCCTCCAACGTGCTGCTCAACCGCGACGGCGACGTCACCACCGCGCACCGGCTGCTGGTCGGCGCGATCATGACCCGTGAGGGCCGGTCCGACGGCGGTGACGACGAGGCGGTCTTCGAAGCGTTGTGCACCTTGCGCAGGGTGTGTCTGTGCGCGGGCAGTCCCGAACTCTGGGGCGGATATCACGGAGCCATGGCGCGGCTGACCGTGCCGATGCCGCCCCTCCAGGGGCTGCTCGGCGACGTCTACGCCGACCCGGCACGGTCCAGCGCGGAAGCCCTCGCGCTGCTCGACACGGTGATCCACGGACTGCACCGGGAGACCGACCCGAGCCGGATCGAGCGGATCGCGATGGCGGCACTCTTCGTGGACCGTGCGACGGGGTGCCGTGCGGCTCTGTGGCGTGTCGTCGAGGACGGGCGCGAAGGAGGCGCGGTCGCCTCGGCCCTCATCGCGATGGTGGTGCTGTGCCTGGACGATTTCATGACGGGCCGGTGGGACGAGTGCGCTCGCCTCGCCGCGGAGGGTCTCGCACTCTGCGATGACCACGGCTATCAGCTGCTGGCCCGGCAGTTCCACCGGGCCGAGGGTCTGCTCGCCGCGGCGCGAGGAGACGACGGCACGGTGCGGAGGCTGGCGCGGCTGATCACGGGGTGGGCGGTCCCCCGCGGCGCCCGCACCGTGGAGCACTTCGCCCGGCACATGACGGCACTCGCCGCCCTGGGACGCGCCGACTACGAGGAGGGCTACCTCAACGCGTCGGCGATCAGTCCGCCGGGAGTGCTGGCCCCGCATGCCCCGCTGGCGTTGTGGGTTCCCCTGGACCTCGTGGAAGCCTCGGTACGCAGCGGACGCCGAGCCGACGCACTCGCTCACGTCGCCGCGCTGCGCCAGACGGGCCTGCCCGGCATCTCCGGCCGGCTGGCGCTGGTCACCGCCGGTTCGGCAGCCATTGCCGCCCCTGAGGACCGGGCCGCCGGCCTCTTCGAAGAAGCCCTCTCCGTTCCCGATGCCGAGCGCTGGCCCTTCGACCTCGCCCGCGTCCGTCTCGCGTACGGCGAGCACCTTCGACGCGCACGCGCCGCCAAGGACGCCCGCGCGCATCTCGCCGCCGCCCTCCACACGTTCCGCCGTCTCGGAGCCACCCCCTGGGCCGCCCGGGCGGCAAAGGAACTGCGGGCCACCGGCCGTACCACCGTCCTGGTACGTCAGAACCTGCGGGCGGACCCACTCCGACCGCAAGAACACCAGATCGCCACACTCGCCGCCTCAGGACTGACCAACCGTCAGATCGGCGAAAAGCTCTTCCTCTCCCACCGGACCGTGGCGGCCCACCTCCACCGGATCTACGCGAAGCTCGGCATCAACTCCCGTGTCACCCTCGGCGAGGCCCTGGCCGCACTCCCGCCCTGGCAGGAGTCCCAGTGATCCACCGGTGTTTGACATCGCCGCCGGACATCCACCATGCTTCCATTAATTCATTAGCACAAGCATGGTGGAACCGAGGAAGGCGACGTGATCGACTACCGGATCGACCGTGGCAGCGGCGTACCGGCCTATGTGCAGATCATCGAGCAGACCGAACGGGCGCTCCGGATGGGCCTGTTGAAGGTCGGTGACAAGCTGCCGACGGCCAAGGAGGTGGTGGCGGCGACCGCCATCAACCCCAACACCGTGCTGCGGGCCTACCGCGACATGGAGCAGGCCGGCCTGGTCGAACTGCGCCGTGGCCTCGGGACGTTCGTGACACGGTCGCTCGCCAGGCCCGGCGCGGAGGACGACTCGCCGCTGCGCGGGGAGGTCGCCGACTGGGTGGCACGTGCGCGGGCCGCCGGCCTGGAGCGGGCCGATGTCCTCGCCCTCGTCACCACCGCCCTGGACACCTACGACAACGAGCACGACCGCCCCACCCCGGGCGACCGGGAACGGAAGAAGGAGGACGCATGACCGGGCCTCAAGCGCCGGCCGCACTGCGCGCCGCGGGACTCGGATTCCGGTACCGGAAGCGGGGCGGCTGGGCCCTGCGGGACTGCGAGTTCACCGTGCCCGGCGGTCGTGTGGCCGCCCTCGTCGGCCGCAACGGCGCCGGCAAGAGCACCTTGCTGCACCTGGCCGGCGGCCTCCTGCGGGCCGGCTCCGGGGAACTGCGGGTGCTGGGCGCCGTACCCGGCACGTCCGAGGCCCGCGCCCGGGTCGCCCTGCTCACCCAGGACAAGCCGCTCTACCCCCGTTTCACCGTGGCGGACACCCTGCTGATGGGCGAGAAACTGAATTCGTCGTGGGACCGGACGGCCGCCGAGCGGATCGTCCGCGAGGGCGACATCCCGCTCCACGCCCGCGTCGGCGACCTGTCCCCCGGGCGGCGGACTCGCGTCGCGCTCGCCCTGGCACTGGGCAAGCGGCCCGAACTCCTGCTTCTCGACGAGCCGTTGGCGGACCTCGACCCCGTGGCACGAGGCGAGATCATGGCGCAACTCATGGCCGAGACCGCCGAGCACGGTATGAGCATCGTGCTGTCCTCGCACGTCCTGCCCGAACTGGAGGAGACCTGCGACTGGGTGCTGGTGCTGCGCGACGGCGGCGTCGAGCTGAGCGAGGACGCCGAGGCACTGCGCGAGAGCCACGCCGTACTGACCGGCCCCGTCGACCGGGCCGACGCCCTGACCGGACAGCACACCGTCGTACAGCGCCGTACCGCGGGCAGACAGCTCACAGCCCTGATACGGCAGCGCGGGCCGCTGCGCGGCGACTGGCACGTCGAGCGGCCCAGGCTGGAGGACATCCTGATCGGCTACCTCCAACCCGCTGAGGCGGGGCACCCCACCTCGGGCGAGCGGACGGAGGCGGCGCGGCGTGAAGGGCTCCCTCTGGCTCGCCTGGCGTCAGCAGCGCGTGCCGGCCGGCATCGGCGTGGCCGCCCTGGTCGTCACCGCGGCGATCGCCGCGTACTCCCGCTCGGGCATGCTGGACGCCCTACACAGCGGGCTGTTCGACCACTGCGACCCCGGGCCGCTGTCCTGCACCCGGTCCGACACCGGCCTGCCCCTGCTGCTGGACATCGAGCCGCTGAAGTACCTCGGGGCACTGAACATCGCCCTGCCCGTCATCATCGGCGTCTTCTGGGGCGCCCCTCTGCTGGGCCGCGACCGGGAGCTGGGCACGCACCGCATGATCCTCGCCCAGGGCGTGAGCCGCGGCCAGTGGTTCGCCTCCCGGATCGCCCTGGCCGCGGCAATCACGACCGTCCTCTCCGGCCTGCTGGCGGGCGTGTTCGCATGGTGGTGGCGACCGGCCGCCGATCGTAGCTACGGCCTCTTCTGGTACGACATCACGGCCCTCAGCGGCTCCGGCCCCCGCGTCGTCGCGGCCGCCCTGTTCGGCCTGGCGGCCGGCACCCTGCTCGGCCTGCTGGCCCGCAGAGTCCTGGAGGCGATGGGCCTGACCCTTCTGGTGACCGGGGTGACGACGCTCCTGCTGGAGTGGACGCACCGGACCCGGCTGCTGGTCCCGCCACACACCTACGTCAGCGCCGGCAGCACCCCCAAAGCGCCGATGGGCGAGAAATGGTCGACCGGCAACTACGGCCTGGTCACCGCCTCCGGCCGCCATGACGACGTAATGAACTGCCCCTTCCCCTCAGGCTCCCAGCTCAAGGAGTGCATGACGGCGCACGGGTACGTCGCCCGCTTCTACGAGGCCAGCCCGGCCGGTGACTACTGGACCTTCCAGTGGACCGACACCGCCGTCCTCGGCGCCCTCGCCGTCCTGCTCACGATCGTCACCGTGCTGCTCCTGCGCCGCCGCGTCTGACCGCGGCGACCACAGCGCGCCGCATCCGCCTCACCACTTCATCTCCTTCGCCTTCACCCCTCACCGGGATTCCGCCTTTCACCAGGATTTCCCCTTTCTGCACGGAGGTCGCTTCGCCATGCCCGCCGACGCCAAGTCACCGAAGAAACTGCGCAACAACCGCGCCGCCCTGGCTCACAAGACCGGATACGCCCTGCGCCACCCCGGCCGCGTCGTCCCGTACCTCCGGCGGGCCGGCCGGGACGCGTGGCTGCGTCTCAAGCACCCCGACCACGTCGGCTACTACCGGGCCGTGATGGCCTCGGACACGCGCCGCAACCCGGAGGCCGCGGTCGGCAGTCAGACCCACGACCGCTGGCTGGCGCTCGGGCAGATGCAGTTCGACTACCTCGTCGAACACGGGCTCCGCCCCGAACACCGCATGCTCGACATCGGCTGCGGCAACCTGCGCGGCGGCTGGCGCTTCATCAGCCACCTCAACTCCGGCAACTACTACGGCATCGACATCTCACCCGACATCCTGGTGGCCGCCAAGAAGACCCTCGTCGAGCGCCACCTCCAGGACAGGCTGCCGCACCTCACCATCACCGGCGACCTCACCCTGGACTTCCTGCCCGACGAACACTTCGACGTCATCCACGCGCACAGCGTCTTCTCCCACTCCCCGCTGCACGTCATCGACGAATGTCTCGCGCACGTCGGCCGCGTGCTCACCGACACCGGGTTCTTCGACTTCACCTTCGACCGGACCGAGGGCACCGAACACCAGGTGCTGCGCGAGGACTTCTACTACCGCACCGAGACCCTCCTGGCCCTGGCACAACGGCACGGCCTGCACGCGAGGTTCATGGAGGACTGGGAGCAACGCCCACACGGCCAGTCGAAGATACGCGTCAGCCGCTCGCCCCTGCCCACCGCGTGAGACGGCCCCGCTTCCGACATGCCGTCCTCTGACCTTCACAGCGGGCAGCAGCGCCTGGCCGCGATAGACGGACTCCGCCTGGTGGCAGCGGTGATGGTGGCCGCATACCACTTCCTCGGAACCCCCACCCCGCGCTTCTGGGGAAAGACCGAGCTCCGGGATTTCGCCCCGTTCCTGCACGAGATCAGCCGCTACGGCTGGCTCGGCGTCGAGTTCTTCTTCCTCATCAGCGGATTCGTCATCTGCATGAGCTGCTGGGGGCGGACTCCCGCACAGTTCACGGTCTCCCGGATCTCACGGCTCTTCCCGGCCTACTGGTGCGCGGTGCTCCTGGTCGTCCTGCTCGTCCTGGTCTCGCGACTGGGCCATCGGCCCGCCGCCACACGCGTCGACCCGCGTACCGTCCTGGGGAACCTGACGATGGCTCCGGGGCCGCTGGGGCTCGATCTGGTCGACGGAGTCAGCTGGACCCTCTGGGTGGAGGCGCGCTTCTACCTGCTGATGGCCGCGCTGCTCGTCTTCGGACTGTCCTACCGGCGCGTGGTGGCCTTCTGCGGAGCCTGGCTCCTGGCCGCCGTCATCGCCCTTGAGCTCCACTCACCACTGCTCGACGAGTTCGTACTGCCCCGGTACACCGGCCTGTTCGTCGCCGGGATCGTGCTCTACGTCATGCACAGGTTCGGACAGAACCTCCTGCTCTGGCTGCTGCTCGGTTTCGCCTGGTGCTACCAACTCACCGTGCTCCAACTGCGGGTGGCCGACCACGCCGCCGTGCCCCCTGGCGAGCGCCCGTCCTCCTGGGCCGTCTGCGCGGCCGTACTCACCCTCTGCCTCGGGCTGCTGGCCCTCGCCGGGATCGGCCCGCTCGCCGGGCTGCGACGGCGTTGGCTGGTCACCGCCGGGGCGCTGACCTACCCCTTCTACCTCGTCCACCAGAGCCTCGGAATTCCCCTGGCCAAGGGCTTGGTCCGCGCATTCCCGGGGCTGGGGCCACTGCCCTCGATGGCGGTATCCGTCATCTGCATGCTGGGGCTGTCCCTGCTGATCCACCGCCTGGTGGAGCGTCGGCTCGGACGCCTTCTGAGGCATCGGCTGACGCTGGACGTGCGCATACGGGACCTCGCCGCGAAGCCGGCTCTCACCCGCGCGCGATAGCGCGAGGCGAACCCACTCGGAATCACCACGAACCCTGTCCAGGGATGGATCTCGCATGCCCTTCAACACAAGAATCACCACGCGAATCACCACGCGAATACGACGCTCTCGCATCCTCATGGCCGTCACCACAGCCGTGGCCGCCGTCCTGACCGTCGCGCTGACGATGGCCCTGACGGTCACGACCTACGATCACACCTCGCCGCGCGCCGCCCGCGCCAAGGCATCAGGATCCGTGGCCGGAAAGGTCGACTGCCGCAAGGCGAAGTGCGTCGCCCTCACCTTCGACGGCGGCCCCAGCCCGACGACCCCCGGGCTGCTGGACATCCTGAAACAGAAGGGTCTGCACGTCACCTTCTTCGTGCAGGGCAAAGGCCATATCGCGAAGTACCCCGAGATCCTGCGCAGGATGGCGGACGAAGGGCACGAGATCGGCAATCACACCTGGACCCACGAGCGGTTGACGGATCTCGGCACCGAGGACGCCCGCCGGGAGTTGACCCGGACGCAGGACGCCGTCGAGAGGATCACCGGCAGCAAGCCCGGACTGATGCGTCCGCCGGAGGGCCGCACCAACCGCAAAGTGGCCGGGATCTGCCGGGACTTGGGGCTGGCGCAGGTGCTGTGGAGCGTCACGGCCAAGGACTACGAGACGACCGACTCGGCCCTGATCACCAAGCGGGTGCTCGACCAGACCCACCGCGACGGCATCATCCTGCTGCACGACCTGCACAAGGGAACCGTGCCCGCCGTCCCGGGGATCCTCAAGGCGCTTGAACAGCGCGGCTACACCATCGTCACGGTGTCCCGGCTGCTCGCCCCTGCCGAGCCACGGCCGGGGATGGTCTACCGGCCCTGAGGGAGTGCCGCGAGCGCATCTCTGAGTGCCGCGCGTGAGGCGATCCCGAGTTTCGGGAACAGCTGATAGAGGTGCGAACCCACGGTACGCGGGGACAGATGGAGGCGTTCCCCGATCTGCTTGTTGGTCAGCCCGGACGCGGCCAGGTGAGCGATCTCCAGTTCCTGCGCGGTGAGCGTCACGGAGTCGCGCGTCGCCCTGGTCCGGGACCGGCCGGTGGCGCGGAGTTCGCCCGCGGCCCGGTCGGCCCACGGCCGGGCGCCCAGGCGCTCGAACGCCTGCGCCGCCGCGTCCAGTTGCGCCCGTGCTTCCGTGATCGAGCGCATGCGCCTCAGGTGCTCCCCGTAGGCCAGTCGTATCCGCGCCAGATCGAACGGCCAGTCTTCCACTCCCGGGACGGCCAGGGCCTGCTCGAAACGTTCGGGCGCCTGGTCGTCGGGCGGGACGAGCGCGGCCGAACCCTCCACGAGCAGGGCCAGCCGGGGAGAGAAGGACGCGATCCCCGACTCCCGTACCGCCCGGACGTGCACCTCCGCCTCGGCGGTGCGCCCGGTGCGGACCGCCGCTTCCACCAGATCCATGCAGGCCCACATGGCGTGGGGAACATGGGACGCGAGACGGCCGGCGGGACTGACCGCCACGGCGTGGTGATGGGCGGACTCGTAATCCCCCTCACCGAGTGAGGCAAGGACGCGGGCATGGCCGGCGCAGGCCACCGCTGCCAGAACGCCGCGGGGCACGGCCCACTGCGTGATGCGGTCGGCCAGCGCGCGGCTCTCCTCGAAGCGCCCGTGGACGGCGGCGAGCAGCGCCTGGATGTAGTGGAAGTACCAGGACAGGAACCGGTGCCTGTGTTCCTCGCAGATCCTCAGACCTTCGTCGGCCAGCGTTCCGGCCGCCTCCCACCGGCCGGTCAGGAAGTCGTACAGGCACAGGTTCATGAGTGCGCGGATGTACTGGCGGACGGGGCCGCCACGGCGTCCCTGGCGGACCACGTGCCAGGAGACGTCGCGTACTTGGGCGAGCCGGTCCGGGGCGACCGTGGCCATGGTGGCATGGACGATGCGCCCGGGGTCTTCCCCGTCGGGGAGGCCGGCGAGGAGCGAATCGAGCTCCCTCAGTCCGGCCACTCCGGTACGTGCCGGATCGGCGAGCGTCTTGCTGCACGCGGAAAGCGACAGGGGAGGAGTCGACTTGAGGCGCCGCAGCACCGTCTCGAAGCGATCCCACAGGTCGGCGCGGCCTCCACACCAGCACACCAGAAACAGGGTGTGCATCGCCTCGACGAGTGTGTCGTCCCCGGCGTCATAGCCGTGCGTACCCGTCTCGACGGCGTCCACGAGGAGGCGGTGCGCCGTCTCGACGTCGCCGTTGCCGCTGTTGAGCAGGACGAGCGCTGCCGTGGTGGCGGTGCGCAGAGAGCCGGTGAGGTCCGGGGCGGCTTTCCGGGCGCCGCCGAGAAGTTCGGCGGCCGCGCGCAGCTCACCGGTCGCGTGGGCCTCGAGGTAGGCGGCTTCCGTCAGCCGGCGTGCTCGGTCCTCGGGACGGGGGCTCAATTCGGCGGCTCTGGTCAGGGCGGTGACCGCTCCCGCGGCGTCGCCCCGCCGGGCGAGGCCGCGCCCGGCCGTCTCCAGCAGCGCCGCGACCCGCTCGTCGGGAACGAGGGTCGCCTCTCCGAGATGCCAGGCTCTTCGCTCGGGCTCCTCCGCGCGGATCTCGGCGAGCGAGCGATGAGCCCGGCAGCGCTCGGTCAGCGTGCTGGTCTCGATGACCGCGGCCCGGATCAGCGGATGGCGGAAGGCGACACGGCAGTTCGTGGCGTCGACGGTGATCAGGCGGTCCGCTTCCCCTGCCGCCAGGGCCTTCGGCGTCCCTGAGTCTGCCGAATCCGTCCCCAGCACGCCCAGATCTCCGGTGCCGTCGAGCGCGAGGAGCAGCAGGAGCCGCCGTGATGCTGCCGGAAGGCTGGACACCTGTGGCGTGTAGAGGGTCCTCAGGCGCGGGGAGAGGGGCAGTACGGCGGGCAGATCGGCCAGCGCGCCGCGTTGCGGGCCGCTCAGCGCGGTGGGGAGTTCCAGCAGCGCGAGGGGATTGCCCTGCGCCTGAGCCAGGACACGGTCCCGTACCCGCACGGCGAGTTCCGGGAAGTGTGCCCCGACCAGTTCCGTGGCCGCCCTGTGGTCGAGTGGTGGCAGCTCGTACTCGGGTAGTCCGGCCCGCTCGAAGAAGGTTCCGGTTCCGGTCCTGGCCGCCGCGAGAAAGCCGATACGGTCGCCCGCCGGCCGACGGGCGACGAAGTCCAGGACCGTCGAACTGGCCCGGTCGAGCCAGGCGAGATCATCCACGACGATGAGCACGGGGCGTCCGGCGGCCGCTCGGCGCAGCAGGAAGAGCACCGAGTCCGCGACGAGAGTCCTGTCGGGCACCGGATCGCCGCCGAAACCCAGGGCACCCCGCAGAGCCTCCCGATACGGGTCCGGCAGGTGCTCGAACCGGTCGCTCAGCGGAAAGAGGAGCTGGTGGAGGCCGGCGTACGCGAGCTCCGCCTCGGACCGGACACCGGCGGCCGACAGCACCCGGGCCCCCGTCGCCGCCATGACCTCGGCGACCTCACCCAGCAGTGCGCTCTTGCCCACGCCCGGTTCTCCGGACAGCAGCAGAGCTCGGCCGTCGACCTTTCCCGGCCCGAGGAGAGCCGTGATCTGCTGGAGTTGCTGTGCACGGCCCACCAGCCCGTACGGCGCATCACCGTTCGCGTCCGCCGGTCGTTCGGCGGGAGAGCGGAGTGACATGGAGACTCCGTACGTCGTGGGGGCCGCCTTGCCGCCCTGCGGCGGGAGGGCCTGGACACACCCTGCACCGGTTCGCGGGTGCCTGCATCAGTCAGGTGACCATGACCGCCGTCAAGTGACCATGACCGCCTTCGACAGTACGACCGCCGCGGTCTTCGGGAAAGCAATCAGATCTCGTCCAGCTCTTCCAAGGGGTTGAGCCTGAGGTAGAGGGTGCTGATTCCAGGCCCGTTCTCCCCCAGCAGACCGTCGACCACCGCGATCCCCATCGAGTTGAGCGTGCCGTCATGCATGGGCACGGCCCGCTCCGGCGCGACTTCACGCACCCAGTCGATGAGGTCGCGGACGCGGGTCCACGGTGTGTGCACCGGCACGAGCAGTGTTCTGACCCGCTTGTCGGGCACGATCAGCGCGTCGCCGGGATGGAACAGGCTCCGGTCGACGAGAAAGCCGGTGTTCGCGACGGCCGGCACGTCCGGGTGCAGTGTCGCGTGCCGGGCACCGTGTGCCTCGATCTCGAAACCGGCGGCCGTGAACACGTCCCCGTGACCGATGACGTGCAGCTGATCACCCAGTCCGGTCAGCACCTCGGCGACGGCCGCCACCGTCCACACCTGCAGACCGCGATTCGCCTCCGCGGCTCTGCGCACGCGGGCCTCGGTGAAGTGATCGACGTGTTCGTGTGTCACCAGAATCGCGTCAGCACGCTCCACCGACTCGTCCTCGGTCCAGCAACCGGGATCGATGACGAGCCTTCCCCCAGGACTCTCGAGCCGGACACACGCGTGGCCGAACCTTGTCAGTTTCACTGATTCCTCTCACCCCCCGTCGTCGCGGACGGCCAGTGTCACTCGCGCGGTCGGAGTCCCGCATCGGTCATCGGACCTGATGTGACACCGATGACCGGGGGCGGCGGATCTGCGGGTCGTTTGACTGATGCCGCGGCCTCAGGCGCCCTCACAGAATCGGGAGGTCCATGGATCTCCCTGGAGCTCCCCTGATCCCACCGGTTCACCGAGCGGTGATGAGATGAGAAAACCCGGCAGTTGCAGTCTGGCAGTGGCCCGAATATCGGTCCGCCTGGTCCTCGCCGACGAGGTGGTCCTGCCCGTGATGCTCGATCTGTGCTACGACAGCGCCGATCCCTACGCGGTGTCCCTGACGTTTCACCTGTTCGCCGATGAATCCGTGGAGTGGGTGATCGGCCGCGACCTCCTCCTGGAGGGACAGCAGGGGCTCGCCGGCATGGGCGACGTACAGGTGTGGCCGTCCCGCCGTCCGTGGGTGGGCCAGGTACACATCGCGCTGGCCCCCTGCGCGAAGAGAGACGCGGTGATCGTGACTGCCCCGGCGCGAGCCCTCGACGCCTTCTTGCGGCGAACGCTTGAGGTGGTGCCCGCGGGCACCGAGGAATGCCACCTGAACCTGGACGGAACCGTCCGCCAACTCCTGCGCGGCCCCGGCGAACCCCGCTGACGGGGACCTGCACCTCTGGAGGTCATTGTGCTCAGTCCCACCAGGGTGACATCCGGGACCCCGCCTGCGTCCCCGGTACGCAAGCATCCTGCCGTGGATGCTGTGGATGGAGAAGAGCCCGCGGGAGACGCTCACGCTGATCGTCTCGCCGGAGGCCATCTTCCTGTCGACCTTCGTGATGATCGGCCAGAACCGGCAGGCCGAGTTCTCACGCAAGAAGGCCGACCACGACTACGAGGCGCAGGAACTCGAACTGCGTCACAACAACGAGCTGACCCGGCTCGTCCACGCGCTCACCGTCGAGATCCACCGGGCGGTGACAACCGCTGCGGCAGACGCAACGGCAGCGGGCGACGACGCCGGCCATGCACCCGCGCCCTGAACCAGGGACCGGGACGGTGGCTGTCACATCTACCCTCGCTGCCCGGTCTAACTGATGTCGGACAACCACCCGAGGAAATCATGCGCGAGATTCTGATCGTCGGCGGCGCCTACGCGGGCTTCTACACCGCGTGGGGCCTGGAGAAGAAGCTGCGTCCCGGCGAGGCACAGGGCCCCGCCGTCGGTCTGACGGGTGAGGAGACTGCCGCATGAGCATATGGGGGTCGGCTTTCCACCGGGAGCACGCCATCGACACGCGCGAGGAGGCCGCCCGTGGCTTGATCGACATCGAGAGCTACCTGTACCGGAGGTCCCATGCGGGAGAGGCACGTCGGCGCGTGGCGGGATTCACCGCACGGCTACAGGGGCTGACCCGGGAGCAGAAGCGGGAGATCGAGCAGTGGTACGTCGCCGAACAGGTGTACGTCGCCCGGCTGGTCACCGATCACATCGCCGCCCGTATCCACATCGTGGAAGAACATCGCATCCGGACCTGGCGCCGGCTCCGGGGAACACTCGCCACGATGGCCCTCCTCACCGTCGCGCTCGTGGCGTGCGTCGTTGTGGCCCTGTGCTCGCCGGGGTGACCACCGTCCCCGGTTCCGTCACAGTAGAAGGCGGATCCGGTCAACAGAGCAGGTGCAGCTGAGCAACGGAGACCACAGGATCATGCCTCTCGAACCGTCCCCCAGGTCACGCGACGACCTCGACGCGGCCGTTTCCGTCTTCGTGCAGCACCGGAGGCGTCTCTTCGGCATCGCCTACCGCATGCTCGGCAGCGTGGTCGAGGCCGAGGACGTGGTCCAGGAGGTGTGGCTGCGGTGGCAGCTGACCGACCGCTCGGTGGTGGCCAATCCGGCCGCCTTTCTGTCGAGCATCACGACCCACCTGGCCATCAACGTCACGCAGTCGGCCCGCGTGCGTCGGGAGACCTACGTCGGACCGTGGCTGCCGGAACCCGTCGACACGAGCTCCGACCCGGAGGTGGGGGCTCAGCGCGCGGAGGCCCTGGAGCTGGCGCTGCTGCTGGTCATGGAAAAACTCACCCCCACCGAGCGCGCCGCATACGTTCTGCGCGAGGCGTTCGACTACTCCTATGCCGAGATCGCCGGAATCCTCGAGCTCAGCCTCGTGAACGTACGGAAGATCGTTAGCCGTGCCCGCAAGCATCTGTCGGACGAGCAACGGGAGAGCGTGGACGCGGCCGAGCACCGACGCCTCCTCACCGTCTTCGTCTCAGCTGCTCAGACGGGGGATGTGGCGGCGCTGGAAGCCCTGCTCACCCCCGATGCCGTGAGCCTGTCGGACGGCAACGGCATGCGGGGCTGCGCCCGAGTACCCGTGCTGGGCCGCGAACGCGTCGCCAGGCTGTCGACCTATCGGCCGTTCTGGCGGGGAGCGGAGTTCACGCTGGTCGACGCCAATGGAGGCGCGGGCGTGATGGTCAGCAAGGACGGCCGGCCCGTGACGTTCATGACGGCGTCCGCCTCGAAGGCCGGCATCTTCCAGCTGCTGTGGGTGATGAGCCCGAGCAAGATCGCCGCGTTCCTCGGCTCGCGTTCCCGCTTCGAAACCGCCTCCGGCCCTGCGTCGGACGGTGTGTGACCACGGCAAGGTGACGCTCTCCACCGCGGTCACGGGCTCCGGCCCGAGCCGCCGTGTGTCCGGCGTCGGTTCCACGACCGCAGCTTGTCGGGGTTGAGCGTGACCCAGACCTGGGCGACACGGTCGTCGGCGACGTCGAGACTGATGACGGCGGCAACCTGACAGCCGTAGCGGGCGACGAGGCCGGTACGACCGTTGACGGACTGCGCGGTCAGACCGGTGCGTGGGCGACCGGCCAGAAGTGTCAGCAGGCTGTCGGCGACCGGCCGGCTGCCGTGGACCGGCCCGGTCAGCGCCCGTACCTTGCCGCCACCGTCGAAGAACGCGATGACGTCCGAGCACAGCAGAGACGCAAGCAGTTCGCCGTCCTGCGCTGCGCATGCCCGAAGCACGGCATGGACCACGGCATCGTGCTGCTGCGGTGTCGTGGGCTGCGAACGCCGAACCCGCAGCCACTGCCTGGCCCGATCGGTGAGTTCGGCGACCTCCGGCTCCGTACGGCCCACGATGTCGGCCACCGTGCCGGGGGCCATCCCAAAGGCGTCGAGCACGAACGCCGCCCGCTCGGCCGGCGACAGCGACTCCAGCGCGTCCAGCACGATCCGGCCGGCCTCCTCCTCCGCGTCCGTCGGCCTTGTCCGGTGGGCCTCCTCGTGCCCAATCGTCCCCCGGCCGGACAGTGCGAGTCGGCTCAGGCAGATGGCACCCGCGGCCTTCGCCAACCACGACCGGGGAACGGTGATCCCCCGACGCACCGCATCGGGAAGCTCGTACCAACGAAGGTAGGTCTCGCCGACAACGCGCTCCGCCTCCGCCAGATTGCCCAGCATCCAGTTGGCAACCTCCAGCAGAAACCGACGTTCCTCCAGCAACTCGGCGATCGGCACCGCATCGCCCCGGTCCATACGGCCTCCTCTCCCTCACCGTCTGCTCGCATTGATGCCGTCGGTCTTCGGCCCCGCCTCTGGGACCGGGAACCGGCGGTCCTTTTGACCGGCCCGGCACGCCGAATCGGAATTCGGCCGTGTCACACATGCGTCGGTTGCCTGGTCTTATATGGCAGCCCCGCACTTCTTTCCCCTGGCTCCCGAACGAGGTGGTCATGCCATGGACTGGCGCGAGCGGGCAGAATGCCTGCGCGTAGACCCCGATCTGTTCTTCCCGATATCAAACAGCGGTCCGACGCTTCGGCAGATCGATGAGGCCAAGGCTGTTTGCCGCCGTTGTCCTGTCGTAGAGCGGTGCCTCGACTGGGCTGTGCGGACGGGACAGGCCGAGGGGATTTGGGGCGGAATGACGGACGGTGAACGCCGGGCGGCACAAGGGCGCAGAACCCTGCCGGCACAACCCTGAAGGTCAGCCCTGGCAGCTCTGCGCCCGCTCCCTCACGGAGGCAGGGGTGGCCCTCTCCTGTCGGCAAGGGCCACCCGCTGGGTCTACTACTGCCGCGCCAGCCAGTCGGCGTACCTGGTCTCGGCGATATGCGCGCCCTGACCCGGCAGGAGTGTGGTCTCCTGCAATGCGGCACCCCAGTAGCGAGCCTGCGGGTCCGTGACGACCGTGCGGGGGTCGTTCTCGGCGGCGAGCACCTTGCGGATGAGTTCGTCGAGTTGGAACGCCTCCGGGCCCGCGACCTCCACCACGCCACCCACCGGGGTGCCGACCGCGGTGCGGGCGACGACTGCGGCCACCTCGTCGGAGACGATGGGCTGGATCTTCACGGGCGCCAGGCGCACCGTGTCGCCGTCGGTGGCCGAGTCCGCGATCCCCTTCATGAACTCGAAGAACTGGGTGGCGTGGACGATGGAGTAGGGAATGCCGGAGTCCTTGATCAGGTCCTCCTGGGCCTGCTTGGCGCGCAAGTACCCGCTCTCCTGGAGGCGTTCGGTGCCGACGACCGACAGCGCCACATGGTGCCGCACACCGGCCTCGGTCTCCGCCTTCAGCAGGTTGGCCGTGGAGGTGCGGAAAAACTCCATGACGGCGTCGTCCTCGAACGAGGGGGAGTTGGACACGTCGACCACGACCGACGCGCCTTTCAGGACCTCGGCCAGCCCCTCGCCCGTCAGGGTGTTGACGCCGGTGTTGGGCGCGGCCGCGACCGCCTCGTGCCCGTGCTCGCCCAGCCGGGCGACCACTTTCGAGCCGATGAGCCCGGTACCACCGATCACTACGACCTTCATGACGAAATTCCTTTCGGGTTTCCTGGTGTGCCTCTACCAGTAGAGACAGGGCCGGGGCTCTATCTGTGACAGGGGTTCATTCGACGAGTTTTCCCTGGGTCGAGACCTCTTCCATCAGGGCGGAAATCTCGTCGGGGACGGGCGGAATACTCTCGCGGGTGATACCGGTGGTCGGGGACCACACGAGGTTGACCCTCAGTTCGGGATCCAGGCCGGGATGGTCGCTGCGGTTGTGGCAGCCGCGGGTCTCGCGCCGCTCCAGCGCCGCCTCCAAGGTCGCCCGGGCCGCCAGGGCGGCGGACTTGAGGTCGAAGGCATGTGCGAGGTCCTGGTATCCGGCGATGTCCGGGTGCACGCCGACGTCCTCCATCCTCTTCTCGATGACCGCGAGTTCGGCCAGCCCGGCGCGCAGGCCCTCCTCGTCGCGTACGACTCCCGCATGCTCGGTCATGGTGTTGCGGATGGCGCGCTGCAGGGCGCGGACGTTCTCCGGCCCGTCGGCCGCGAGCAGTTCGTCCATCTCCGTCCGGGCGGCCACGACCGCTGACGCCGACCGCGGCTGGGCGGTCAGCGACTGCGAGTAGGCGGCGGCAGCCTGCCCCGTGATGCGGCCGAAGACCAGCAGCTCGATGAGACTGTTCCCGCCGAGACGGTTGGCGCCGTGCAGCCCGCTGGATGCCTCACCGATGGCGTACAGGCCGCGGACGTCGGTGCTGTGGTCCTCGGGTCGTACCCACACGCCGCCCATCGAGTAGTGCGCGGTGGGCGCGATCTCGATGGGGTCGCGGGTGATGTCCAGCATCTGCAGGTCCAGCAGGGTCTGATAGACGCGAGGCAGCCGCGTCATGATCGTCTGCCGGGACAGGTGGGAGACGTCGAGCCACACTCCTTCCTTGGGGGTTCCGCGTCCCTCCTTGATCTCCGTGTAGGCGGCCAGCGCCACGCGGTCGCGGGTGGACAGCTCCATGCGGTCGGGGTCGTAGCCGGTCATGAAACGTTCCCCGAGCGCGTTGCGCAGGATGCCGCCCTCACCCCGGGCAGCCTCGCTGACCAGCGTGCCGGCCGCGTTCTCCGGCTCGATGATCCCGGACGGATGGAACTGCACCAGCTCCGCGTCCCGCAGCCGGGCCCCCGCCTCCACGGCCAGCCGGAAGGAGTCGCCGGTGTTCTCGTCGCGCCGCGAGGACGTACGCCGCCAGATGCGCGTGTGACCGCCCGCCGCCAGGATCACGGCGTCTGCGTGGATCAGGTAGCGCGTCCCGGTCGCGAGGTCGAAGCCGTACGCACCGAACACAGCGCCGTCGTGCACCAGCAGCCGGGTGATGTAGACGCCGTCGAGCACAGGGATGGTGAGTTGCTCCGCGCGCCGGACGAGCGTGCGCTGGATCTCCAGACCGGTGTAGTCGCCGGCGAACGCGGTGCGCCGGAACTTGTGCGCGCCGAAGAAGCGCTGAGAGATCCGGCCGTCCTCCTCCCGGGCGAAGACCATGCCGTAGCGCTCCAGGTCGTCGATGCCCCGGGCGGCGCCCCGGGTGACGATCTCGACGGTGCGGGGGTCAGCCAGGAGGTAGCTCTCCTTGAGCGTGTCGGCCGCGTGCTGCTGCCAGCTGTCCTCGGGGTCCACGGTAGCCAGCGCGGCGTTGATGCCGCCGGCCGCCAGTGCCGTATGAGCGTCCTCCTTCGGGCGTTTACCGACGGCGAGGACGTCGACGCCGGCTTCGGCCAGCTCGATCGCCGCCCGCAGACCGGCTCCTCCGGTGCCGATGACCAGCACCATGGTGGCAAGACGTTTTTCGGTGACAGCCACGGTCCACTCCGATCGCCTGGGTCTTCACTCACTACGACCGGACGGCCCCGCGATCTGTGACAGCCGGCCGTGGCGTCAGGAGGCCAGCGTGATGGTGGTCGGCGTACCCCGCCAGGCCATCCGCGCGTAGGGGCAGAGCGAATCGGCCCGCTCCAGGAGCGGGGCGGCGGTCTCGGGGGCGATGCCCGGCCACTTGACCACCAGGTCGACATGCAACAGGTAGCCGCCGTCTTCGGGGTCCCGGCCGAACGCCACGGTCGCCTCGACGGCGATCGCGGTGGGATCGAACGCGGTCTGTCGTGCCACCAGGCTCAGCGCCCCGTGGAAGCAGGCGGCGAACGCGGCGGCGAACAGCTGCTCGGGATTCGTTCCCTGGCCGTCTCCTCCCAGTTCGGCAGGGGTGCGGAGATCCAGATCGAGGACTCCGTCGGCCGAGCGGGCCTTGCCCGAGGCCCGCCCGTGTGCCGCTGAACCGCCGGTCACCGTCACCGTGGTGGTGTAGAGGGGAGCGAAGGACTCTCCGTCGAAGTCCTTCTCGGTGGGCAGGTCGGGCGGCTGAATCGGCATGGTGAGGGCACCTTCGCGTCGTGGCGTGGATCCGGACGACTGGTAGACCGGAGAGTCCCGTCTCGTGTGACGCCCGTGCCGGTCACGGTCACTCGTGCCATCCGTACCACTCGCGTGCCTGTGCGACCGTCTCCGCGTGGACCGCGCCGACACCCGCCAGCCGGTCCAGCGCGGCGACGACGATGGACTCGGTGTCCACCCGGAAGTACCGGCGTACGGCGTCACGCGTGTCCGACAGGCCGAAGCCGTCCGTGCCCAGCGACGAGTAGTCGTGCCCGACCCACTGGCTGATCTGGTCGGGCACCTGACGCATCCAGTCGCTGACCGCGAGCACCGGGCCCGGAGCACCCGCCAGCGCCTCCGTCACGTACGGGACGCGCTCCTCGCCCCCCAGCCGCGCCCGGTCGGCGTCCAGGGCGTCGCGGCGCAGCTCCGTCCAGGAGGTCACCGACCAGACGTCGGCGTGGACACCCCAGGTGGACAGCAGGAGTTCCTGGGCTGCCAGGGCCCAGTGGATGGCCGTGCCGGACGCCAACAACTGGATCCGCGGTCGTTCCTCATTCGTCTCCGCCTGCCGGAAAAGGTAGATGCCCCGGAGGATTCCTTCCTCGACCGAGGACCCGGCGGGCATCGGCGGCTGCAGTTTGGGTTCGTTGTAGACCGTCAGGTAGTAGAAGACGTCCTCGGGCCGGTCGCCGTACATGCGGCGCAGCCCGTCCCTGACGATCACCGCGATCTCGTACGCGAAGGCCGGGTCGTAGCACACGGCGGCCGGATTCGTGGACGCCAGCAGTTGGGAGTGTCCGTCGGCGTGCTGCAGTCCCTCCCCCGTCATCGTCGTACGGCCGGCCGTCGCCCCGATGACGAACCCGCGCCCCATCTGGTCGGCCATGGCCCAGAACTGGTCACCCGTGCGCTGGAAACCGAACATGGCGTAGAAGACGTAGAACGGGATCATGGGTTCGCCGTGCGTGGCGTACGACGTCGCCGCGGCCGTGAACTCGGCCAGGGAACCGGCCTCGGTGATGCCCTCGTCGATGAGCTGGCCGTTCCTGGCCTCCCGGTAGTAGAGCAGCTGGTCGGCGTCGACCGGCTCGTAGGTCTGGCCTTCCGGTGAGTAGATTCCCGCCGTCGGGAACAGGGACTCCATGCCGAACGTGCGGGCCTCGTCGGGGACGATCGGCACCCAGCGCGGTCCCGTGTCCTGGTCCCGCATCAGGTCCTTGACGAGGCGGACCAAGGCCATGGTGGTGGCCACCTCCTGGTTGCCGAAGCCTTTCTCCAAGGATTCGAAGGGGCGGGCCGGCGGCTGCTTCAGCGGCTTGGCCACCACTCTGCGCACCGGGGCGGGGCCGCCCAGCGAGGCACGCCGCTCACGCAGGTACCGCGCCTCCTCCGAGTTCTCACCAGGGTGCCAGTACGGCACCAGATCACCGCTCAACGCGCTGTCGGGGATGGGGAGTTCGAGCAGGTCCCGCATCTCGCGGAACTGCGCCATCGTCAGCTTCTTCATCTGGTGGTTGGCATTGCGCGACTCGAACGCCCGGCCCAGTGTGTGGCCCTTCACCGTCTGGGCGAGGACGACGGTCGGCGCGCCCCGGTGCTCGACGGCGGCTCGGTAGGCCGCGTAGACCTTGAGCGGCTCGTGCCCGCCCCGGGAGTTCTCGAACAGATCGGTCAGCCTGCCGTCACTCAGCCCGGCGGCGATGCCGGAGAGCGCGTCACCGGTGAAGAAGTGCTTGCGGACGTAGGCGGCGTCCCGGGTGACGTACGTCTGCATCTGTGCGTCGGGCACCTCGCCGAGGCGGTGGACCAGGGCGCCGGTGGTGTCCTGCCGCAGAAGGGGGTCCCAGGCTTCGCCCCACAGGGACTTCACGACGTGCCAGCCCGCACCGCGGAACCTGGCTTCGAGCTCCTGCACGATCTTGGAGTTCGGCCGTACGGGACCGTCCAGGCGTTGGAGGTTGCAGTTGACGACGAAGGTGAGGTTGTCGAGCCGCTCGCGGGCGGCGAGTGCCAGCGCGGCCGTCGCCTCGGGCTCGTCCGTCTCCCCGTCCCCGAGGAAGGCCCAGACCCGGGACGCGGACGTGTCCTTGATGCCCCTGGCGTGCAGGTAACGGTTGAACCGGGCCTGGTAGACGGCGGCCAGCGGGCCGAGCCCCATGGAGACGGTCGGGAACTCCCACAGCCAGGGCAGCCGTCGCGGATGCGGGTACGACGGCAGACCGTGGCCGCCCGCCTCCCGCCGGAAGCCGTCCAACTGCTGCTCGCTCAGCCGCCCTTCGAGGAACACGTGCGCGTAGATGCCCGGCGAGGCATGCCCCTGGATGTACAGCTGGTCGCCCGAACCGTCCCAGTCCTTGCCCTTGAAGAAGTGGTTGAACCCGATCTCGTAGAGCCAGGCCGCCGAAGCGTACGTGGATATGTGTCCGCCGAGCCCGAAGCGGGCACCGCGGGTCACCATCGCCGCCGCGTTCCACCGGTTCAGGGCGGTGATCCTGGCCTCCATGGCGAGGTCACCGGGAAAGGCCGGCTGCGCCGATGCCGGGACGGTGTTGATGTAGTCGGTGGACAGGAGCCCGGGCAGGGCCATGCCGGTCCTGGCCGCGTGCTCGTACACCCGCCGCAGCAGGTACACAGCCCGTTCCGGGCCTGCGCTGCGCACGACGGCGTCGAGCGACGCCTGCCATTCGGCGGTCTCCTCGGCGTCTCGGTCGGGCAGCTGGTCCAGTTCGCTGGTGGCGGTGGCCTCGGCGGGCCTGGCCGGATCGATCATGGCAGTCTCCTGCGGGCCGGGGGTTGAGGGGAGGGCGCCGACCGGGACCCGGATGTGACCGGTGCCGGTCGGTGGCATGAGGCCGACCGCCCGCTACAGCTAGGACCGGGTTCGCGCCGATGTTGTGACGCCGTTGCCGCCCGGTGTCACGGATCCACCGCGCATCCGGTCATCACTGGCAACGAACCGAACGCATGGAGGTGCGACCCGATGTCGGACAAGAACTCAGTGCACGGGACCGTCGGACAGCCGCGGTCGGAGGGGTGGAAGACGGCGGCGACGATGCTGCAGGACGCCGCACCGGTCTCCGTCCCCGAAGGCGCCTCGGCGATGACCATCCAGGTGGAGTGGGAGCCCGGAGACCCGGGAACTCCACCCCATCGCCACTCAGGGCCGGCGTTCGGGTACGTCGTCGAGGGCTCGGTCCGTTTCGAGCTGGAGGGAGAGCCGGAGCGCGTGATCGGGGCCGGCGGGACGTTCTGGGAGCCGGGCGGTGACGTAATCCATTACCAGGACGGCAACGCCCTCACCGATGCGCGGACCCGGTTCGTCGCGACCATGATGTGCGCGCCGGGTCAGCCGATGCTCACGCTGGTCGACGAGGAGGAACTGGAGAAGCGGGCCCACCTGCGTGCCCCGCGGCCCACCGGTTGAGCGGCTCCCCCGCTTGTGCGGGCCGGATGCGAACGGGACCCGTCCGCTGCGTGGGAGAGGGCGACGAGGCATGAGTGCCGCCGACGTCGTGCACTGGATGCTGACCGCGCTGTTCGCGGCAGCGGCCGTGCACGCGGTGCGCCAGGGCGTCTTGACCCGGAGTTCGGGGTGGCGCGGTCGAGTCGACCGCTCCCTGCACGCCGCCATGGCCCTGTCCATGGCGGTGATGCCGTGGGCCTGGGGGCATCTGCTGCCGGAAGTGCCGCAGACGGCCTTCTTCGCAGTCGGCGCATTGTGGTTCCCGGCGAGCGCACGCGGGCGCTCCCAGGCATCCCGACTGGCCGACCTCGTACGGCGGTTGCCCCACGCCGCTGGCATGGCCGCGATGGCCTGGATGCACCTCGGTCACTCCATGGAGACGAAGGGCGGCGATCTGGTCACCGGAGTGCTGACGTTGTACCTCCTCGCGTGCGCGCTTCGGTCGCTCACCCGGGACATGCCCGCACTGCGCGGAACTTCGGGCACCGTGGACGTCGCCACCGACGCGCACGCGCCTTACGAGCACTTCTGGCACGGATCGATGGCTCTGGGCACGGCCATCCTGCTGCTCATGCACTGCTGACCGGCTGGCCGTCTGACCGCCGGTCGCGCACCTCGCCACATCACACCGCCTTCGGTGTCACACCTTGTGGGGCTGGCCGGTCAATAGTGCGTAACTGCGACTCGGTTAGGAGATCCCCATGGATCCGCGTCTCGACTACTACGGCAACTCCCTCGGGGCCAAGGTGGTGAAGCACCTCTATTCGGCCAGCAAGGCGCTGGCGGGCTCGACGTTGCCGGCCAGGATTCAGCACCTGGTGGAGATCCGTGCCAGCCAGATCAACGGATGCGGCTTCTGCACCGACATGCACACCAAGGAGGCGGTCCACGCCGGGGAGACCTCGGTGCGGCTCAACCTGATCGCCGCCTGGCGTGAGGCGACGGTCTTCACCGAGGACGAGCGCGCCGCGCTGGAGTTGACCGAGCAGGGCACCCGGGTCGCGGACGCGGCCGGCGGGGTCACCGACGAGGCGTGGACGAACGCCGCCAAATACTTCGACGAGGACCAGCTCGTCGCGCTGACCTCCCTCATCGCGGTCATCAACACCTACAACCGCATCAACATCATCACCCGCCAGCCGGCCGGCGACTACCAGGTGGGCCAGTTCGGCTGAGCCGGAGGCCCTGGCCCGGCCGGATACGCACGGTGAGTGCCTCCGGGGCCAGGACTCGGGCCGGAAGATTCCGGCGGTCGCGTCCGGAACACCGCGTCCGCGACCGCCGGATCCCCGGCATGGCGGGAGACCATCCCCCACCTTCAACGGTTCTGGTTGCCTGGCAAGCAACCCGACACCCCATCAGTGCGAGCGTCATCTCCACCCACGTCGCCTTCAATACCGCGTCGCTGAACGCCGGTTACGACGGCGAGTCGAGCACATGCGCCGGCTTGGCGTGGCGGCCTCGCGGCCTGCCGTGCAGGGCGAAGTCCGACCGGATCGTCGTCCCGGTCCGCAGCAGCGTCCGATGCACCATCGGATGCATGCCGGGTGCCGAGACCACGACGCTGAGGCACTCCTCGGAGAGACCCACCACGGCGCACTCACCGGTCTCGTTGGTGACGCTACGCACCAGCTGACGTCCCCGCACGTCGATGACGGTCACCGCGGCATTGCGGACCGGGCGGCCATCGTGATCCTGAACCCGGCCGGTGAGGACTGGCACCAGCTCGCCGAAGTGGTGTGGGTGCACCGGAGTGCTGTCGGCTTGGGCGTCTCCAGCGCCGGGTCCTCGACCGGAGGCTCCTCGATGATCTCCGTTTCCTGGTCGGTCTCGTCCACCTCGCCGACCTCCGCGGCCAGCGACTGGGACGGGTATTCAACGTAATCACAGGTATCAACAGCGAACTTCGTGGTCGTCGCCGTCACGAGCGGCCCTCGTGATCGGCGAAGACCCGGTCGGCCATCTCATCAACCTGATCCAGCAGGTTCCTCAGTTCGGTGGTCTTCGCCCGGACGGAGACAGCATCCGCGAACTCCTCGTTGCGGATGTAGACGATCGCCCGCATGTCCCCGCCCGAGAGGGCGACCATGCCGGCCTCTAGGACCGGGTATTCGTCACTACCCGCCACCTTCAGGTTGTGACGGCAGTGATCGAAGTGCGGCCCGGTCTCGGTGCAGTCGCGGTAGAGCTGACAGGCGAGTTCCTTGCGGCGTTCGCGGGAGATGAGCTGAGCGACGGCGCCGATGGTGGCCTCCGGATCCGGAGAGTCAGTGACGATATCGATGATCGCGTCGTACCAGGCGTCCAGGGCCGGGCTGCCGAGCCCGACCGCGTTGGTAGAGACGCGGTTGGCCTTGAGCTGGGCAATGACGCGCTCGGCAGACGGTGACGTCACGCTGTCACCTCCGCTTCAACTCCGGTTTTCTTGGCAAGGTGGTGGAAGACGGCGCTGATCCAGGCCAACGGGTCGCTGCCCGGCGCCAGCGGCGCGCAGATGAGTACGCCGTTGATGAAGTCCTCGATGCGCTCGTCGAGGCGTCCGGCTTCGCGCATGCGGGTACGGAAGCCCTCCATGATCTCGCTCACGGCGTCGGTGCGCTCGGTGATGTCGGCGCACGAAGCACACAGTCCGTACTGGTTGCCAGCCTTGCCAGAGCGGACCTTGACGGCGGGGCCGCCCTCGTAGACGCACACGGAGGTGTCACGAAGTGTCATACCGGTGTCACCTCCTGGTGCGCGAGGAGAAGATTGAGGGCTGAAAGGCGGGTTCGTGGGTCCTGGCCGACGGGAACGGCGAAGATCCGGTCACCTTTCTGCTCCAGGCAATGGGCTACGTAGCTTTCGCGGAGTTCGGGCTCCAGGGCGGATGTGTCCCACTCCACCACGCGGAGGCCGTACTTGGCGGTGAGGGCCTCGAAAGCCGTCACCGAGTCGGATGTGACGTCGGGCGAGCGGTTTGGGTTGCCGTTCTCCGACGCGAGAACTCCTCCGACTACCCGGCGCTCTTGCGCACCCTGGGACTCCGTGCGCCTGACGTCGGCGATTGTTGCAGCCGTCTCCGGCATGCTGCGCCTCCTCGAAATCGACAAAGGGCTGTGGTCTCGTGGCGGGGATACGACCCGCCGTTGAGCTCCCCCGACTTGATAGACGTCCCGTCAGGCCCGGTCGAGGTGGATGCCTCGTTCGAGGGGAGTCGCTCCGGGAAGCCGGTTACCTCTTGGTGGAAGGCGCATACAATGCGCCGCTTCAATGCCGTCACTTCTGCACTTTCCAGTCACCAAACGATCGGCTCCCACTCAAGAACGACCATCGGTCGTACGTGTCTTCGCTGCTCGGCCACCCTGACTGCCAGGACTTTCAACTGATCAGAGCTGGCGGGAGAGGCAGTGAGGGAAGAACGTCGAGAAGTGGACGGATACGTAACCGACCCGCCGGTGATCAAACAGTTGATGATGATCGGTGAGTTGAAGGAGGCTTACGAGCTTGCCCAATCCGCAGCTCATCTCGGTTTCGGCGTTCGGATCAGCAACGTGATGAACACGCTTCCGGACCGGACAGCCCCCGGCAAAGAGGACCGCCTCCAAGAGACGTGGACGGTGGAGATCCTCGATGACGTGCCGCTGGACCCCGATGAGCTGAAGGAGACTTGAGACCTCCGAAGAAGGCGCAGATCCAGCGTCCTCGGCGCCAAGCAGACCGGACCTCCCCGGCAGCGTCTCATTCTGCGGGCTCCCGGGCAGAACATGTGCTACCGCAACGCCGCATCACGGCACACCTTCAGCAATGCCCTCCCCACATGCCTGCCGGTGCTACAGGGCAGGTCAAGGCCCCTCCTTAGAGCTTCGTGCCCATAGCGTGCCCTTAGGAGCGGAAAGCAACGGTCAACAGCGGCGCAAACCAGCCCGCCCAACGACCCCAGGAGATGATGTATGCCCAGGTCAGAGGCATAGCCCCCACCCAAGCGCCGTCGCTTCCCAAGCTGAGAGCGCGAGTTCGATTCTCGTCACCCGCTCCATGCAGAACCCCCAGGTCATTGACCCGGCGGTCGTTTGTCGTCGGGGTCGGAGGATCGCTACCCCGAGGCAGCCTCAGCCCGTGGTGGCTCGTTCTGCTGACGGTGTCCGCCGGGCCGGACCATCCAGCTGGGCCACCACCGCGGCATAGAACCGGTGCACGGCGTCGTCGACACTGCTGATGAAGCCGGACTCGGCGCTACCGCGGCCGCTGCCCATGCCCTTGAAGAGGGACAGCCGGAAGCCGGTGATCTGCGTACCGTTCTTCGGCAGCATGTCCCCCGGCTCCGGGCGCAGCCGTTCCAAAGTGCCCCGTGGCCCTCCTGCCTCGCCCTGGACCAGAGTCTCGATGTGGAGGTCGGCGGGAGCTTCGGATAGACGTCGGACCAGCCGTTTCGCCCATGACAAGGGATAGCCCAGCTCGGGCGCCGGAATCTCGATGGCGATGCGGAGCTTGCTCGTTCGGAGGTCGGCGGTGATCGCAAGAACGCCGGGCGTGCCCTCGATGCGCAGCTCCGCTTGCAGTCTTCCTTCGAGACAGAGCTGATCGGCCAGGCGGGACCGGCGGGCTCCGGGGTCGGTTCCGCGCTTGGAGCGCTGGACAGGCAGGACCCTCTGCCCGAGTTCGCCACCGAGTCCGAGACAGACCTGACGGATGAGCCGCTCCCAGCTCTCCACCACGTCGAGGGCCCGTGGATCTCCCTGGCACAGGGTCTCGTTGTCGATGCCGTTACGGACAGGAACCCAGGCTGCGCCCATGTTCTGGAAGCCATGGCATCCGGAATTCGCGTGCTGGAGGTAACGCAGCAGTTCCTGGAGCAGCCAGGCGTGTGCCATGTTGCCCACACCCTCGTGCCGGATCAACATCTGTGCCTGGTGGGCCACTTCAGCCCAGGACAGATGCCACAAGGCCACTTTGTGCTTACGCCGCCCGTCGATCCTGACATCGACCAGCGGACTGCCCTCCAGCGCAACGTCGTTCGAGATCGTGATGACGGCCTCGTAGCCCCGCCGGGCGGCGATGTCCATGTACGCCTGCACCTGTTCGGCTTTGAGCGCGTTCCCGTTGGTCTTGGTCTCGACAAGCGCCGTCCAGAGCTTGCCGGCCCGCTCGACGCGGATCACTCCGTCCGGGCGCCGTGGCGCTTCACCATGTGGCAGCGACACCTCGGCGAACGTCTCCATGCGGCCCGCCGGCGCTCCGAACGCGGCGGTGAGTCTCCTGCCGAACTCCGGGATCTGCGCCATCACCGACAACAACACCGACGTTGCCCGCGTTTCGCGGTCCCGGTCACTCTTGAGCGCAGAAACCGGAAAGAGCCTGGCCTCCTTCCAAGACTCGTTCTCCGCCAGGGACTTCTTGACCACCTTGGGCAAGGTGACCTTCTTCTTGGCGGTGCGGGGCCGCGCAGGCACCTTCCGCAATTCCGTATCCACGTCGGGCCGCCGGGGCGCCGGGACAGCCTCCAGCGTCGCTACTGGTTCGCGCTCGACGGCCGGAGCCGGAAACACGGCGTCCGCCCGCTCGTCGCCTGCCGAGCCGCCCAGCACTTCCTCGACCGCTGCGTCGTCGTCGATGTCGACGCCGAAGTCCGTCGCCAAACCTGCCAGTCCCGCGTCGTAGCCCTGCCCTACGGCCCGGATTTTCCACTCTCCGCCGCGGCGGTAGAGCTCACCGAAGATGAACGCGCTCACCGAGTCGGCATCATCGATCGCAAACCGAAGCAGGTTCTCGCCGGAGCCGTCGGCCAACGTCAGTTGCAGGTCGCCGAGTTCTCCGAAGTGAGCTCCGTCGTACCGGCTCGCGGCCACCACGATCCGGTCGATTTCACTCGGGACTACAGTCAGGTCGAAGCTGATCCGGTCCTTGTTGCCGCTCCCGGTGGGCGTCTTGCCCAGGAGCTGCACACTTCCGTCGGCGGCAACCGCGTTGTTGTAGAAGTAGAAGTCGGCGTCGCTGCGCACCTTGCCGTTGACGTCCAGCAGGAGAACCGAGACATCCGCGTCGCCTTCCCCCGATGGACTTGTCCAGTCCAGACTCACCATCACAGAGTCGACGCTCTCGCTCAGCGTCGCCAGACCTACATTGGCACCCTTGATCAACTCGTACATGCCCCACCCCCCAGTAACGCACGTCAGACGCGAACCGCCGACCCCTCACCGTCCGCCAGGCGACACAGTGTGACGTGCAACACACTCAATGCACAGTGGGACTCTATTACTCGACGAACGCAGCCTGTGACTGTTCGCAAGAAACGCCAGCTGCTCAGTCCCGCTGCCGCAGCGCCGCTGGCCGGCTGCACTTTATGCATCGACAGAGATACAATCGATGGCATAGTTGATATCCATGGAGGTGGGTGGGATGAGCCGGACAGTGATCGATCTCGACGATCAGCTGGTCGCCGACGTGGCCAGGGCACTCGGCACCAGCACCAAGAAGGAGACCGTCAACACTGCCCTGCGCGAAGTGCTGGAGAACCGACGTCGAGCGCTGGCACTCACCCGGCTGCGTGCCGCGGCGGAGGAGGGCGCCTTCGACCTGGACCTCTTCGAGGACAAGGGGGACTACCGCCGGTGAACGCCGCGCAGTTCCTGATCGACACCAGTGCACTCGCCCGCCTGCTGCGCGGCGACGCCGAACAGTACGGATGGGACCAGGCAGCGGCAGCCGGGCTCATCGCGACATGCCCCGTTACCGAGCTGGAGTTCTTCTACAGCGCGCGCTCCGCCGCCGACCGCGCACAGGGCATCGAGGACATGCGCCTCCTCTTCGGCTGGGTACCGGTCGACGACCGCGCCTACGACCGGGCCTGGCAGGTCCAGGAGGCCCTCACCCAGCGCGGACAACACCGCAGCGCCGGGCCCGTCGACCTCGTCGTGGCCGCCACGGCAGAATTGCAGGGGCTGACCCTCCTCCACCGTGACCGGGACTTCGATTGCATCGCCGCCGTCACCGGCCAAGCGCTCCAGTGGTACGGCCCCGATCCGGGCAAATGAGCCGGGCGGCGATCCCGTAGCAGGAGCGCGCTTCGCCGGATGGGCTGCGCAGTCGGGAATCTCCCCCGAGCCGGTCATCCAGAACGGCCGAGCCAAGCGTCGGGCCCATTCACGCAAGGCACACTGCCCCCTTCCGCAAAGCCGTGCCCACAGCGTGCCCGTAAGAGCGGACAACTACGGTCAACAACGGTCCAGCCAGCCGTACGCAACAACGTCGGCACGACGAATCCACGCAGGTCAGCAGCCACGCGGCCGTGCGGGCACCGTCGCTTCCCAAGCTGAGAGCGCGAGTTCGATTCTCGTCACCCGCTCCACATTGAAACCCCAGGTCAGTGGCCTGGGGTTCGTTTGTTGTCTAGTCCAATTTAGGGTGACGTGCCCTCCGTGTGCCCTAATACTGCAACGGTGCTTGTTCTGATTGCTGGGCAGTTTTCAGGGGCTGTGTCCGCGTCGTTTGTAGTGGCTGATACGGGCTTGGTGTTGGCGTCGTCGGCGCCATGTCGACCAGTGCAGGATGTGGTC
>NZ_JBQQBS010000053.1:0-72196 GCF_052245395.1 Streptomyces sp. 4N124
ATCACCCGCCTCACCGACCGCCGCCCCACCCCCATCGACCACATCCTGCACTGGTCGACATGGCGCCGACGACGCCAACACCAAGCCCGTATCAGCCACTACAAACGACGCGGACACAGCCCCTGAAGACTGCCCAGCAATCAGAACAAGCACCGTTGCAGTACTAGGACGCTCAGTCGAGGGCGAACGGGTCCTGGAGCACCGCCGACCGCTGGTCGGTGAAGATCCCCGCCGGCGGCTCCTCGACCGGCAACGGCACGACACTGCCGTGGCTGCCGCCGACGCAGCGGGCGAACGGCCCGGTGAAGGGGTCCGTCAGAGCACGCATGTGCGGGTCGACGTGATGGGTCCACCAGCTCGACATGCCCAGCTGGGCGTCCCAGCGCAATGCCTCCCAGGCACGCCACAGGGAGTCGAGCCGGGAGAGCGCCTCGGCGTGGCGATACCACTCCGGGCACCACACTCGCCCGGATTCGGGTGTGGGAAGCGAGACGAGATAGATGAACCGGTCGGAGACGAACTCGGCGACGTTCGGGTAGAACAGATCCCCAGAACGCTCGGCCGCCTCCTCATCCCGCCGGATGTCCTCGGCGGACTCGCCCCGCTCCTCGTCGTGGAGTGGTGATGTCATGGCGTCATACTCCTCTTCGCAGCCGTACGTCGGTGGCCTCGGCGTGGCGTCCGACGCGGTCCAGAACTCTCGCGAGCCCGGTCACGGCCCGTCTCAGTTCGGCCTGCCGACGCGGGTCCTGGTTCACCAGGACCCGGTAGAGCCGGACAGCCCGCCGCGCCGGTTCCACTCCTCGGGCGGCCAGGCGCACGTCGTGCCGCCCCGCCAGGCTCAGCGTCCCGCCCAGCCGGTACAGCAGCCACGCAGTCTGGTCCTGCGATTCGCCGGGGCGAGCGGTCAGGGGCCCGCACGCCTCCTCCGCCTCGAGTGCGGCGCTCCAGGCCGCGCCCTGCTGTCCGGCCATCGCCCGCGCGTCGGCAAGGCGCAGGAGAGCGTGGCAGAAGCGCCGTTCCTGGCCTTCCGGGTCCGTGACGAGCAAGCGGCGCCTGACGCGCGCTTCGTGCTCGGCGACGCGCAAGGCATCCTGGAAGCGGCTGGTTCTCAGCAACGCGAGGCAGAGCTCGATGCAGGTCTCGGCCAGGTACACCTCGTGTCGCGTGTCGCCGGCCGACAGTTCCACACGCAGTTCGTACGCCTCCCACAGCACCGGAACCGCCCGCTCGGCCGTCGACCAGGACGACCCATAGCTGGAGCCCAGGTCGTGCAGGCAAAATGCCAGCCCTTGGCGCCCTTCCTCGCTGTCGCGGGACAGCCGGCGGTACTGCGGGAGCGCCTGTCTCAGCAGGATGCGTGACGCGACTTGCCGGTTGTGCCTCCGGTACAGGTCGGAGGCGTCGTGGAGGCCGAAGGCATGGCTCTCCGTGTACAGGCTGGGGGCGTACTTGCTGAGCCGTTTTTTGATGTCGATGCCGTCGTTCAGGGTGGCGAGGGCCTCCGCCGAGCGGCCCAGGGCGGCGTAGGAGCTGCCGAGTTGGAGGGCGGTTCCTGCCCGGGCGTTCAAGTCGCTGGCGTTGAGAGACAGTTCGGCGCCGTCGTAGATCCGAAGGGCCTCCTTGAACTCCTCCACCGCCACCTCGTGGTCGCCTGTCTCCGCGTGGAAGCTGGCGCGGAGGTCCATCGAACGGGCCAGTTCAGGCTCGGTGATACCGAACGGACTGTTGTCTACCAGGGCTCGGCGATGCTCGATGGCTTCCCCGACGGATTCCAGCGCCTCCTCATGCTTCCCGTCGTAGAACTGGTCCCAGGCGAGGTTGTGCAGCAGCTGCGCCAGGGTGGCGAGATGGACCTGCGGAAGCTCCTCGGCCAAGGGGCGAACCAGTGCGATCGCCTCGTGATCCAGCGCCATCGTCTCGCCGCGGGGCCGGGAGGCGTTGCTGTAGTCGATCGCGAGATTCTTGAGGGCCCTCGCGAGGTCGGCGCGAAAGGCGTCCGGGTTCTCCGTCGCCAGCCGACGACAGGCGTCGACGTCCTCCTCACCGAGCGGCAGCGCCTCCGCATGCCGTTTGAAGCGCCACAGGTTCGAGCCTCGCTCGTTCAGCGCCGCGCTCAGCAGGAGCGGGTCCAGATCGGGGTGATCCGCCACCAGCTTGCGGGCACGCTGGACGGCCTCGTCCGTGTAGGCGTCGGACTGGGCGATCTGGTCGAAGCGAATCCTGTCCGGAGCCAGCCGCCAGATCACCCGTGACAGGTTGAGGAGCGCCTGCACCAGACCGCGCTCGCGTTTCTCCCACTCCTCCCCGTCCTCGGCCGCCAGCGCGCGGAACAGGCTCAGCGCCCGGTCGCCGGCCTCGTGCGCCTCCGGCAGGCGTCCGGTCATGTGCGCGGCGCGGGACAGCACCAGCAGCGAATCGGCCCACTCCGTGCGGTGCGCCATCGTCCCGTCGTCCGCGAGGCGTTGACGGATCGCCACCGCGCCCTCGGCCGCGACCCGGGCGTCCGCCCAGGCTCCGACGGCCAGTTGCCGCTCCGCGAGATGGTGCAGCGCCCACGCGCGGGCGCTCAGCGCCTGCGGGCCGTCGTCCATGGCCTGGCACAACCGGTTGAGTTCGCGGGCGACGTCGAGTGCGTACTCGCGCAGCACATGGGTGCTTTCCGGCAGGGCGTCGGAGTGGGCGCGCAGCATGGCGGCGGTCAGCGGCGCCTCGGCAGGGACCGCGCGCAGTGTCTCGCGCAGCCTGTCGACGATGTCGCGCGCCTTGTCCTTGCGGTCCGCATTGGCGTGGGCCACGGCGGACCGGGCCAGCACGGTCAGGGTCTGCACCCGCTGGTGGTCCGGGGCGCGGGCGAACAGCCGTCCGAGCAGCCCGGGTTCCCGGACGATCTGCTCAGAAGCCTGGAACTCCGCCAGCCGGTCCGGCTCGAGCCGGCCCCAGTAGCGGCCCTCCGGCGGTGGGTACAGAGCGCACAGCCAGGCGACGACATTCCCGACCAGCGGCCGCGGTTCATGAGGCAGCAGCCGGGCGATGGTGGCACGCGCCTCCTGTTCGTCCTGGGCCGGACACAGGACGGCCGCCGTCACCGCCTGGCCGAGCAGTTCCTTCTCCCGGGGGCCCATACCCCGCCCGTCGGCGGTGTCCTGCCAGTACGTGTTCTCGTGCTCCAGGAGTTTGGCCTCCAGCGGGTCCTGCTCCCGCTCGGGGGCCTGAACGTGGCGCAGCAACGCGGCCAGCGCCGCCATCTGCACGGTCAGCGCCGTTTCGGGCCCCTGGCTCGCCGCAGGGCGAGCGGGGCGGAGTCCGTCCGCCAACCCGGGCCAGTCGAGGTCCTTCTTGGCGGTCACCTCCGCCAGTCGATGGGAGAGGTCCCGCGCCGCCAGCCGGAACGCCTGCTCCCGGTCGGCGGCGCCCGGGCTGAGCGCGTGCAACCTGATCTCGCGGAGGGCACCCTTCGCCACCCGGTCCCCCCACGAGCCGAGAGAGCGGGCGAGCAGCAGCAGCCGCACCGGATACCCGGACTCCTCCGCCGCCTCCCACAGCTCCCTGACCAGCTCCGGCCGCGTCTCGGCGTAGTCGACGACCAGCAGCAGCGGATGCTGGACCATGCGCAGCGCCGGCAGGCCCTTCGGCTTGCGAAGCACCTGCCCCGCCACCCAGCCCTGCTCCCGCATCCGCACCATCAGCTGTCGCGCCAGCCGGGTCTTGCCCTGCCCTCCCGGGGCGGTGAGCACACGGGCGGAAGGGAGGGCGTCCCGGTCCTGGCGGCACCACTGCTCCAAGTCGGCAAGCGTGTCCTGCCTGCCGTGGAACTGCACCACCTCGGCGTCGGCCCGCAGCAGCATGGTGGGAGAGGTCACCTCCCGTTTGGGCGGCGCCGCCTCCAACAGGTCGGCGAGTTCGGCCGGTTCGAGCTGCGGGTCCGCGGAGGTCGCCTCGCGGACCACCGAGCGGAATCCCGCACAGGCCAGCAGGTCCTCGCTGCGGGTGTACGCCAGCCGTGTGCCCACTTCCGGCCGGCGGTCCTCCCGCACCATGCCGAGCAGCAGCTTCTGGCCGGACAGGAAGACGGCCGCGCCCGACATCCCGGACCAGTGGGTGGTCCGGCGGGCGGTCTCGGGGGCGAGTCCCGTGGTGTCGTACGCCAGCAGGCCGGCGTTGTCGAGGATCTCGAAGGCCTCACCGCCACCGTGCGGCCGAACCTGCCCGATCAGCGTCTCCCGGCCGCGCCTGACCACCTTCTCCGGTCCCTCGCCGTCCGCCTGCCGCTGCTGCCGTGGGAATCCCGTGGCGGCGACTTGTAATTGGCCCCCACTCGTCACGCAGCGACCCCAGCGCTGCGGGCGCAGGCCCCGGGCGTCGCGCAGCGGTTCGGGCGGCTCCCAGACCTCGGCCGGAATCTCCAGCAGGGCGGCGTCCACGTTCTCGTCGGGCTCTCGCCACCGCACCACGGCGGGGAACTCCGCATCCGAATCCGGGTACGACACGGTGATCTTCCCCGGCGCCTCGGACGCCGGCAACAGGTGCGAGGCAGTCAGGACGAGCCGCGGCGCGATCAGATAGCCGCTGCCGAAGCTCCGCACTTCATCGCCGAATCTCCATCGAACCTGGACGACCCGCTTCTCTTCCATCGGTCCGTCGCCCCGGCTACTCGACGTCGCCCACGGCCACGCTCCCGCCCCCGCGCTGCTCCGGGTTCAGGCGCAGGGTCACACGCTGGGTCGACCGTGCCGAGCGCTCACCGCGGGCGTTGGCCTCCGCCACGCCGAACCGCAGCGTCCCGCCACCGTTCCGCGTCCGCACCAGCTCGACCTCGAACTCCGCGGTGATCTCGCCGAGCACGAAGCGCAGTTGGGACCCCTGGCCGCGGAACTGCGCCTCGGACAGTTGCTCTCGCAACACGTCGATGGCATCGGCCAGGTCCAGCCAGTCCTCGTCCTGCTCGTCGCGCGCCATGCCCCCGCCTCCGTCGCCGTGTCGTCGAGCCCGCACATCCTAGTGACCTTGTAACCCGTCACGCAGGTTCGTGAACACGATGACGCCGATCACGTCCGGCGTGGGCGGCGGATTCGGCGATGATCAGCGCGGCGCCGAAGGTCGGAGCCGTATGGGGGCTGCCTGCGGCACGAGTCCTAGTCGGCGATGGCGATGGCCTGCGACGGGCACCCCTCCGCCGCGGCCCGGACCTCCGGATCGTCGCCGGTGTTCTCACGGCCCGGTATGACCGCACCGAAGCCGCCCTCCGCGGTGAAGACGGACGGCACCCGGTAGACGCAATCGCCGGAGCCGTAACAGCGGTTGGGGTCGACGGAGACCTTCATGTCCCTTCCCGTTCCCTCCGGACGACCCCGTGAATCGAGCCCGCCGCTACCGGTCGAAGGGCAGCTCCAGCATCCGGATGGCGTTCCCCCGCAGCAGCTTGTAGGTCACCTCGTCGGAGAGGCCGGCCACATGCTCGGCCGCCACCTTCTTCGTCTCCGGCCAGGTCGAGTCGACGTGCGGATAGTCCGTCTCGAAGGTCGCGTTGTCCACGCCGACGGTCTCGATGGACTCGATGCCGTGCCGGTCACGGAAGAAGCAGCAGAAGATCTGCCGGTAGTAGTACGTCGACGGCGGCTCCGGAATCAGGTCCTTGACGCCGCCCCACGCCCGGTGCTCCTCCCACACGTCGTCCGCGCGCTCCAGGGCGTACGGGATCCAGCCCATCTGCCCTTCGCTGTAGGCGAGTTTGAGCCGGGGGAACTTCACCAGCACGCCGCTGAACAGGAAGTCCATCATCGACGCCATGGCGTTGTTGAAGCTGAGGGAGGCCTGGACGGCGGGGGGAGCGTCGGGTGACGCGGCCGGCATCTGCGAGGACGACCCGATGTGCATGTTCACCACGGTCCCCGTCTCCTCGCAGGCCGCGAAGAAGGGGTCCCAGTAGCCGGAGTGGATCGAGGGCAGCCCGAGGTAGGTCGGGATCTCGCTGAAGGTGACGGCGCGGACGCCCCGGGCGGCGTTGCGGTGGATCTCCGCGACGGCCAGCTCGATGTCCCACAGGGGGATGAGGCACAGCGGGATCAGCCGGCCGCCGCTGTCCCCGCACCACTCCTCGACCATCCAGTCGTTGTAGGCGCGCACACACGCGAGGCCGACCTCCTTGTCCTTGGCCTCGGCGAACGTCTGCCCGCAGAAGCGGGGGAAGGTCGGGAAGCAGAGCGAGGCCTCGACATGGTTGAGGTCCATGTCCTCCAGCCGCGCCTTCGGATCCCAGCAGCCCCGCCGCATCTGCTCCCGCGTGATCCCGTCGAGCGTCATCTCGTCCCGGGAGAAGCCGACGGCCGCGATGATGCGCTTGTACGGGAACAACTCGCCCTCGTACTCCCACCAGTCGGTGATCTGGCCGTCCGGATCCGTGGTGAACCGGTACTTCCCGCCGACGTACGCGAGTTCGCCGATGCCGGCGGTGAAGGGCTGCGGCCCCTTGTCCCGGTACTTGGCCGGGAGCCACGTCTCGAAGAGGTGCGCCGGCTCGATCACGTGATCGTCCACGCTGATGACCTTGGGCAGATCCCTGGTATCGCTCACGCTGTACCCCTAATCTGACGATCCATCAGATTCAGAGGTTAGGGCAGCCTTCTCACGGCAGCAAGGGAATGGCGGCACGGGAACCGGCGCCCTACCCCGGGGAGGTCCACATGCAGAGCATCTGGCTGAGCGGCGCCGAGTGGCTCGCCGTCCTCCGCGTCGGCCTCGGCCTGTGGTGGCTGGAGAGCTGGCGGCACAAGGACAAGCGGGACTGGTTCGGAGGCGGCGGCATCCGATGGGCGGCCGGCATCGCGAAGGAACACCGGTGGCCCTTCGTCCGGCAGGGCTTCGACCGCATCGTCAAACCCCGCCCACGCCTCATGGCGTACGTCGTCGCCTACGCGGAACTCGCCCTCGGCCTCGGTCTCATCGCCGGCTTCCTCACGCCGATCGCCCTGGTCGCCGGCCTCCTGCTCAACCTGATCTATCTCGTCCTGATGATCCACGACTGGGCCGAGCAGGGGCAGAACCTCATGATGGCGCTGATCTCACTGGTCACGCTGTTCGCGATGGGGTGGCAGTCGTGGTCGGTGGACGCGGCGCTGGGGCTGTTCGGGTAGGTCGTGGCCCTAAGGGGCGGGGAGCGGTCGCGGCGCTACAGCAGGCGGATGCCGGTGAGGGGGACGTTCCATTCGTTTCTCTCGACGTGGCCGTAGCCATCCTGAGCCGCGGCCGGAACCGCGAGCAGCATCAGCCCGGCGAGGGCAACGGCCAGGACGGCGCGGACACGACGCTTCACGGTTCCTCCTCGGCGATGACAGTGCCGACCACCCTGCTCCGGGCCGCCGGTCCCGCCCGCCCGGACACGCCGCTCAGCTGGTGGGTTCAGCCGCTCGGTCGGCCCCCTACGTCCCGTACGTCCCGTACTCCGGAAGTCCCGTCGATTCGAAGACGTGCACCGACAGGCCGCCCGGTGTCGTCTGTTGGCTGACGAGACGCAGGCCTGCCGGGGCGCCGCCGTCCGGGAACAGGCGTCGGCCCTGGCCCACCACGACCGGGGCGATCGCGAGCCGCAAGGTGTCGACGAGACCTGCGGCCAGCAGGGACTGGGCCAGCCGGGCGCTGCCGTGGATCTGCAGTTCCCGTCCGGGCTGCCGCTTCACCTCGGCGACCTCGGCGGGGATGTCGCCGGACAGGATCGTGGTCGGGTTCCAGTCCGCCTTGGTCAGGCTGTGGGAGGCGACGTACTTCGGCAGACCGTTCAGGATGCGGGCGCCCGGATGGTCGGTCATCGTCGGCCAGTCCCGCGCGAAGTTCTCGTACGTACGGCGTCCGAACAGGAACGCGTCCGCCTCGCCGAGCCAGGCGGCGGCCAGCCGCTCGAACTCCTCATCCAGATGCGGCACGAACCAGCCGCCCCGCGTGAACCCGTCACTCGGGTCCTCGTCCGGGGAGCCCGGCCCCTGCGAGACACCGTCGAGCGTCAGAAACTCCTGAACCACCAGCTTCATCGCACACCACTCTCTCCTCGGCAGGGAGACGGGACCGTCCCCATTCCTTGGACACCGTGGCACACGGAAACTCATCGGCCCGCGAGCACCGTCGTCGATCTCACCGCATTCTTGAGCGAGCGATCCAGATAAGTTACGGTGGGCGCATGGCAAGGACCCGGGAGTTCGACACCGAGGCGGCGGTGAGCCGTGCGATGGAGCTGTTCTGGGCGCACGGGTTCGAGGCGACCTCGGTGCGCGACCTGACTCAGCACCTCGGGATCGGGCAGGGCTCCCTGTATGCCGCGTTCGGCGGCAAGGACGGCCTGTACCGGGCCGCGCTGGAGCACTACCGCACCACGTTCGCGGCGGCGGCCCTGCGCAGCCTCGACGAGGGGACGGATGCCCGGTCGGCGATCCGGGCACTGCTGGTCGAGCGGATCCGGATCGCTGTCGAACACGGCGGCAGGGGCTGCTTGCTGGTCAATGCCGCCACCGAGCGCCTGCCGGAGGATCAGCCGACCCTGCGCACCGTACGGGATGTGCTGGGCGCCAACCAGGACGCGCTCACCGACCTGCTGCGCGCGGCGGCGGAGCGCGGCGAGATCTCGGCGCGGCACGACCCGCACACCCTCGCCGCCTTCCTCGTCACCTTCCTCAACGGCCTCCTGGTGTCCTCGAAGATCACGCCGGACGCCCGCGCCCTCGAACCCCTCGTGGAGGTCGCGCTGACCACGCTCGACTGACTTTTTCATGCCCTGAATCTGTATCGGACGATCCAGATAAGTGAGAGAGAACGAATGATCCTCGACCATCACGACGAGCCCGCCCGCACCGGCCGTGCCACCGTCAACGGCACGAGCCTCCACTACCGGACGGGCGGGTCCGGCCCGGCGGTGGTACTCCTGCACGGCGTGCCGAAGACCAGCTACCACTGGCGCCACCTCGCCCCGAAGCTGACGCCGCACCACACCGTCGTAGCGCCCGACCTCCGTGGCCTCGGCGACTCCGCACGTCCCGCCGACGGCTACGACTCCGCGACAATGAGCGACGACATCGCCGCGCTCATGAGTCACCTCGGACACGACACCTACAGCGTGATCGGCGAGGACTGGGGAGCGGTGATCGGCTACCAGCTCGCCGCCCGGCACCGCGATCACGTGCGCGCCCTGGTCTTCGCCGAGGCCCTGTTCCCCGGGTTCGGCTTCGAGGACCACACCGCACTCACGCACGACAACGTCGCGAGCGGCATGCACCTGTGGCACCTGGGCTTCTACTTCCAGCCGGACGTGCCCGAGATGCTCATCGCCGGACACGAACGCGAGCTGATCACCTACATGATCAAATACGAGCGCAGCCACCCGGACACCGCCACCCCCGACGCGATCGACGAGTACGTCCGCTGCTACTCCATGCCCGGCGGCATCCGCGCGATGCTGTCGATCTACCGGGCGATGCTCGTCGACGCCGAGCAGAACCGGCAAGCAGCCCGGAAGAAGCTGGACATCCCCGTACTCGCCCTCGGCGGCTCGGCCTTCATCGGCGACCGCAACGAGTCCCAGATGCGGCAGTTCGCCCACGACGTCACCGGCCACGTCTTCAACGCCGGACACGACCTCGCCGAAGAGGTACCCGACGAGATGGCCGACGTCGTACTGCCCTTCCTGGCCCGGCGGACGTAACGCGCCACCGGGTGGTCAACCCGCCGACACGGGCCCACACTGAAGACGGCCCTTTTGCTTGCTGCTCCAGCACGGCGGCCGGTCCCCACTCAGGAGGACGACGTTGACTTCCTTCTCACCCGGCTTCCGAGGTCGTGCCCACCCGATGGCGAAGCGGCTGCCGCCCGGGCAGTACCCGACCGAGTCGTTCCCGGTGCTGTCGGCGGGTCCCACCCCGCGGGTCACGAACGAGACCTGGTCATTCACCGTCACCACGGAGCTGGGCGAGGCGCGGAGCTGGACCTGGGACCAGATGATGGCCCTGCCCCAGCAGGAGACGGAGACCGACATCCACTGCGTGACCCGCTGGTCGAAGTTCGACACGCGGTGGCGCGGTGTGTCCCTCGACGCCTTCCTCGAGGGAGTGGAGACGACCGCCGACTACGTGGTGGCCCACAGCTACGGCGGCTACACCACCAACCTTCCGCTCGAGGACCTTCTCGACGACAGGGCATGGATCGTCCACAGCTACGACGGCTACCCCCTCTCGCCCGAGCATGGCGGGCCGGCCCGGCTGCTGGTTCCCCACCTCTACTTCTGGAAGTCGGCCAAGTGGGTGCGCGGGCTGCAGCTCACCCATGAGGACGAGCCGGGCTTCTGGGAGTCCGCCGGCTACCACAACTACGGCGACCCGTGGCGCGAGCAGCGTCACTGGGGTGACTGACCATGGCTCTCGCCTGGTTGCCGGCACGGCTGGCCGAGCGGCGCGCGCAGACCGCGACCGCCCGCACCCTGGTCTTCACCGCGCCCGGCTGGCCCGGCCACCTGCCCGGGCAGCACATCGACGTACGTCTCACCGCGGACGACGGCTACCAGGCGGTCCGCAGCTACTCCCTGGCCGCGCCCGCCGGCGAAGACCGCGTGGAGTTGGGCGTGCAGGCTGTCGCCGATGGCGAAGTCTCGCCGTACCTGGCCGACCAGCTGCCGCCGGGCGAGGAGGTCGAGATCCGCGGACCGCTGGGCAACTGGTTCGTGTGGCGCCCGGAGCAGACCGAGCCGGTGCTGCTGGTGGCGGGCGGCGCCGGTGTCGTACCGCTGATGTCGATGATCCGTGCCCACCGCCTGGCCGGCTCGCGCAGCCTCTTCCAGTTGATCTACTCCGTGCGCGGCCCCGAGGACGTCTGGTACCGCGACGACCTCACTGACGGGAACCCCTCCCTCGACACCCGATTCATCCATACGCGTCGAGCGCCGCACGGCACCGCCCGCGCGCCTGGGCGCATCAACGCCGCGGATCTGGCGGAGCCGACGGCCCGGCTGAAGCCGCTGAGCCCCGTCTACGTCTGCGGTTCGACCGGATTCGTGGAGACCGCCGCCGACCTGCTCGCCGAGATGCTCAGCAATCAGGGGAAGGACCCCGCGACCATCCGCACCGAACGCTTCGGCTGACCCGTTCCGCTCTTGTCCCATGGGAGATTCGCATGGCAGATCCCCTCACCTACCTCGACGGCAACAGCCTCGCCGGTCCGTTGTCCGAGATCCTTTCCGTGGAGCCCACCACGGCCTGGTGGCGCTGCCCGAACTGCAAGCAGTCCGGGCCGCTGGCACACCTGCACATCTACGGACCCGAACCAGGAATGACCGCCCGGTGCCCGGGGTGCGCCTACATCGCGCTGCGTCTGGTCCGCGAGGAGGACTACGTCTGGCTCACCATGGGCAGCGGGACCGGAGCCTTTCGCTTCCGTGCCGCATGATCAAGGACATCGCCATGCAGACACTGCGCATCGCCGTCGCCGGTGCGACCGGGAACATCGGAACCCTCACCGTGGCCGCCCTGGGGCGGGCCGGACATGACGTCGTACGCATCAGCCGCTCGTACGGCGTGGATCTGCGTACCGGCGACGGCCTGGACGCCGCCCTGACCGGCGCTCAGGCGGTCATCGACACCACGAGCCACGAGGCGGCCGACCGGGACGAGGCCGTGGCGCACTTCGGCGCCACCACGCGGAACCTGCTCGCCGCCGAGGAGCGAGCGGGCGTACGTCATCACGTGCTGCTGTCGATCGTCGGGCTCGACCGGGTCGACGGCAATCCGCACTATGCCGGCAAGCGGGAGCAGGAGCGCCTCGTGGCCGAGGGCCCGGTGCCCTGGACGATCGTTCGGGCCACGCAGTTCCACGACTTCGCCGCGACGGTGACCAGCTGGACCCGGCAGGACGGCGTCGCCACGATCCCGCCGCTGCTCGTGCAGCCGATCGCGCCCGCGGACGTGGCCGATGTCCTCGCCGAGATCGCCACGGGTGCACCGCAGGGGCGTTACCACGATGTCGCCGGCCCGGAGCCGCAGGATCTGGTGGACATGGCCCGGCGTACCAACGACGCGCGCGGCCACGCGGTGAAGCTCGTGCCGACGTGGTCGTCGCTGCTGGGCGTGGAAATGGCCGGCGACGTGCTTCTGCCCAGCGCGGACGCCCGTATCGCGCCGACCACTTTCGACGAGTGGCTCGCGCAGCAACGATGAAGAACCGGGGCCGAAGCTCACCCTCCCACGATCATCGCCGCCCGCCGAACTCCCAGTCGTGCACCTCGATGCCGTCGTACCGGTCCGCTGTCAGGACGGCGCGTGCCGTGGCCGGGTCCGGGGCCCTGAGCAGCACTGCCGTACCCACCCAGGTGGCGCCGTCGTCGGAGAGCAGCGGCCCGTACGCGATCAGCTCGTCCCGGTCGGGCGGTACGGCGACGTCGGCGGCCGGCCCCGAGCCCAGACCGAGCACCAGATACCGGTTGCCGTCGCTCGGGCCACCAGGGAAGTCCCACATGGTGCGCCCGAGCAGGTTCCGCCACCGGCGCAGCAGCACGTCCCGGTACGCGCCGGCCTGGTAGTTGGGCTCGTCGAAGGCGAACGCGCGGGCGGCGGCGGGATCCGGCAGATCGACGATGTGCACGCTGCCGGTGGGTGTTTCGCCGTCGTCGGCGAAGGTCGGGCCGCGCGCGATCAGCTCCTTCGCATACCGGTCCATGTACGACCAGTGCGCTTCCCGCAACTCGTGGCGCAACGTGACGGATCCGGGCCGGTCGCGGTGGTAGCAGAAGTACTCCATGCGCCCAGACTCTCCCAGAACAGGGGGAGGCACGGAGCCGTGAAGGCCCCTGACATCCTTGCCCCGTGCCGAATCCCACCCCCGTCACCCCCGACGCCCCCGTCCCGATACCCGACCCGCTGCTCACCCAGCACTGGCTCGACCTCTGTTTCATCCACTGGGCCGTCGAACCGGACGTGGTGGCACCGCTGTTGCCGGCCGGCACCGTGCCCGACACGTGTGGCGGGATGACGTACGTCGGGCTGGTCGCGTTCCGGATGGACAAGGTGGGGTGGCTGCGGCTGCCGGGGGTGCCGTACTTCGGGTCGTTCCCGGAGACGAACGTGCGGCTGTACTCGGTCGGCGCGGACGGGCGGCGCGGTGTGGTGTTCCGGTCGATGGACGCCTCGCGGCTGCTGCCGGTGGTGATGGGGCGCGTCGGCTTCCGGCTGCCGTATCTCTGGTCCCGGATGAGCGTGCGCGCGGACGGCGACACCGTCTCGTACGAGAGCGTCCGCCGCTGGCCCGGACCGCGCGGCGCATCCAGCCGTATCGCCGTGCGGGCCGGTGAACCGATAGAGGTGCCGAGCGAGTTGGAGCTTTTCCTCACCGCCCGCTGGGGCATGCACAACCAGTTCTCCGCGGGCGCCGCCTATCTCCCCAACGACCATCCCCGCTGGCCGCTCCACCGCGCCGAGCTGATCCACTGCCAGGAGGACCTGGTCGCCGCCGCCGGGCTGCCCGCCCCGGTCGTCGCCCCCGTCAGCGTTCTCTACTCCCCCGGAGTGCCCGTCCGGTTGGGACGGCCTCTCAGGAGTTCCATGTCTCGTCGTACGGATCCCGCGGCTGAGCCACCGGCCGGGCCTCGCTGACCTCGATGAACGGGATCGGGCCGTCGTTGACCGGGTCGTGCGTCCGGCGGTCGGTGTAGGTGCCGGTGACCTCCAGCCAGGTGTCCGGTTGCAGCACCGGCGGGATGTGTCCGGTCAGGCCGACCTTGACCGGCTGGGCGTCCGCCGCACAGCAGTTGAGGGTCATGCGGACGAGGTAGGGCGTGCCGTCGCGGTCCAGTGCGAGGAAGCCGGTGATCTTCAACTGGCGGTCGCGGAGGGAGCGGCCGTCGTCGTAGACCGCGCGGCCCGCGTAGTCGGCGAGGGCGAGGCGCAGTGGGCCGCTCTCCGGCAACTTGCTGAATCCGTACGGCTCTTGCAGGGCCGTCCCCGTGCGTACGGCGCTGTACGAGCCGAGGGCCGGCGGCGCGACCAGGATCAGGGCGAGGACGGGGAGGGCGAGCAGCCACGAGACGCGGGGTTCGTGATGCCCGGCGTGTCCGTCGGACCTGCGCCGCTCGTACCAGACCGTCGCCAGCGCCGCCGCGATCAGCACCGCGCCGGACAGCAGCACCAGCGGGCGCAGGCCCGCCTTGACGTACCGCAGGTACAGGTCGGTCAGGCCCGCGTGCAGCAGGCTCGCGCCGAGCAGGAAGAGTACGGCCGCCTGGGCCTGCCGGTTCACAGCAGCACCGCCCCGGTCAGCACCGACACCAGCACCGCCAGCACAAAGGTGGCGGGCGCGAAGCGCAGGGCGAAGTCGCGGCCGAAGGTGCCCGCCTGCATCGCGAACAGCTTCAGGTCGACCATGGGCCCGACCACCAGGAACGCCAGCCGGGCCGTGAGCGAGAACTGCGTCAGCGACGCCGCGACGAACGCGTCCGCCTCCGAGCAGATCGACAGCAGGACGGCGAGCACGGCGAGGGCCAGCACGGCGATCACCGGGTTGTCGGCCGCCGTACGCAGCCAGGTCTCCGGCACCACCGCCTTCAGCGTGGCGGCGGCCATCGCGCCGAGCACCAGGAAGCCCCCCGCGTGCATCACGTCGTGCCGGACCGACCCCCAGAACGCCGCGCCCTTGCTCTGACCGTCGTACGACGAACGGGCCGGCGGCTGCAGCCACTCGGCGCGGCCGAGCCGTAGCCACAACCAGCCCATCGCACACGCCACCAGCAGGCTCGCGACGAAACGGGCGAGGACCATCTCGGGGTTGCCGGGGAAGGCCACGGCCGTCGCGGTCAGGACGATCGGGTTGATCGCCGGGGCGGAGAGCAGGAACGCCAGCGCCGCGGCCGGAGTCACCCCGCGCCGCACCAGCGCGCCCGCCACCGGCACCGACGCGCACTCGCACCCCGGCAGCACGGCCCCCGCCGCCCCGGCCACCGGCACGGCGAGCGCGGGACGCCCCGGCAGGGCGCGGGCGAAGAACGACGGCGGCACGAACACCGCGATCGCGGCCGACAGCAGCACCCCGAGCACGAGAAACGGGAGCGCCTGTACGACGACGGCGACGAACACCGTCATCCAGCTCTGCATCACCGGCACGGCCAGCATCCGGCGGATCGGGCCCTGCGCGAGGACGGCGAGGACCAGCACCATGGTCAGGACGAGGGGGGAGTTGAGGTGCCTGCCCTGTGCCTGTGGTTCCTCCGGGTTTTCCACGGGCGTGGCCGGGGGTGGCTTGGTGATGGCCACGGGTGGGGTACCTCCGCGGTTGGTTGGGTGCGGGCCGGTGGGGGCTGGTCGCGCCCACGCGGCGGAGCCGCATATCGGCACAGTCCCGCGCCCCTATCGGGGCGCTGAACTCCTCCCCTCTCATACGGCTGAACCGTGCCGGGCGTTCAAGCTGTTGTTGGAACCATGCGTCTCCCTGAGGCAGTCTTTCCCCTCGTGGGCAGCAGCGTTCCGAATCAGGGTCAGCCGGGCGGTACGTCCGCGCACATGGTGGTGTGCGGCGACGACGGTCTGGCGCACCGGCTCGCCGCCGAGCTGCGTGGGGTGTACGGCGAGCAGGTCACCCTCGTCGTACCGCCCTCGGTGACCACCGCGCGGCCACCGGTGGTCGGGCGGGCGCGGGCGGCCTCGGTGGCGCTGCTGGACCGGTGGGTGAGCCGGGCCAACGGGGACCCCGCCGGCAACGGGCGGGTCGTGGAGGCGCCCGAGATCACCGAGGCCGTGCTGGCCGACGCCGGTGTGGACCGGGCCGCCGCGCTGGCGCTCGTGTACGACGACGACGAGACCAACATCCGCGCCGCCCTCACCGCCCGCCGGATCAACCCCCGGCTGCGGCTCGTCCTGCGGCTCTACAACCGGCGGCTGGGGCAGCACATCGAGGAACTCCTCGACCAGGCGGCCGCGTTGGCGACCGGGATCGGCGACATCGGCGCCGACGCGTCCACGACCGTGCTGTCCGACGCCGACACGGCCGCACCGGCGCTGGCCGCCACCGCGCTCGCCGGGACCAGCAAGGTCGTACAGACGGACGGGCTGCTGCTGCGGGCGGTCGAGCGGCAGCCGTGGCGGGGCCGGATCGCCGATCCGGGGCTGGCCACGCTGGCCCTGCTGTCGCCCACGAACAGCGACTCGGAGAACGGCGACGAGCAAGGGCCGCAGCTGCTGCCCGACGACGCGGCGGTCCGGGCCGCCACCGGGCGCGGGGCCGTGGTCCTGGAGCAGGTGTCGTACTCGGGTCCGTCGCTGCCGGCCGGCCGGGCGGGCGGTGTCTTACCGGCGTTCGCGTCGCTGTTCTCGCGGCGGCTGCGCTGGTCGCTGGCTGGCCTGGTCGGGTGTGTGCTGGCGCTCGCGGTCGCGCTGACGGTGGTCACCGGGGACCATCCGCTGTACGCGACGTACGAGACCCTGCTCGATCTCTTCGCCATCAACGAACCCGCCCTGAACCAGTCCGTCGGCCGCCAGATCCTCCAACTCCTGACCGGGCTGCTCGGGTTGCTGCTGCTCCCCGTGCTGCTGGCCGCCGTGCTGGAGGCGCTGGGTACCTTCCGCAGCGCCTCCGCCCTGCGCAAGCCGTCGCGCGGGCTCGGCGGGCACGTCGTCCTGCTCGGCCTCGGCAAGATCGGCACCCGCGTGCTGACCCGGCTGCACGAGCTGAACATCCCGGTGGTGTGCGTCGAGGCCGACCCGGACGCGCGCGGGATGGCGACCGCTCGGCGACTGCGCGTGCCGGTGATCCTCGGAGACGTCACCCAGGAGGGCGTCCTGGAGTCCGCCAAGATCCACCGCGCGAACGCGCTCCTCGCGGTGACCAGCGCGGACACGACGAACCTGGAGGCCGCGCTGTACGCCCGTTCCGTACGGCCCGACCTGCGCGTCGTCCTGCGCCTGTACGACGACGACTTCGCGACCGCCGTCTACCGCACCCTGCGCGCCGCCCACCCGGGCGCCTCCACCCGCAGCCGCAGCGTGACGCATCTCGCCGCTCCCTCCTTCGCCGGCGCGATGATGGGCCGCCAGATCCTCGGCGCGATCCCGGTCGAGCGGCGCGTGCTGCTGTTCGCCGCCGTCGACGTGGCGGGGCATCCGCAACTGGAGGGCAAGACCGTCGCCGAGGCGTTCCGGCCGGGGGCGTGGCGGGTGCTGGCCCTGGACACGGCCACACCCGACGAACGCCAGCCCGATCTCACCGTCCCGCCGTCGCCGGACAACGACAACGGGGACGCTCGTCCGTCAGGGCTCGTGTGGGACCTGCACGAGGGGTACGTGCTCCAGGCCCGGGACCGGGTGGTGCTGGCGGCGACTCGGAGGGGGCTGGCGGAGCTGTTGGGACGAAGGCGGCGGGCGCCGGCGGGGACGTGAGCATCAAGGGCTCAGCGCGACATCGGCCTGCGCAGCAGCCACTGCGTGAACGTCCTGCGCGGGGGCCGCACCACCACGCGGCCGTGGGCCTTCTGGCCGGCCAGCTCCACTCGCAGGGTGACGGGCGTATCGGTATTCGTCGGAGTCCGGCGGTGCTTGAGCTTGCAGTGGACCAGTTGCAGACCGTCCGTATCGATCTCGACGCCCGGCCGCGTGATCAGCTTCAGGGTCTTGCCCGCCATGGCCACGTCGATCTGCAGGGTGTCGTGCGTGATCACCGCGTCGGTGAAGTCGAGTGCCACATCGCAGTACGTCACCGCGAGTTCCAGCCTCCGCGGTACCACCCAGCGCCCCGCGCGCTCGATCGCGCCGCTGAAGACCTGCTCGATCCGGACCACGTCCTTGACCTCGGCCACGGTCGCGCCGGTCGTGGCCGATACGGGCGGCAGGTCAGCGGTGAGCGCAGCCAGTTCGCTCAGAGTCCGTGCCGTCAGGGCGGCTTCGACGCGCTCGTCCAACTCGTCCGAGGTCAGCAGGCCTTCCCCCGCCGCGATACGCAGCACATCGACCACCCGGTCCCGGTCCGCATGAGAGGCTCGCAGCTCGGGCGACGAGCCGGGGCCGGAGTGCTTCCCGGTGGGCGAAATCTCTCCCGACATGCTTCCGTCCTGGTCCTGTCGAACGTCTCCGAGCGGCGCGAGCAGCGGCGCGGGTGGAAGGCCAACGCTATATCGCGACATGCCCGAGGGGCGAGACGTGGCACCGGGGGTAGCGGTTCCGGTGGGTGGCGGGCGACACTGGCCCGCGTGGAGTTCGCCGTCTTCGTGACCCTTCCCGGCCTGGTGATCCTGCTCACCGTCATCGCCTTCGTCGACCAGCTGCTGCTGCGCATGGGGCGGGCCGGACTGCTGCCCTGGCGGAACAGCGCGCGGGTCGGGCAGGTGTCCGCGACCGGCTTCGAGCAGCTGCACGGGGCGCTCTCCCCCGGCAAGCAGCACGAGTTGAAGGAACGGCAGTCGTCGCTGGTGATGCGGGACGACGAGGAGGACGGGGCGCCGCCGCACCGGACGCGGGTGGATCTGGACGGCGGGGTCGCGGTCGTACGACTGCCGTCGCCCTCGACGCCGCCGTCCCCTCGCGCGTCAGCCCCCTAGGTGTCTGCGGGCGAAGTCCAGTTCCAGGCGGACCTGCTTGATCCGTTCGTCGACGACCAGGGAGCCGTGGCCCGCGTCGTAGCGGTACACCTCGTGGACGGCGCCGCGGGTTTCGAGGCGTTTGACGTAGTTGTCGATCTGACGGATCGGGCAGCGTGGGTCGTTGACGCCGGCCGAGATGTAGACGGGGGCCTTGACCTGGTCGACGTAGGTGATCGGTGAGGATGCCTCGAAGCGTTCCGGGACCTCTTCGGGGGTGCCGCCGAGGAGGGTGCGGTCCATGGCCTTCAGGGCTTCCATCTCGTCGTGGTACGCCGTGACGTAGTCGGCGACCGGGACCGCGGCGAGGCCCATCGTCCAGGCTTCGGGCTGGGTTCCGAGGCCGAGGAGGGTGAGGTAGCCGCCCCAGGAGCCGCCGGTGAGGATCAGCCGCTCGGGGTCGGCGAGCCCCGAGGCGACCGCCCATTCACGGACCGCCGCGATGTCCTCCAGCTCGATCAGACCGATCCGGTGCTTGAGGGCGTCGGTCCATGCGCGCCCGTACCCGGTGGAGCCGCGGTAGTTGACCCGCACGACCGCGTACCCGTGGTCGACCCAGGCGGCCGGGCCGGCGGCGAAGGAGTCGCTGTCGTGCCAGGTCGGGCCGCCGTGGATGTCGAAGACGGTGGGGAGGGGACCGGAGACACCCGCCGGCTTCTGGATCAGGGCGTGGATACGGCCGCCAGGCCCGTCCACCCACACGTCCTCCACCGGCACCGATCGCGGGGACCGCATACCGGGCGGGTCCAGGACGACACCGCCCGTCGTGGAGCGCACGGTGGACGGCTCGGCGGCCGACGACCACAGGAACTCCACGGTGCCGTCCGGGCGGGCGGTCGCGCCGGAGACGGAGCCCGCCGGGGTGGGGAGCTGCTCCAGCGCGCGGGAGACGAGGTCGTAGCGGAACAGCTCGCTGCGGGCCTCGAAGCTGTGCACGATGAGCAGCGCGGAACCATCCGGGTACCACTCGGCGCTCACATCACCGGGCAGGTCGAGCGCCAGATCGGACTCGATGCCGCTCGCCACGTCCCACACCAGCGGCTCCCAGCGACCGCGCCGCTGATGCCCGATGAGCAGCCGCGTGTCCCCGTCGACCGGCGCGAAGCCCAGCACCTCCAGGCCCAGCTCGACGGTGCCGCCCTTGGTGTCGTCGAGCTCGGCCACCGCCGTGCCGTCCGGGCGCACCACCCGCAGCGCCGAGTGCATCGCGTCGCCGTGCTCCGTGTGCTCGACGGCGATCAGCGAGCCGTCGTGGGAGAGGTCACCGACGCCCGCCGACTCGCGGTGCCGGTAGATCTCCACCGGGTCCCCGTCCGCGCGGGCGAGATGGATCGTCGTACCGTCCTCGTCGGTGGAGCGGCCCACGACCGCCGTACGCCCGTCCCGGCCGAGGGCGAGGCCCGACGGGTAGGACGGCTCCAGGCCGGGGACGGCGGTCTCGTCCGCTCCCCCGCCGAACGGCTGGCGGCGCCAGACGCCGAACTCGTCGCCGTCCTTGTCGTCGAACCACCAGATCCACGCGCCGTCCGGGGAGAGCACACCGTCCGTCGTGCCGTTCGGCCGGTCGGTGACCTGGCGCTGCTCGCCCGTCGATCGGTCCCAGGCGTACAACTCGTACGTCCCCGTCGCGTTCGACACGAACAGGGAACGATCCGGTGCGTCCTCCGCCCAGTCGGGCAGCGACACCCGGGGCGCCCGGAAGCGCATCTCCCAGTCCGGCATGTCTTCTTTCCGCTCCGGAGAGTCGGACCCGTTGCTCACAGTCATGGACCCATACTGCCCGCTTCCTGTGACAATCCGCTGGCCAGCTCCCCAGCCTGTGGATAACTCCACGATCGCTCCACCGGAGGTGCCGACCCCGCAGGCCTGCCCGCCGCACCCGCCCCGTACCGTTGAGGGCGTGTACCGGTTCCTGCTGACCCCCAGCTGGTGGGGAATCAACGTCTTCGTGCTCCTCGCCATCCCCTTCTGCATATACATGGGGTCCTGGCAGCTGAGCCGGTTCGAGGAGCGGGTCGACAGCCACCAGGTCGCGGAGGACAAGGCGGCCTCGGACAAGCAGCAGGCGGCCCGGCCGCTGGCCGAGTTGCTGCCCGTGGACAAGGAGACCTCCGGCGAGCAGGTCACCGCGACCGGACGGTACGGCAAGCAACTGCTGGTGCCGGACCGGGAGCTGGACGGCAAGAGCGGCTTCTATGTGCTGACGCTGCTGCGCACCGACGAGGGCAAGGCGCTGCCGGTCGTGCGGGGCTGGCTGCCGGGTGACGCCGACGCCGCGAAGGCGCCCGCCGCCCCCTCCGGCGAGGTCACCGTCACCGGTGCGCTCCAGGCGTCCGAGACGCCGGGGGACAACGGGGTCAGTGCGCGGGGCGGGCTGCCGGCAGGGCAGACCGCGGCGATCAGTGCGGCGTCGCTGATCAACCTCGTGTCGTACGACGTGTACGACGCCTGGGTCACCCTCAACACCGGTGACGCCGGGATGAAGACAGTGCCGGCGACCGCCGCACAGGACACCGGGCTGGACCTGAAGGCCTTCCAGAACCTCGGCTACACCGGCGAGTGGTTCGTCTTCGCCGGGTTCGTGGTCTTCATGTGGTTCCGGCTGCTGCGCCGCGAGGTGGAGTTCGTACGGGACGCGCAGCTGGGACTGGTGGACGAGAAAGAGCGGAACCCCGTCTCCGCCTAGCCCTGGAGTGCAGCGGCTACGACGCCGCCAGCAACCCCGTCCAGAACACCTTCCCCGCGCACGCACCCGACACGGTCGCCGAGGCCGTGGGTGCCGCGGGTTCTGCCGTGTAGGACACGACCACGCTGCCGTCCGCCGTGCCGTCCTCCGTCATCAGCTGGGTCGACGTGCCGGAGTCGGTGCCGGTGGTCGTCCCCGTGGTCGTACCGCTGGTGTCCGCGGAGTTCGTCGGGTCGGGCGTCGGTTCGCCCGTGTTGCCGCCGCTGCTGTCGCCGGCGGGCGGGCAGGTTTCCGAGGGCACCCAGGCGAACTTGACCTCGTACGCCGTGCCGGGCTTCAGCAGCAGCTCGGGGGCCTCGAGGGACGGGTCGGGCAGGGATGCCGCCTCGTCTCCGGCGACGTGCCGCTGGGTGGAGATCTTGGTGGCGTCGGCGGCGCCCTGAGGGGTGGTGCCGACCGTGCCGGGGCTGGTGACCGTGCAGTCGGTGGTGGAGACGTTGGTGACGCGGAAGCTGCCGTACACCGCGCCGACGGTGTCGGCGGCGGCGGTGACCGGGGTGTCGACGCCGAGCTGCGCGGCGGTGCACAGGGGCGCGCCCACCGCGGTCGTGGCCGTGGGGTCGGCGCCCGTGGTGGCGCCGGTGGAGCCGGGCCCGGTGCTGTTGCCCTTCTGGTCCTCCTTCTTGCCGCCGCCCTCGCTCTTGCCCGCGGACTCGCCGCCGGTGCCGCCGGAGGTGCCCGAGCCGCCGTCCGGGCCCTTGTCCTGCCCCGCACCGCCCTGAGCCTGGGACGCGTGGCCGGCGTTGGAGGTGTTGGTGGCGGAGCCGGTGGCGTTGGAGACGTGCAGGGCGGCCGGGACCGCGGTGCCGATGAACAGGGCGGCCGCGGCCATCCCGACGAGGGCCTGGCGCTTACGGGCCCGCCGTGCGGGCACCGCCCGCCGCAGGTGGTCCAGCGTGCCGTCGCGCGGCTCCATCTCCTGGACCGCGTCGTGCAGCATCCTGCGCAGTGCCAGCTCGTCCGAGTCGAGCCCCGGGAGGCTCTGGTCGTCGGGGCCGTGGTTCACAGTTCCGTTCCCAGCGTGCGATTGCTTCAGCTCGTGCGTGTCGGCCGACTCTGTCGGCTCGTGCCACTCATAGGGCTCGTGCGGCTTTCCGTCCGTCATGCCGGCGCCTCCATGGCGATGCGCAGCGCCGCGATGCCGCGCGAGCCGTAGGCCTTCACGGAGCCCAGCGATATGCCGAGCGTCGCGGCGACCTGCGCCTCGGTCATGTCGGCAAAGTAGCGCAGGACGAGGACCTCGCGCTGCCGGCGCTGAAGCCCCTTCATCGCCTTGATCAGCGAGTCCCGCTCCAGCTGGTCGTACGCGCCCTCTTCGGCGCTCGCCATGTCGGGCATGGGCTTCGACAGGAGCTTCAGGCCGAGGATGCGGCGGCGCAGGGCGGAACGCGAGAGGTTGACGACCGTCTGCCGAAGATAGGCGAGGGTCTTCTCCGGGTCGCGGACGCGTTTGCGTGCTGAGTGGACGCGGATGAAGGCCTCCTGGACGACGTCCTCGCAGGAGGCGGTGTCGTCGAGGAGGAGCGCCGCGAGGCCCAGCAGTGAGCGGTAGTGGGCGCGGTAGGTCTCGGTGAGGTGGTCGACGGTGGTACCGGCGGCCACTGCCTCGACTTCGTCGCCGTCACGCGGGCTGGGTATGCGGGCGGGCCGCGCTGCGGGCATGGGCGCGATCACCGGCATGCCGCCGGGCGTGCCGGGCATGCGGGGTCGGCGGGGACGCAGGACTGTGCCGTGCGCCGCCGCGGTGAAATCGAGTACCTCTGCCACGCCAGTTGGACACGCGTCCCCCCATGAGGGTTGTACGTGCCGGGCGTCACGTTCACGCCAGGCCCCGTTCTCCCCTCAGGCAGCACAACTGAAGGTGCCTCACAAGCACTCATGCGTCCCGCTCTTCCCCTATGTCCCATATGAACCAAGCGTCCCCACGCTCGACTCACGGCGTCCCCACGCCGACCACATCGCGTCTCCACGCCCCAAGGGAGGGCGACCGCAAAGACGCTCCCCGCCCTCCGCGCGGTTGCGGAGGGCGGGGAGGAAATCTTCGAACGCCGAAGGGGCCCGGTACAAGTGGTCCGGACCATCATCCAGCTCACATGTCGTACATAGATTCTACAAACGCTTTCTGCTACGCCAGAGCATTTTCCTGTGAGCGGAAGAACTCAGCGGAACTCCGCCGCCACCAGCTCGGCGATCTGGGCGGTGTTGAGCGCGGCTCCCTTGCGCAGGTTGTCCCCGCAGACGAAGAGTTCGAGCGCCGTGGGGTCGTCCAGCGCCCGGCGCACGCGCCCCACCCAGGTCGGATCGGTGCCGACCACATCGGCGGGCGTGGGGAACTCCCCCGCGGCCGGGTTGTCGAAGAGCACGACACCGGGCGCGGTGGCCAGAAGTTCGCGGACGCCCTCGACGGTGACCTCGCCCTCGAAGCGGGCGTGCACGGTCAGGGCGTGCGTGGTGATCACCGGCACCCGTACGCACGTCACGGCGACGGGCAGCCGCGGCAGTCCGAGGATCTTGCGGGACTCGTCCCGCACCTTCATCTCCTCCGACGACCAGCCGTCCTCACGCAGGGACCCGGCCCACGGTACGACGTTCAGCGCGACCGGCTCCGGGAACGGCCCGGTGTCGTCGCCGACGGCCCGCCGTACATCACCGGGGCTGGTCCCCAGCTCCGTACCCGCCACCAGGGACAGCTGCCGGCGCAGCGTCTCGACGCCGGTCCGCCCCGCGCCGCTGACGGCCTGGTACGACGACACCACCAGCTCGCGCAGCCCGTACTCGGCATGCAGCGCGCCCAGGGCCACGATCATCGACAGTGTCGTGCAGTTCGGGTTGGCGATGATCCCGCGGGGCCGCACCCGCGCCGCGTGCGGATTGACCTCGGGCACGACGAGCGGCACATCGGGGTCCATCCGGAAGGCGCCCGAATTGTCCACCACCACGGCACCCTTGGCGGCGGCGACGGGAGCCCACTGCGCCGCGACCTCGTCCGGTACGTCGAACATGGCGACGTCGACGCCGTCGAGGGCCTCCTCGGTGAGCGCCACCACCTCGACCTCCTCGCCGCGCACGGCCAGCTTGCGGCCGGCCGAGCGCGGCGAGGCGATCAGACGGATCTCGCCCCAGATGTCCGCGTGCTGGGACAGGATCTGGAGCATGACCGTGCCGACGGCTCCGGTCGCTCCCACGACCGCGAGCGTCGGTCGTACGGTCATCGGCCGGTGCCTCCGTAGACAACGGCCTCGTCGCTGTCGGAGTCGAGCCCGAAGGCGGTGTGCACGGCGGTCACGGCCTCCTTGACTTCGTCGGCGCGGGTGACCACGGAGATACGGATCTCGGAGGTCGAGATCAGCTCGATGTTCACACCGGCGTCGGACAGGGCGGTGAAGAAGTCGGCCGTGACGCCCGGGTTGGTCTTCATGCCGGCGCCGACGAGCGAGATCTTGCCGATCTGGTCGTCGTAGCGCAGCGATTCGTAGCCGATGCCGTGCTTGTTCTTCTCCAGGGCGTCGATGGCCTTGCGGCCGTCGGTCTTGGGGAGCGTGAACGAGATGTCCGTCAGGCCGGTTGAGGCGGCGGACACGTTCTGCACGATCATGTCGATGTTGATCTCGGCGTCGGAGATCGTGCGGAAGATCGCGGCGGCCTCGCCCGGCTTGTCGGGCACGCCGACAACCGTGATCTTGGCCTCGGAGGTGTCGTGCGCGACACCGGAGATGATGGCCTGCTCCACCTTGTTGTCCCCTTGCTCAATCGGCTCGCTGCTGACCCATGTGCCCTGCAGTCCGCTGAAGCTGGACCGGACATGGATCGGGATGTTGTAGCGGCGGGCGTACTCCACACAGCGGTGGAGCAGCACCTTCGAGCCGGACGCGGCCAGCTCCAGCATGTCCTCGAAGGAGATCCAGTCGATCTTCTTCGCCTTCTTCACCACGCGCGGGTCGGCGGTGAACACGCCGTCGACGTCGGTGTAGATCTCGCACACCTCGGCGTCGAGGGCGGCGGCGAGGGCGACGGCCGTCGTGTCGGACCCACCGCGCCCCAGCGTGGTGATGTCCTTCTTGTCCTGGGAGACACCCTGGAACCCGGCCACGATGGCGATGTTGCCCTCGTCCAGCGCGGTCCGGATCCGGCCGGGCGTGACGTCGATGATCCGGGCTTTGTTGTGGACCGAGTCGGTGATGACGCCTGCCTGGCTGCCGGTGAACGACTGGGCCTCGTGCCCCAGGTTTTTGATCGCCATGGCCAGCAGTGCCATGGAGATCCGCTCTCCGGCGGTCAGCAGCATGTCGAATTCACGCCCGGCAGGCATCGGGGATACCTCTCCGGCGAGATCGATCAGCTCGTCCGTCGTGTCGCCCATCGCGGAAACGACGACGACCACCTGGTGGCCGTTCTTCTTCGCTTCCACGATCCGCTTGGCGACGCGCTTGATGCCCTCGGCATCGGCTACGGAGGAGCCTCCGTACTTCTGCACGACAAGGCCCACGTGCGCTCCTCGCTCAGTCCGTGTGTGTCGGCTCAGTTTACCGAGCGTCCGAATTTCCCCTCCGGAATACCGCATGGTGAGATCTCCGGCCGCTCGTTCTCGGACTGCACATGCCCGGCATACGGCGAGGGCACGCGGAAAAGTGCCACGGGTCACAAGCGGCCTCGGTGCATCAATTTTCAAGCACTAAGGTTCCGCTTGTGCAGGTACTTCTGGTGGAAGACGATGAGCCGGTGGCGGAGTCCCTCCGGCGCGGCCTGACCCGCTACGGCTTCGAGGTGGAGTGGGTGACCACGGGCGGCGCGGCGCTCGCGTACGAGGGGCCGTACGACGTCGTCCTCCTCGATCTCGGTCTGCCCGACACCGACGGCCTCGACGTCTGCAAGGCGCTGCGCGAGCGCGGCGATGTGCCGATCATCGTGATCAGCGCACGCAGCGACGAGACGGACCGCGTGGTCGGCCTGGAGCTGGGCGCCGACGACTATGTGTCCAAGCCGTTCGGGGTACGGGAGGTCATCGCCCGGATACGGGCGGTCATGCGGCGCTTCCAGCCCCGTACGGCCGCGGAGTCCGGCCCCGACCGCTACGGCCCGCGCCTGACGATCGACCGCAAGGCCGCCCGCGTCCGGCTGGACGGCGAGGAGGTGCCCCTCGCCCCCAAGGAGTACGACCTGCTGGCCTTCCTCACCGAGGAGCCCGGCGCGCTGATGTCGCGCGAACAGATCATGGAAGCGGTCTGGGACGCGAACTGGTTCGGCCCGACCAAGACCCTCGACGTGCATGTGGCGGCGCTGCGGCGGAAGTTCGCGGGCGCCATCACGATCGAGGCGGTACGAGGTGTCGGCTTCCGGCTGGAGATCGTGGACGGCGGTAAGAGCGCACCATGATCCGCCAGCTCATCCGCAGTTACGTCGGTCTCACCGCCGTCGCCATCGCCCTGTTCACCGTGCCGGTGGCCTTCACGCTCACGGACCAGCTGCGGGGCGACACCGCGGACTCGGTCCGGCGGGAGGCCGACACCATGGCCCTGCTGCTCGGCAACGGAAACGCCCCGTCGTGCGCGGCACTGGGAGAGATGGCCGCGGCGTACGCCGGCCAGACACCCGGCGAGGTCGAGGTGACCGGGAGCTGCGCCGAGACGGGTCTGCCGACACCGGACCAGGACGCGGACCTGGCCAAGGTCCTGAAGACGGGCGAGCCCGCGACCGACTGGGGCTCCTCCTTCATCTGGGGCCCGGAGCTGGTGATCACAGTTCCCGCCCGGGAGAGCGCGGTGCCCGGCGACGGGCGCAACAAGGGCGAAGTCGTCGGCGCCGTACGCATCGTCTACTCGACCGACGCCCTGACCAGCCGACTGTGGCAGATCTGGGGCTTCCGCGCGGGCCTCGCGGTCGCCGTCCTGGTCGTGGCCGCCGTGATCGGCGCCGCGGCGGCACGGCGGATCACCCGCCCCCTGCGCCAGCTCAACGAGATGGCGAGCAAGTTCAGTGACGGCGACCTGACGGCGCGGTCGACGGTGACGGGCCCGTCGGAAACGCAGACGCTGGCGCGCACCCTCAACCAGGCCGGTGAGCGCCTGGACACCCTCATCGCCTCACAGCGCATCTTCGTGGCCGACGCCTCCCACCAACTCCGCACTCCCCTCACGGCATTGCGCCTGTCCCTGGACAACATCGCGGACGGCGTGGACGACGACTTCGTACGGGAGGACGTGGAGCAGGCGACGGCGGAGGTCGTCCGCATGAGCCGCCTGGTGAACGGCCTGCTGGTCCTTGCCCGGGCGGAGGCGAAGGTGTCGGCGGCCGAACCGCTGCCCCTGTGGGACATCGTCCGGGAACGCCTCTCGGTATGGAGGCCGGCCGCCGACGAGCGCGGAGTCACCATCACGCTCGGGGGGAGTGCCGACGACCGGCTGCTTGTCCTGTCCAGCCCCGGCCATCTGGACCAGGTCCTGGACAACGTGTTCTCGAACGCCCTGGAGGTCTCACCGGACGGCGGCACGATCACCGTACGGGTGGAGCAGCGGGGCGACGAGGTGGTGCTGTCCGTGTCGGACGAGGGCCCCGGCATGTCGGACGCGGAGAAGTCCCGCGCCTTCGACCGCTTCTGGCGGGGCCAGGGCCTCACCGGGCGCGCGGGTTCGGGTCTGGGCCTGGCCGTCGTCAAACAACTGGTGACCGACGACGGCGGCACGGTGGCCCTGAAGGACGCGCCCGATGGTGGGCTGAGCGTGGAGATCAGCCTTCGGGCATCGCAGAAGAGTGGTGGTTGACGATCTTCCACTCGCCGCCCCGCTTCTCGTACTCGTACGTGTAGCGGGCCTTGACGACGCGCTTCTCGCCGGTCTCGTGGTCGGTCAGCGCGAACTGGTAAGTCCCGGCGTCAATGACGGAGTTGGAGTCGAGAACGTTGACGACCGTCTGGATCTTCGTGCCGACCGGCTTGTTCGCCAGGAAGTGCTCGAAGTAGTCGACGATGCCCGCCCGGTCGGTACGGATCTTGTTGGAGACGGTGGGGAGCAGGACGGCGTCCTTGGCGTACAGGTCGGCGACCTTCTCCGCGTCACCGGTCTGCAGCGCGGCGTTCCAGGTGTCGAACAGCGCGGCGACCTGCGCCTTGCTGGGCTTGCCGGCCTCCACGGGCCCGGCCGTCGCGGCGCCGGCGGCGAAGGTGCCTGCGGCGATGACAGCGGTGGCGGTGACGACGGCGGCGCGTATGCGGGTCTTACGGGTCATCGCAACTCCAGTGCGGGTCAGGGGCCTTGTGCTTCCCTCCGCGTTCGCTGCGGTGGAAGTGACTCCAGACTCGCTTTCCGCCGGTTAGCGCCCATGCAGCCGACGTACAGGGGACGACCAAGACCCGTGCAACCTACGCAGGGTCACCGCACGGTCACGCCTCCCTTTCCGCGGAAACGGCGGAGAGAAATGCCGTCCAGGGGGTGTAGGTCAGGGCGCTTGGTCACGCGCGATGGACAGATTCTTGCGGACGAGGCTCGTCGTCGGATGGTCCTCGCCCAGTATCCGGCGGAGACCGGACAGGGCCTGCTCGTACAACTGGATTGCCGCTTCCAAATCCCCCGCCGCTCCGTACGCGTAAGCCAGGTTGTTCCGCGACCGCAGCGTGTCCGGGTGTTCCTCCCCCAGCACCCGCACACGATCCTCCAACGCCCGCTCGTACAACGGGATCGCCCGCCCCAAATCCCCCACCGAGTCATACGCGGCAGCCAGGTTGTTCCGCGACACCAGCGCGTCCGGATGGTCCTCCCCCAACACCCGCACACGATCCTCCAACGCCCGCTCGTACAACGGGATCGCCCGCCCCAAATCCCCCGCCGCTCCGTACGCGTATGCCAGGTTGTTCCGCGACCGCAGTGTCTCCGGATGATCCTCGCCCAGCACCCGCACACGATCCTCCAACGTCCGCTCGTACAACGGGATCGCCCGCCTCACCTCCCCCACCGAGTCATACGCGGCAGCCAGGTTGTTCCGCGCCATCAGCGTGTCCGGGTGATCCTCCCCCGACACCCGCACACGGCCCTCCAACGCCCGCTCGTACATCGGGATCGCCCGCTCCACATCCCCCGCCGACTTGTACACGTGTGCCAGGTTGTTCTGCGACGACAGCGTCCGCGGATGATCCTCGCCGAGGAGTCGGGTATCCCCTGCCAGGCAGCGCTCGAAATAGCCGGTGGCTTGACTCAGTTGTCCTTGCTCTTCCAAGAACTGCCCTGCCCCCGTGAGGACCTGGCCGATGTCAGCGGTGTGCTCCACCGGATCGCACGCCCTGAGGAGGGCTTCGACGTGTGGGATCAGGACTCTCCATGTGGGCCAGCCCGCAACGTTCGCAAAGGGCCTGCGGGGAAGCTGGTCGAGCATCAACCGAACCGCGCGGTCACGCGCCTCCCCGATGCACGCCTGATCACGATGCGGGTCCTCCGCCGATGGCGTGCGTGCCACCCGCTGGACCAGACGGTGGACGCCGATCCCCGCCCGGTCGAGGGTGATCATGTTGTAGTCGGCGAGAAGACCCAGGAGTTGGGCAAGGTCGACCGGATCGTCGGCCAGCGGCGTGAACAGGGAGCGCGGAATGCCTGTCGGGGCGTACCAGGCGGCGATCCGCAGGATGTCCACAGCCCTGGGATCGTGTTCCTGGAGGGCGTCCAGCGTGATACGCCAGATCCGTGCGACCGTCCGTGTGGGGTCCGAACCGCCCGGCGCCGCATCCGTGGCGCGCTCCGGATACTGGCGCCACAAGGCCTGGTATTCGGCGATCGTGATCCCGGTGTGCGCGATGAAGGCGCCCGCCTGTTGCAGGGCGAGAGGCAGATGGCCGAGGTCGTCCGCCAGTGCGCGGGCCTCGTCCCCGTCGCCATCCCCGACAAGACTCGACAGAAGGGCCAGCGAGGCGTCGTCGTCCAGCACGGACAGCGCGATCGGGTCGCAGATCCAGCCGCGCCTGTACCGACTGGTGATCAAGAGCCGTCCGGATGAGCGCAGTTGGCCCGTCCAGGCATGCACGTCTTCCGGCTTCTCCGCGTTGTCGAAAACCAGGAGCCACCCCGGGTGCGTCTGCAACCACCCCACCGCCCACTCGGCAGCCTGAGCGGTGGCGAGGCCGGATGCCTCTTCGCCCCGCAGGCGGACGGTGAGCGCGGCCAGGCCCGCCTCGATGAGTTCGGGTGTGTCCGAGCGGATCCACCACACCAGCCGGTGCGCCCCGGCATGGTCATGCGCGTAGTGCAGGGCCAGCGTCGTCTTCCCGACGCCGCCGAGCCCGTGCAGCGTCTGCGTGATCGTCTGCGACTCCGCCGAGAGGGCCCGCTCCAGCTCGGCCATCACCTCCGTCCTGCCGACGAAGATCGGCGACGGCAGCTCCGGCAAGTTGTGCACGCCCGGCGGCACTTCGACGTCGTACGCCGTAATCGGCGCCCCTCCACGGTCAGCGGCCGCGACGTCCTCCGGGACCAGTTCCCCCACGGCCGTGGCGAACCCGGGCCGCGCCGCCAGCGCGACCACCGACACCGCCGTCAACTGATCCCCGCGGTAATCCCGCTGCCGATCCGTCGTCACGACCCCGACCAGCCGCCCGCGCACGAACAACGCCGCCCCCGACGCCCCCGCCCACCGCGACTTCTCGTCCGGCTTGCTGGGAACGGCGACCTGGTCGACGTACGCCGTGATCAGTCCCCCGGACCTGAGCCCGGTCAGCGTCTCGATGTGGCCGCGGATCTCCTTCGTGTCGCGGCCCCCGTCCCGCACCTCGGACCGGGGAAACCCGACCGCCACGCACCCGAGCCGCTCCTCCCGCACCACGGGCGCGTCGATCCGGCCCCACCGGACGGGTTCAGAGTCCGTCGGCGGCACCCAGCCGGGATCCGTGATCCTGACCAACGCGCCGTCCGCCTGCGGCTCCCGCTCCAGATCGGGCGGAACCTGCGGCCACAGCACCTCGGCGGCGATCCACTTCGGCTCCTCCGCACCGAGCTGCCGGACTTCCAACCCGCCGCAGCCCAGCACATTGTGAAGAGCCGTCAGGACCAGCCGATCCGCGACCAGATATCCGGTCCCGGAACTCTTCCCGACCGGGTTCCACACCTCGACGACCCGCCGCACATCCACAGGCCAACACCCCCGCATCCCCCGTTACTTGGGGCGTTCCCCCGAGTCGTCCGTGATACGCAGATCCGTGCCCTCGGCGTCGACCGGCTGGAGCGTGATCGTCACACGGTTCGTCGTGCCCTTGGACCGCGCGGCCTTCGCCTCGGCCCCGAACGGCAGCACCAGCACCTTCGCCCGTGCCTCCGCGTCCTTCTTCACGTCCACGGAGAACTCGACCTCGACCACGCCCGTCCGGAACTGGATCTCCTGTCCCGCTCCGTCCCGCATCGCCTGCTGAAGCTCCGCCCGGATCGCTCCGATCGCCTCGGCCAGCCCCACCCATGCCTCGTCCGCCACCAGGCACGCACCCCCTCATCCCCGTATACACGTCGTGGCGCAGCGTACTCGCCCCGCCATGTCGCGAAGAGGCTGTGGGCGTATTGGGGTGGCCTTCGGTAGCGCGTCTCGTTACGGTCGGCCGAATGGAGATCTTGCGCTATACGGCGTTCACCACCGACCCGGCCGGAGGCAACCCCGCGGGTGTCGTCCTCGACGCCACCGGGGTCGACGACGCGACGATGCTGGCGGTGGCGGCTGAAGTGGGGTATTCGGAGACGGCGTTCGTGGTGCCGGCCGACGATGGCGGGCTGGATGTGAGGTACTTCAGTCCGCTCGCCGAGGTGCCGTTCTGCGGTCATGCGACGATCGCGACGGCGGTCGCGTATGCGGAGCGGCATGGGCCGGGGTCCCTGGTGTTGCGCACCAAGGCGGGGGCGGTGCCTGTCACGGCGGAGCGGGCGGAGGACGGTTCCGTCGTCGCCTCGCTGACCAGCGTCGAGCCGCGTACGGCAGCCTTGTCGGACGCCGATCTGGCCGAACTGCTCGACGCCCTGCGCTGGTCGGCCGAGGATCTCGATCCGGCGCTGCCGCCGCGGGTGGCCTATGCCGGGGCCTGGCATCCGGTGATCGCGGCCGGTGCCCGGAGCCGGCTGGCCGAGCTGGACTACGACATGTCCGCGCTCAGCGCGCTCATGAGCCGCAAGGAGTGGACGACCGTCGATCTGGTCTGGCGGGAGTCGCCTACGGTCTTCCACGCCCGCAATCCCTTCCCGCCGGGCGGTGTCGTCGAGGACCCCGCCACCGGTGCGGCGGCTGCCGCGTTCAGCGGCTATCTCAGGGAGCTGCAACTCATCGCCGTACCGGCCGCCTTGACGATCCACCAGGGTGTGGACATGGGGCGGCCGAGCACGATCTGGGTGTCGGTGCCGGAGGCACCCGGCAGCGGCATCGGCGTCACCGGCGCCGCCGTACGCATCGGAGCGGACCTCACTCCAGATCCCGCCCAGCAGTGAGGTGAGGCCCGCTACTTGGACTTGGACTCAGCCTTGGCCTTGGACTTGGCCTTGGCTTGGGTCTTGCCCAGCCCCAGCGGGCCCGCGATCTCCTCCGCCATCACCTTCCCGGCCTCGAACTCGAGCGTGTCGTCGCCCATGGCCTGGTCCGTGTCGAGGCCGTCGAGCTCCTCAAGGGGCTGGTTCAACCGCACATGCGCCAGGACGGACTGCAACGCCCGCAGTGTCGCCGAAGCCGTGGCGCCCCAGTTGGAGAAGTAGGAGAACTGCCACCACCACATGGCCTCGGTGGTGCGGCCCGCGCGGTAGTGGGCCATGCCGTGGCGGAGGTCGGTGATGACGTCGGTGAGGTCGTCGGAGATACGGGCGGGGACCGGCGCCTTGCGGGGCTCGTACGGGTCGAAGACCTCCGAGTAGACGTCGACCGGTTCCAGGAGCCGGGCGAGGTTCTCGCGGAGGTCGTCCACGTCCGGCTCGGGGCCGGGGTCGGGCTCGTAGCGATCCTCGGGCACCAGGTCCTCGTGCGCGCCGAGGCGGCCCCCGGCGAGCAGCAGCTGGGAGACCTCCAGCAGGAGGAAGGGGATCGCCGATTCCGGCTCGTCGCCCTTCGCCACCTCGGTGACCGCAACGAGGAAGCTCTCTACCTGGTCCGCGATCTGGACCGCGAAGTCGTCCGGGTCCTGCGTGGTCGCGTGCAGCGTGGCGTCAGACATCTAGGAGTCGTCTCCCCTCGAAGGCGCGGCCGAGGGTCACCTCGTCCGCGTATTCCAGGTCGCCACCCACCGGGAGGCCGCTGGCCAGGCGGGTGACCTTGAGGCCCATGGGCTTGATCATGCGGGCGAGGTACGTGGCCGTGGCCTCGCCTTCCAGATTCGGGTCCGTGGCCAGGATCAGTTCCGTGACCGTCCCGTCGGCCAACCGCGCGAGAAGTTCTCGTATACGCAGGTCGTCCGGACCGACACCCTCGATCGGGCTGATCGCGCCGCCGAGGACGTGGTAGCGGCCGCGGAACTCACGCGTGCGCTCGATCGCGACGACATCCTTCGGCTCCTCCACCACACAGATGACAGCGGGGTCGCGGCGGGTGTCGCGGCAGATGTTGCAGTTCTCCTCCTGCGCGACGTTCCCGCAGATCGCACAGAAGCGGACCTTGGCCTTGACCTCCATGAGGGCCTGCGCAAGGCGCCGTACATCCGTGGGTTCGGCCTGGAGGATGTGGAAGGCGATCCGCTGCGCGCTCTTGGGACCGACGCCGGGGAGCCGCCCCAGTTCGTCGATGAGGTCCTGGACCACGCCTTCGTACACGGACTGCCCGCCCTTCCTGGTGTTCTCTCAGTTCGTACGGTAGTTGCCGGATGCCCGCCGCAGTAAGGCAGGTCCGGTCACAGAACAGGTGTCAGAACGGCAGGCCGGGGATACCGCTGCCGCCGCCCAGACCCTGCGCCAGCGGGCCCAGCTTCTGCTGCTGAAGCGTCTGCGCGTTCTCGTTGGCCGCGTGGACGGCCGCGATGATCAGGTCGGCGAGCGTCTCGGTGTCTTCGGGGTCCACCGCCTTCGGGTCGATCTTGAGGGCGCGCAGCTCACCGGCGCCGGTGACGGTGGCCGTCACCAGGCCGCCGCCGGCCTGGCCGTCGACCTCCGTCTGCGCCAGTTCCTCCTGCGCCTGCGCCAGGTCCTGCTGCATCTTCTGGGCCTGCTGCAGCAGCTGCTGCATATTGGGCTGGCCACCACCGGGGATCACGATCAGCTCCTCTTCGGGTACGGGTTTTTTCCCGCTCGTTTTTCCCGCTCGGCACGAGCCTACGTGGTCCGCGCAGCCGTCGCCCCAGCACTCTTTCGAGTGAGGTGGCCGTGAGTCCTATACCTGATCAAGGCCCACTTCCGGGCGGAAAAGAGACGAAAACCGGGTCTTCGCCACCCATTGGGCGGTAGGAAGGGTGCGGCGCGTCAGCATCAGGTGTCACGTGAGCGCCAGGCAGGCGTCACGCACCGTGATCAGTAGGGAGTGCCGGGTGGGTCAGCCGGAGATGCAGCCCGAGGGTCGGCCTCAGGACGGGCGCGGCAAGGACGCCGCCGGGCTGCGGCCGGGCGATCTGGCCGGGCGGACGTTTCCGCTCGGGGACTGGGCGGAGCCGGCGGAGCGGCTGGACGAGCTGTACCGGTGGGTGGAGCGCGGGGCGCTGGACACCGCGACCTGGTATCTCGCCGATCGGGTGTGGAAGCGGCGGGGGGCGCGAGGGCTGCGGGCGGGTGCCGCGGTGGGGGCGGTGGCGGGGGGTGCGTTGCCGTTGCTCGATCTGACGGGGGTGCTGGTCGGGGCGGCCGCGTGGGGGTATCTGGCGCTGCTGCTCGGGGCGGCGTGTGTGGCGGTCGACCGGTGCTTCGGAGTCACGTCCGGGTGGATAAGGGACGTCGCGACTGCGCAGGCAGTGCAGCGGCGGCTTCAGGTGCTGCAGTTCGAGTGGGCCTCGGAGAGTGTGCGGGAGGTGCTGGGGCCGGCGGAGGGGACGGCGAGTGAGGCCGCGGAGCGGTGTCTGGGGGTGCTGCGGAGGTTCTCCGAGGACGTGACGGAGTTGGTGCGGGTGGAGACGGCGGACTGGATGGTGGAGTTCCGGACGGGGTCCGCGCCGATGGGGATTCAGTCGGCTGTCGCTGGAGGGACGCGGGGGGAGGGGGCTGTGGTGCAGGGGCGGTTTCCTATGGCGCCGGGGGGCTCCGCCCGGCCGAACATGCCTCGGCAGCGGCCGCCTGAGCCAAGGTGACCCGGAGTTGTGGCTGGGCGGGGGTGGGTCGCGCAGCCCGGCGCTGACGGGGTGCCGCCTGCGCCCACCCGTGCCGCCCCAGGCGGCACGCATGCCCGCAGCTGAGCTGAACCGACCTGCCGACTGCTGGCTGGGCGCCGCCCTCGCGGCACGCATGCCCGCAGCTGAGCTGAACCGACCTGCCGACTGCTGGGTGGGCGCCGCCCTCGCGGCACGAATGCCCGCAGCTCAGCGGCTAGGCCTGCGGGTTCGGGAACGCGACCGGGCTCCTGAGCCCCGCCCTGTTCACCGCTCTCACCCCGAAGAACACGTTGTCCTTCGACAGGTCGACCTCGTAGGTCGTCACGTCGCCCACCGGGATCACGTGGGTCCACTCCGGGGACGTCGTCTCGCGCCAGACGACCTCGTAGCCGGTGAGGTCGGGTTCCGTGCCCCTCGTCCACACCAGCTCGGTCGAGTTGGTCAGGGTGGCGGTGATGATCTTGGCGTCCCGGGGCGTGCCGGGAGCTTGGGCCAACGTCCACAGAGTCGCGGCGTTCACCTTCGCCACCCTCGTGATGAACGGGAAGTCGCAGAACTCGGGCAGGTCGCCGTACTGCTTGCCCGTTTCGTCGATGCGAACGTCCTGGTGCTGATGGGCGTAGTCCTCGGTCGGTTCGGTGAAGCGGGCTGCGGGATAGGCGCGTTCGAGGAAGGGGATGTGGTCGCCGCCACGGCGGTAGCGGTCCCGGCGGTAGATGACACGGACGCGCATGCCCGTCGCGTCGTTCTGAGCCACGTCCCGGACGAAACGGGCCAGCTGACGGGTCGCGGAGTCGTTCTCGCCGCCCACCGAGCGCCGTGTCGCCGCCTGCTCCGGCGTCTCCGAGGACGGCACGCCCTCCGCGAAGAGGCGGATGGTGTACGGGTCCACCGTGCCGTCGTCCGCCTTCGGGCTGCCGACGATGTCATTGGTGAACATGCCCTGCACATCCGTCCCGGCCGCCCGGTACTGCTGCGCCATGTGCGCCGCTCCGTACAGCCCCTGCTCCTCCCCCGCCACCGCGGCGAACACGATCGTCGCGGCGGGCCTGCGCGTCGCCATCACCCGGGCCAGTTCCATCGCCACCGCCACGCCCGACGCGTCGTCGTCCGCGCCCGGCGAGTCCGAGGTGGCGTCCATGACGTCCGTGACACGGGAGTCGTAGTGGCCCGAGACGACGTACACGCGCTCCGGCGTCACCGAGCCGCGCAGCGTCGCCACCACGTTCGTGATGCGGGTCGCGACCGGGATGCGGGGCGCCGGTTCCTGGACGTACGACTGGAGCTCCACCGTCATACGGCCGCCCGACGTCTCGGCGTACTTGCGCAGCTCCGCCGCGATCCAGTCCCGGGCCGCGCCTATGCCGCGTTCCGGGTCGTCCTGGGTGGAGAGGGTGTGGCGAGTGCCGAAGGAGGCCAGTTTGCGGACGGTCGCCTCGATTCGGGACGAGGACAACTCCCTTAAAAGCGCACGTAGTTCACGGCTCGGCCGCTGGGCCGTCGCCGGGCCGCCACCAGCCGACGGATCACCAGCCGACGGATCACCAGCCACCGGATCACCAGCCACCGGATCACCGGCAGCCGCATCCGCCCCGCCCCCACACCCCACCACCGCCGCGCTCGCCGCCGTAGCGGTGAGGACCGTTCTTCTGGAGGGGCTGGGGCGCATCTCGTCTCCCGTGGCCGGTGCGAACGAACCTCCACCCATGGTTGTAGACGCGTCAAGCGGCGCGCAAGAGGGTCTGAAGTGCTCCGAGTCGAGGGAGCGTCAGCCGTCCTTGCAGAGCCGCTCCCCCGCCGTCGTCGAGCACGGCAGGTGGCCGTGGCTGCGGATCACGTTCTGGCCGTTGTTCCGGATGTAGTCGAGGAAGCTGCCCGCGAGGGAGCCGGCGGGCGAGGCCCCATAGGTGTAGGCGTACTCGACGCCGCGATACGGGTAAGGGCTGCCGTCGCCCTCGATGGCATCGAGGGAGGCGGTGTCGCCGCCGAGGGCCAGGCGATTCACGTTCTTCTCGTCGATGGCCTGCTCGATTTCGCTGTAGCCGATGGCGCCCTGGGTGGCGGCGACCTTCTTCAGCACGTCCTCCGTGGAGTCCAGTTCGCAGCGCACCGGGGCGGAGGTGCCGTTCCGGAGATCGCAGTCCAGGGACGTGCTGGGCACGCCCTCCCACTGTCCGTCGAGCACCCGGTCCTGGAAGACCTGCCGCGTACCGGAGTCGGCGTCCCGGCTGACCAGGACGATGCGCCAGTGCGGCAGCGACGGGGCGACCTCGTCCCAGTACCCGATCTCACCCGTGTAGATGCGCCGTACCTGCCTCAAGGTCAGGCCCTCCGGGAGGTCGAGCCCCTTGTTGGCGACCAGTGTGAAGACCGACAGGGCGACGGGCTCGGCCTGCAGTGCCGCGCCGGCACTCTTGTTGCGGCCGTCCGAGAACGCGATCATGGATGCCCGGGTCTTCGCCGACTCGTCCTTCAGTGCGGCGAGTTCACCGACGCCGGCCGTACTGCCGCGTGCCTCCACGGTGATGTCGGAGCCGTCGCAGTCCTTCTCGTACTGCTCCGCCAGGTCCCGCGCCACCAGCGCGAAGGCGGTCGATCCGGTGATGGTCAGCTTGCCCTGCTCGCAGCCGAGGGGCGGCTGCGGGTTGTCGTCGCGGGCGAGGACGATGCTCGCGAGGGTGACGACCGAAACGGTAAGCATGATGGTGATCACCCGGGCCGCCCGGCTGAACAGCGGCGGCTTGTCGTCCGGCAGCGCCCCGCGGTTGGGACGCACCACACCGTCCCGGATGCCGCCGACGAGCTTGATGTCGCGGCCCACGTCACCGCCGGACAGCAGCACCAGCAGCTTGAAGTACTCCCCGCGGTTGAGCGGGACGCGCGGGAGGCGCAGCTTGTTGCCGTCGTCGTCGTAGCCGAAGCCCGAGTGCGGGGTGAAGTGGCTCATCAGATGGTCGGTGCCTTGCGGCTGGGTGACCGACACACCGTGGATGGTCCGGTCGGTGAACTCCACGGTCAGGCCGTTGAGTTCACGGCTCGTGTAGTCGTCGAGGCCGATGCTCTCCGAGCCGTCGTTCTCGATGCGCAGCAGGACGAGCGTCCCGTTGGCCATGTTGGGCGCGTCGAACGAACCGAGCCGGACGTTCGGGCGGCCCGACTGGACGTCGTCCCCTATCGGGTTGTCCATCTGGACGCGGTAACCGATCCGCTTACGCCGCGGTATGTGGCGCTCGTACCACACCATGGCGATCGAGGCCGCGATACCGATGCACGCCGTCGCGACGGCGACGACATTCTCTGCGCTCAGCCACTCCACTGGGTGCCCCCGCAACTCCCAGAACCCGTTAGTGTCCGGTCACTGTACGGTCGCGGGCTGTGATATTCCGTTTCCGTCCGCAGAAGTTCGCTTGAGATTCAACTGCCGCGCGGGTCTTCACGCGCGTGTCTTCAACGGGCGTGCACACAGGGGGACTTGGTCACTCTCGCGTATAGGCCAGCTTCTCCCCGCTGCTCGCGTTCACCCGCTCCAGCCGGCCGTCCGGCAGCAGGGTCAGCTCGGTGGCGGCGCCCGGGGTGCAGGAGGAGGCCGGCTCACCGACGGTGACGGTGGACGGGCCGATCTTCAACGGGCCGTCCGCGCCCGGTTCTTCGGCCAGCTGAGCCTGGAACACACAGTGATAGTCCGGGCCGTCGGCCGCGAGCGACAGCACTGTGTCACCCACCTCGCCCTGCTGGAGGGTGAGTCGACGGGTGTGGCTCCCGGCGTCGTTGTCGATGGTCGCGTTCCACGTCCCCAGGAACCCCGTCGGAATCGCACCGTCGGCGGGCGCCGAGGTGGCCGGGGAGGACTCCGGCGCCGTCGTCGGCCCGGATGTGGCGGAGGCGCTCGCGCTCGGCGACGCGGTGGACGTGCCGTCGCCCTTGCCCTCGTTCTTCTCGTCCCCCGAACCGTTCATGAGCGCGTACACCGAACCACCGGCGGCGAGTGCCACGACCAGCGCGATCACGACGAGCAGCACCGTGGAACGGCCGCTTTGGCGCGGCGGTTCCTGGGGAGCGCCGGGCCCGTACGGCGGGGTCGCACCGAGGCTGCCGTACGGGTTGTACTGCTGGCCGTACGGCGGCGCCCCGGCCCCCGGCTGCTGCGGGTACCCGTACCCCGCGGGCTGCGGGTGCTGCTGGGGATAGCCGTACGCCGGGTGCGGCGCCGGGGCGGGCGGCGGGGCCTGGGGGCCCTGGCCCGAGACCATGGTGGGCAGATGGTTCAAGGGGGCACTGCCACCCGGCTGTCCGGGCGGAGGCGGCGCCTGTACGGCCGTAGGAGCGTCGTCGTCCGCGGCCGGCGCATGCTCGGGGGACGCCTCAACGGCCGCTGCGTCCTCAGGGTCTTCCGTCTCCAGCAACTGCACGGCGTGCCGCCCGAGTTGGGCCACCAGCGCGCCGGGCAGCCACGGATCCCGCGACCGCCCGTCCGAGACGGTCGCGTCGGCGCCCGTACGCTCCAGGATCTCGTCGAGCGTCGGCCGCGCCGCCGGGTCCTTGCGCAGACAGTGCTGTACGAGGTCGGCGATCCCCTCCGGTACGCCCTCCAGGTCGGGTTCCTCCTGGGCGATGCGGAACATCAGGGCGTGGACCCCGCTGTTGGCGGCGCCGAAAGGGAGGTTGCCGGTGGCGGCATAGGCGAGGACGGAGCCCAGGCAGAAGACGTCGCAGGCCGGGGTGATCCGGTCGCCGCGCACCTGCTCGGGCGCCATGAAGCCGGGCGAGCCGACGAGCGCGCCGGTACGGGTGAGCCCGCCGTCGGTCACGGTCTCCAGGGCACGGGCGATCCCGAAGTCGATGACCCGAGGCCCGTCGATGGTGACCAGCACATTGGACGGCTTCAGATCCCGGTGGATGCTCCCGGCCGCGTGAATGTCCTTCAGCGCATACGCGAGCCCGGCCGCGAGGATGCGCACGGACCGCTCGGGCAACGCCCCATGATCACGGCCGACGACCTGCTGCAGGCTGGGCCCGGCGACATACCCGGTGGCCACCCAGGGAACGGCGGCCTCGGTGTCCGCGTCCAGCACCGGCGCGGTCCAGTCCCCACCGACCTGCCGCGCGGCCTGCACCTCCTGCCGGAACCGCGCCCGGAACTCCTCCTGCGCGGCCAGCTCCTCCCGCACCAGCTTGACCGCGACGGTCCGCCCCCGGTCGGACCGGGCCACATACACCTGCCCCATCCCGCCCGCACCCAGCCGCGCCAGCAGCCGATACGCCCCGATCCGCGGTGGATCCCCGGCCCCCAGTTTCTCCATCGCCGCGCCGCCCTCCCCCGATACACGCTGTGCAATGGATCGAGGATACGGCGGAGATACGGCGAGGTGAGCGGGGCGGTGTCTACGGTTCCGTAACAGGGAGTCCCACTTGCTCCAGGACCTTCGACAGCCGTTCCAGGGTTCGTACGGCGTCCATGAGTTCGTCCTCCCCGAAGGCCTCCGCGAGGCGGTCGGCGAAGACGGCGTGCCCGGGGTCGATCCGGCGGACCGCCGCGAGCCCGTCCTCGGTCGGTGCGAGGAGCTTGGCGCGGCGGTGGGCGGGGTTGGGCCGGTACTCGGCGAGCCCTCGCTCCACCAGCAGATCGGCGATCCGCTGCACGCTCTGCCGAGTGATGCCCATCTCCCGCGCGATCCCGGACACCGGCAACGGCTCCCGCAGCACCGCGCCGAGCACCTGCCACCAGGCGGCGGTGAGCCCGGCCGGCCGCGCCAACTCCTCCGCCACGGCGAGGAATTGACCGTTCAGCCGGAAGACGCCGAGGGCGCTGCGGCTGAGCAGATCCTGACGCTCCCTGCTCACTCGGCCGCCCCCTGAAGGACGGCGTACGCCTCCGCGTCCGAGTCGTGGAACAGCCGGTACCAGGCGTCGAGCACCTCACCCTCGTACACCCCGAGCAGCCGGAAGATCTCCCGCGCGAAGGCGACGGGCTCGGTGGGACCGGCCGTGACGAGGTTGCCGTCGGTCACGGCGTCCGCGTCGACGTACCGGTCACCGCCCTTGTATCCGGTGGCCGCGAGATAGAAGGAGACGGCGCTGGTGTGGTCGCGGTCGTCGAGCAGTCCCTCACGAGCGAGTCCAGCGGTGCCTCCGCAGATCGCGGCGACGGGGACGCCGGCGTCGAGGAACTCCCGCGCCTTGCGCGCGAACGGCGCGAGATCGTCGCTCGTGTCCCACAGATCGGCGCCCGGCAGGATCAGTAGCGAGCTGTCTTCGGGGCGTACGTCGTCCAGGGCGAGGTCGGGCTGGATACGGAGCCCGCCGATGCTGGTGACGGGGTCGAGGGTGGGACCGACGGTGCGGATCGGGTACCCGGCGCGGGCGAGAAAGGCGGTCGCGTGTCCGGGCTCCCAGTCGGCGAGGGAGTTGTAGACGGCGAGGTGTACGGGCTGGTGGCTCATGGTTCCTCCTGGACCCTTTGAACTGATGACAGTATGCTGTCACTTACGCAGCATACTGTCAATGACTTTCAAGTGGGATCGCTCGCTGTCGACAACCTGTCGCGGAAAGCGTCATCCCACAGACAGGACGCCGATACCGCTTCCGCATCGCGGACATTTACGCTCGCCCGCATGACCCCTCAGCCAGATCCCGAGGTCGGCGCCGCCGTGAAGGCCGCGGACCGTGCGCATGTGTTCCACTCCTGGTCCGCGCAGGAGCTCATCGACCCGCTCGCCGTCGCCGGCGCGGAGGGGTCGTACTTCTGGGACTACGACGGCAATCGCTACCTCGACTTCACCAGCGGGCTCGTCTACACGAACATCGGCTACCAGCACCCGAAGGTCGTCGCCGCGATCCAGGAGCAGGCCGCGAGGATGACGACCTTCGCGCCCGCGTTCGCCGTCGAGGCGCGGTCGGAGGCGGCACGGCTGATCGCCGAGCGGACGCCGGGTGACCTGGACAAGATCTTCTTCACCAACGGCGGCGCGGACGCGGTCGAGCACGCGATACGGATGGCGCGGCTTCACACGGGCCGGCCGAAGGTGCTGTCGGCGTACCGCTCCTACCACGGTGGTACGCAGCAGGCGGTGAACCTCACGGGTGATCCGCGCAGGTGGGCATCGGACAGCGGTTCCGCCGGCGTGGTGCACTTCTGGGCACCCTTCCTCTACCGCTCCCGCTTCTACGCGGAGACGGAGGAGCAGGAGTGCGAGCGGGCTCTCGAACACCTGGAGACGACGATCGCCTTCGAGGGGCCGTCGACCGTCGCCGCGATCATCCTGGAGACGATTCCGGGGACTGCGGGGATCATGGTGCCGCCGCCGGGCTATCTGGCGGGCGTCCGTGAGATCTGCGACAAGTACGGGATCGTCTTCGTGCTGGACGAGGTCATGGCCGGGTTCGGGCGGACGGGCGAGTGGTTCGCGGCGGACCTGTTCGATGTGACGCCGGACCTGATGACCTTCGCGAAGGGCGTGAACTCCGGGTATGTGCCGCTGGGCGGGGTCGCGATCTCGGGCGCGATCGCCGAGACCTTCGGGAAGCGGGCCTATCCGGGTGGGCTGACCTACTCCGGGCATCCCCTGGCCTGCGCCGCCGCCGTCGCGACGATCAACGTGATGGCCGAGGAGGGCGTCGTCGAGAACGCGGCGAAGCTCGGTACGTCCGTCGTCGAACCGGCGCTGCGAGAGCTGGCCGAGCGGCACGCCTGCGTGGGCGAGGTGCGCGGCGTCGGCATGTTCTGGGCGCTGGAACTCGTGAAGAACAAGGAGACCCGCGAGCCGCTGGTGCCGTACAACGCGTCCGGCGAAGCGAACGCCCCGATGACCGCGTTCGGCTCCGCCGCGAAGGCGAACGGTATCTGGCCGTTTGTGAACATGAACCGGACGCATGTCGTACCGCCGTGCAACGTCAGCGAGGCGGAACTGAAGGAGGGACTGACGGCGCTGGACGCTGCGCTGAGCGTGGCTGACGAGTTCGCGGAGTAGCTGCCGGGGGGCGGGTCGCGCAGCCCGGCGCTGACGGGGTGCCTCCCCCAGAGGGGGACCCCCAGCGCCCACCCGTGCCGCCCCAGGCGGCACGTATGCCCGCAGCTTGCGGGGGCGGCGGGGGCGAGGACAACCGCCCTCCCGCTCCCCCCGCCAGGACGGCGACCCCTGCAACGCGAACGCGTAAGGTGGCGTGCTCGTAGACATATGCGAGCACGCCACCCCATCGCGACGTAGGGAGACGCCCCGACCATGCCCGGCACCAGCGGCAACGGCGCCGTGACCCGCAGCACCCTGCGGCAGCAGATCGCCGAAGCGCTTCGCGACGAGGTGCTGGCGGGACGGCTGCAGCCGGGTCAGGAGTTCACGGTGAAGGAGATCGCCGAGCAGTACGGCGTCTCCGCCACCCCCGTACGCGAGGCACTGGTCGATCTCTCCGCGCAGGGCCTCCTCGACGCCGACCAGCACCGCGGCTTCCACGTCCACGAGTACTCCGTAGCGGACTACCGCCGCATCCTTGAGGCCCGCAGCCTGGTCATCGGTGGCATGTTCCAGGCACTGGACAGCAATCACCGGGGCTACCAGAACCCCGCGGACGCCCGTTTCGCCGCCGGCCTCGCCGGAGTGCGCCGACGCGGCGAGGAGGCACAGCGCGCGGCAGCCGCGGGCGACCTCACGGTCCTGATCGGCTACGACCTGCGCTTCTGGAAGGAACTCGGCAACCTCTTCGGCAACCCCTACCTCGCCGACTTCCTGCACCGGCTGCGCGTCCAGTCCTGGGTCTGCGCGGTCCAGCACCTGCGCCGGGTGACCGACCTGCGCGGCCACCTCTGGTCCTGCCACACTGAGCTGGTCGACGCACTGGCCCGACGCGACACGACGGAGGCACGCGCGATCGTCGCCTCGTACAACACGGACTCCCTAGCACTCATCGAACGACTGGCCGCCGGATGAAGGGCCCTGAGACGGCCGTGGACCTCTCCGTGGTCATCCCCGCCTACAACGAAGAACGACGTCTCGGCCCCACCCTCGACGCCATCGCCGACTATCTCGGCGAGGACGAGGGCCGCTGGGGCGACTGGGAGATAGTCGTCGCCGACGACGGCTCCACAGACGGCACCCGGGACCTCGTCACCGAGCGAACCGAGCGCGCCGCCCAGGGGACCGACGGGGACGACGCCCGCATCCGCCTCGTCACCGGCGACCGCAACCGCGGCAAGGGCGCCGCCCTCCGCCTCGGCGTCGCCGCCACCCGTGGCCGCCGGGTGCTGGTCACCGACGCCGATCTGGCAGCGCCCATCGAGGAGTTGGAGCGGCTCGACAAGGCGCTCAGCGAGGGCTACGCCGCCGCGATCGGCTCCCGCTCCGTCCCCGGCGCGACGATCGGCGACCGCCAGCACCCGGTGCGCGAACTGCTCGGCCGCGCGGGCAACGTACTCATACGCAGGACCGCCGTCCCCGGCATCCGTGACACCCAGTGCGGCTTCAAGCTCTTCGACGGCGACCGCGCCCGCGAGGCCTTCGCCGACTCCCGCCTCGACGGCTGGGGCATCGACGTCGAGGTCCTCCAGCACTTCCGCCGCGCCGACTGGCCGCTCGCCGAGGTGCCGGTCCGCTGGTCGCACCAGAGCGGCTCGAAGGTCGGCCCCCTCGACTACGGCCGCGTCCTCGCCGAACTCGCCCGACTCAAGGCCCGCGCGCTCCGCCCGGCCGACCTCCTCGCCGTCGCCCTCTTCCTCCTCATGTCAGTGGCCCTCTACTCGGGCCGGCTGATCGACCCGAGCGGCCGCTATCTGCCGGACTCCCTGCGGGACCAGAACCAGTGGGAGTGGTTCTTCGCGGTGACGGCCGACAACGTCGCCCACCTCCGCAACCCCCTCTTCACCGACCTCCAGGGCTTCCCCGACGGCGTGAACCTCATGGCCAACACGGTCATGCTCGGCCTGTCCGTCCCCTTCGCACCGCTGACCCTGCTCGCGGGCCCGGCGATCTCCCTGAGCGTCGTGATGACGCTGGGCCTCGCGGCCACCGCCGCCGCCTGGTACTGGCTGATCGTGAAACGGGTCGTACGGCAGCGCGCCGCGGCCTTCGTCGGGGCGTCCCTGGCGGCCTTCGCCCCGCCGATGGTCAGCCACGCCAACGCGCACCCGAACTTCATCATCCTGTTCATGATCCCGCTGATCATCGACCGCGCGCTGAGGCTCTGCTCCGGCACCCGGGTCGCACGGGACGGGATCGTGCTGGGCCTGATGGCGGCGTACCAGATCTACCTCGGTGAGGAGCCCCTCCTCCTGGCGGCGATGGGGATGCTGCTGTTCGCCGCCGCGTACGGAGTCGTACGACGGGATGTGGCGAAGGCGTCCTGGCGCCCGCTCGGCAAGGGCCTGCTGATCGGCGCCGCGACCTGTCTCCCCCTGGTCATCTACGCCCTGGCCTGGCAGTTCTTCGGCCCGCAGAGCTACCACAGCGTCCTGCACGGCGACAACGCGGGCAACAGCCCGCTGGCCCTGCTCTCCTTCGCGGAACGCTCGCTCATCGCGGGCGACGCGGACACGGCGAACGCCCTCTCCCTCAACCCGACCGAGCAGAACGCCTTCTACGGCTGGCCGCTCGTCGCCCTCGCCTTCGCGATCGTCGTACGACTGTGGGAACACGCCCTGGTCAAGGCGCTGGCGTTCACGGCGGTCGCGGCGGCCTTCCTCTCGCTGGGCCCGGAGTTCCGTATCCCGCTGACGGACGTGGTTTTGCCCGGCCCCTGGGCGCTGCTCGCCGAGAAGCCGCTGTTCGAGTCGGTCATCGAGAGCCGCGTGGCGATGGTGTGCGCGCCGGCGCTGGGCATGCTGGTGGCGCTGGCGGTGGACAGGCTGGCCGCCGCCCGCGCCGTGAGCGCGCAGTTCGCCGGCTTCCTCGGCGTCTGCCTCGCCCTGCTCCCCCTCGTCCCCGCCCCGCTGAAGGCGGTGGACCGCGCGGAGGTGCCCGCGTTCATCGCGGACGGAAGCTGGAAGTCGTACCTCGGAAAGGGCGAGTCGCTCGTCCCGGTCCCACTGCCCGATCCCGGCAACGCGGAGGCCCTGCACTGGCAGACGGAGGCCGACATGGGCTTCAAGCTCCCCGGCGGCTACTTCAACGGCCCCTACGGCGAGGAGCGCATCGGCATCTACGGCGCCTCCCCCCGCGACACCTCCAACCTCCTGCGGGACGTGCGCTACTCGGGCAAGATCCCGGAGATCGGTGCGAACTGGCGGACGCTGGCCCGGCACGACTTCGCCTTCTGGAAGGCGGGCGTGCTGGTGCTGGCGCCGCAGCAGAACGACGACAAGCTGCGCGAGACGGTGGAGAAGCTGGTGGGCAGCCCTGGTAAATGGACCGGCGGGGTGTGGGTATGGGATCTGCACGCGGGGAGCTGATGGGCACGACACCCACTACTGTCCTAGTCGTTTCAGAACTCGCCAGTCGCTCAGTTTCTAGTCGCTTCTAGCCGTTTCTAGTCGTTACGAGTCGTTACGAGGAGACCTCTTTTGGCCTGTGACCTGTGGCTGGTACCGCTCGTCGACGTGTTGTGCCACACGCCCGACAACCCGTTCGCCGAGGAACTCGCGCAATACAACAAGGTGCTGGCCGAGGCCGGGCTGCCACCGGTGCCGGTGTACCAGTACATGCCGGGCCTGTCCGGCGAGGTCGCCCCGGTGGCCGGCTTCGACTACGACGCGCTGCACTTCCTGCGCCGCGCGTACCTGCTCCAGGTCTGCGGCCTGCCGGTGACGCCGGTCGACGCACTCGGCGGCGACTACGAACAGCTCCTGGAGATGTTCGAGACGACGGCCCAGCAGTCCCACCTGGTCTGGCACTACGACCATGCGGGCGCATACGTCCCCGTGGACTTCCCGCACCCTCTGGCGAACGACGAACTCCTCGCGGGAGGGGGCCCGTTGGGCTCCTCGCAGACCCTTCTCCGCGAGCTGGAATTCGTAGCGCCGGTGATCGGCATCGACCCGGCCAACCCGCCGGCACCGCCTCAGCCCCCACTGGCCCCCACCGAGCTGGAGGAACCCGCGGTCCCCGCCCCCTACGACCCCAGCCCCTTCGCCCGCGAGCGCCATGTCTGGCTCGGCCTGCACGCGGCGGCGACGCGGAGTCTGGCGCAGGGCTCGATGATCATCTTCAGCTGAGGCCGGCGTCAGCGCCCCAGCGCGGAAAGCCCCTTCTGCAGATCCTCGGGGTTCATGACCGGCGTGTACGAGACGTCGGCACCGAGCTCCAGGAAGAACGGCTCGGCGATCGACGGCATCTGCGAGCTGTCCTGCATGTCGAAGACGAGGAAGCAGGTGCGGTGACCGTGGTCAGCGGTGAAATAGGCCGCCTCCGGCTTGACCTGCTCCATGGAGGACTGGATCAGCTTCGCCAAGGTGCCGTTCCGGATGGCCTCGTTCGACCTCTCCGTGTCGAGTTGTGCCCTGAACAGAACGCGCATCGCACTCACCTTCTTCTGATGGGCCCCAGCCTCAGAATATGCCCATATGGAGTATTCCGGATGACTGGGGCGAATCGGCCGGGGCGGCAGTTGTTCGTACCGACCCCGGCCGGTGGACATCAGCGCTGACGCGGCAACCTGATCGTGCGGACGAGAGGCATGTCCGCGTACAGGTCCGGGTCGACGGTCACCACGTGGCGGCCGTCCGGCCAGTCGGGCGTCGGCCTGGACAGATGAACGGCCTGACCGAGGCGCCATTCCACCCCGTCACGCAGCAGCGAACCCACACTGCACGCACCCGGGAAGTCCAACTCGACGATCTCGACGGCGGGCAGGGCGCCGACGTGCTCGGCGAGCCCCTTGCGCATACCGTCGGCGGCGGCCAGGCAGAGCGCGGGAACGTAGACGTGACGCGTGGGCCCGTGCTCGGTGTTCGCCACGAAGTGCGAGGCGAGCGAGTTCCCCGAACCCAGCGCCAGCAGGGCCGACTCGTCGAAGACGACGCCCGTCGAACCCGCCGCCATCGCGCTCACAGGCTCTCCACCGGTCGGCCGGCCTCAAGGTCCTGCCAGACCTTCTCGACCCGGTCGTGATCCTCGTCAGTGAACGTCACGCCGAAATGCGTCTCGCAGTACGCCTTCGTCTCCTCGTACCGCTTGCGCAGCTCCTCCTTGGTGGGGGTGGCCCCCGCCAGCTCGGCGATCAGATCGCGCATGGTCATCCCGCGCTCGCGAGCGAGCACCATGAGGCGGTCACGGACAGCGGGGTCGACCTTGACGGTGGTGTCAGCCATGACGGCAGTATACCTGCGGTATACCGTATCGGCCCGCTCAAGTAGTGCGGTCATTTCGTTCCTTTCGGTTGGATCGCCCGGCTCTACGAATGCACGGCCGGGAGTCTGTATGTGCCTACGCCGGCACCGGACGCCCACGCCGCAAACGTCTCTCCACAAGCGCACCCGCCGAGCGCACCGGCTGCGGCGGCCAGCCGTACACGAGCGCCGCCCGCACTTGAGCACTGCTGACCCCCCGCGCCCACCACGCCTCGACGAGCGGCGCGAGCCGCAGTGCCTCGGTGGCGTCGAGGATGAGCCGGGAATCGATCCGCCCGAGGGAGATGAGCAGTTGCGCGGCGAGCGCGGTCTGCCTGCTCCTCCGCACCTGCTGATCCCGGACTTTTTCGGTTTCACCCGTTGGTGGCCCGACTTCGCACGGGACGTCGAACACCTCGTGAACAACGGGGAGTTGACCCGCGCCCCCGCCCCCGCGCGCCACCCGCCGCGCATCCCGCCGTTCCTCCAGCTCACGAAGGGCGGCGGCCATACGCGCCCGCCTCTCCGGGCACTGCGCGGAGTACGCGCGCAGGGCGACGCGGGCGCCTCCGGGGAGGGCCAATAGGTACGTCAGTACGCTCACCAGGCACCGGGAGATGCGGCGGTCACGGAGAAGGGCGGCCAAGAAGCCTGCAATGACGCGCGCACGCGCCGTACGATGAGAACGCATCGGGTGTCCTTACGCATCGGACCTGGTGCCAAGCCCCCGGGTGTTGGCGCACCGCGGGGGCATTTCGCTGTTGGGCGTGACTCTACGGGTACGCAGAGCGACGAACGCAAGCCGAAACCACCTTTTCCCAGGCGGAAGTTGATGTTCTTCACCCCTCAGAGTGAAGAACGGTGCGCAGCAGGAGCGCGTGTACGAGGTGGTCGGCACCCGTCGGGCGGTATCGCCAATTCAATGGCCAGGTCAGGCCGTTGAGGGCAGGGATCGGGATGTACTGCCGACGGCCACAAGGAACTGGACGCCTGCCCTGCGGAGTTGGACGCCGGTGGCGGGGACCCAGTTAATCCCGGGATTCGAAGGCATCGTCCTTGGGCCGGTCAGGGATGTCCATGACCGGCCCACGAGGAGACCGACGCGCGGCCTACAGGAACGAGTTGATCTCGATCGTCTCGTCGCGGCCCGGGCCCACGCCGATCGCGGAGATCGGGGCGCCGGACATGTCCTCCAGGGCCTTGACGTAGTCCTGCGCGTTCTTCGGGAGGTCGGCGAAGGTCTTGGCCTTCGAGATGTCCTCCGACCAGCCGGGCAGCATTTCGTAGACGGGCTTCGCGTGGTGGAAGTCGGACTGGGAGTACGGGAGTTCCTCGACGCGCCGGCCGTCGATCTCGTACGCGACGCAGACCGGGATCTGCTCCCAGCCGGTAAGGACGTCCAGCTTGGTGAGGAAGAAGTCCGTCAGGCCGTTGACGCGGGTGGCGTACCGGGCGATCACCGCGTCGAACCAGCCGCAGCGGCGGTCACGGCCGGTGGTGACGCCCCGCTCGCCGCCGATGCGGCGCAGCGCCTCGCCGTCCGCGTCGAAGAGCTCGGTCGGGAACGGGCCCGCGCCGACGCGGGTCGTGTACGCCTTGAGGATGCCGATGACGCGGCTGATCTTCGTCGGGCCGACGCCGGCGCCCGTGCAGGCGCCGCCCGCGGTCGGGTTCGACGAGGTCACGAAGGGGTACGTGCCGTGGTCGATGTCCAGCAGCGTGCCCTGGCCGCCCTCGAAGAGGACGACCTTGTCGTCCTCCAGGGCCTGGTTGAGGACCAGGACCGTGTCGGTGACGTAGGGCGCGAGCTTGTCGGCGTAGGTCAGCAGCTCCTCGACCACCTGGTCGACGGCGATCGCGCGCCGGTTGTACAGCTTGGTGAGGATCTGGTTCTTGACGTCGAGGGCCGCTTCGACCTTCTGGGTGAGGATCGACTCGTCGTAGAGGTCCTGGACGCGGATGCCGACGCGGTTGATCTTGTCGGCGTAGGTGGGGCCGATGCCGCGGCCGGTGGTGCCGATCTTCCGCTTACCGAGGAAGCGTTCCGTCACCTTGTCGACGGTGACGTTGTACGGCGTGATGATGTGAGCGTTTCCGCTGAGCAGGAGCTTGGACGTGTCGACGCCTCGCTCGTTCAGCCCGCTCAGCTCGGAGAGCAGGACCGACGGGTCGACGACGACGCCGTTTCCGATGACCGGGGTGCACCCCGGGGACAGGATTCCGGAAGGAAGGAGGTGGAGGGCGTACTTCTGGTCGCCCACGACTACCGTGTGGCCGGCGTTGTTGCCGCCCTGGTAGCGCACTACGTAGTCGACCGACCCACCTAGCAGGTCCGTCGCCTTTCCCTTGCCTTCGTCACCCCACTGAGCACCGAGCAGCACAAGTGCGGGCACGCGCGTACACCCCTTCCGGGCGGGGCATGTCCAAGGTCAGAGGCGTACGCGACATTGACTGTGCCTCGCACAGCCTGTTTCGTACACCGGCGACCTTCGTTGGCCGCAACCCGTCGGACCGGATGCCCCGGAATAGACGAAGCCCCTGGCGCAATAGCGCAAGGGGCTCTTGCACAAAGATGCTACCCGAGGAAGCGAGGCATGACCGAGGTGGCGACTTCTCCGACGTCCGAACAGCTGCTGGTGGTGGTCGACCCGATCGCCCGTCGGACGGACGGAGAGTCCGTACGGATCGCGAAAGACGTGCTCAGCGCGGGTGCCACGACCAAGGTGTGCCTGCCGGACGGGCCGGAGGAGTTCGCCCGGGCGCTGGCGCGGCGGGGGTCGCGGCGACCCGTGGTCGTCGGGGACGACCGGGCTCTGCTGCGGGCGGTGTCCCTGCTGCACCGGCAGCGGGAGCTGGGCGGATGTGCGCTGTCGGTGGTTCCGGTGGGCGGTGTCCTGTCGCTGGCCCGGTCGCTCGGGCTGCCCACGGGAGCGGTGGCGGCGGCGCGGGCCGTACTGGACGGGGTGGAGCGGCGGCTGGATCTGCTCGTCGACGACAGCGACGGTGTCGTGCTCGGCGCGCTGCGGATTCCGCCGCTCGCCCTGCGGGAGCCCCGGGAACATCCGGCGGGGGCGTCGGCCGTATCCTCCGCGCATCCCTGGCTGCGGACCTGCCAGTCCTTCGTACGGACCCTGGCCACCCGCCCGGGCCGGCCGATCCCGTCCGCTCCCACCGCCGGACCCGCGCGGCTGCGCGTGGAGGTCGACGGGGTGACGCTGATCGACCTCGACCAGCCGGTGGAGGCCGTCTCCGTCATCCCGGGCCGCACGGGGGCGGCCGAGGTGGAGGTACGGCCCGCCTCGGTGGGCGCGGAGGCGTCGCCGTTGCGGGCGAGCGGGCGAGCGGTGACGGTGTCCGGGGCGGACTTCCGGTACCGGGCGGACGCGGTGGTGAGCGGCCCGGTGCGGACGCGGACCTGGACGGTGCTGGAGGGCGCATGGGGGCTGACGTTGCCGGTGAGTGGGAGCTGACGCTGCCGGTGACAGGGGCGGGCTGCGGGTAATCCAGGTGCCTGCGCCTCGGAGCCGAGGCTAATCTGCCACCGCCGAGATCCATTCCGGTCGAGATCCACTCGGTCGACAGCCAGGAGGCCTGCCATGAGCCAATGCTTCGACATGGGCGAAGAGACCCTGTGGAACCCGTCGAACGGGGCCGCTCAGGTGTTCGTGCGGCAGGTGAGGCTCTACGAGGACCTGCTGGGGGTCCCGTCGGGGATCGGGCCGGTGGAGCGCGACGAGTACCAGGTCGATCCGGCCGCCTTCGAGACGTTCGTGACCGCCCTGCTGGTGTGGCGCGACCGGACGCAGCACCGCATGATCGACGCTCTCGCCGCCGGTTTCATCGCCACGGTGCTGGCCCTGGCGGACCGAGCCCGCGTCGACGTGCGCTGGCCGGAGCCCCGCGTCGGCCTCGAGGGCCGGACGGACATCCAGATGCGGGCGCCCCCACAGCAGGACTGGGCGGGAGCGGCTCGCGCACGGGCCCGGGAGCTGGACCGAGCCATGTCCCGCTGATCCCTACCTGGGCAACGCGTCCGACTCGTCCTTCAGCCCCACCCCCGTCAGCCCCAGCTCCCGCGCCCTCCCCATCAGCCCCGCCAGCTTCCCCGCCGCCCCCTCGTACGTCAGCCCCAGCGGCGGCCGGATGTTGGACAGGCAGTTGCGGTCGGCGTCCGTCGTGACACCCGGCTTCGGGCGGTACGTCAGGTACGCGCCCAGGGAATCGGCCGCCGACATCCCCGGGCGTTCTCCCACCAGGACGACCACCATCGACGCGCCGATGGCCGCCGCGATGTCGTCGCCCAGGGCGACACGAGCCTGTTCGGCGAGGATGACGGGAGCGATCCGGAAGGTGGGCACACGCACCACGGTCTCCCGCACCACCGCCGCCGCATGCTCGTGCACCGCCCGGCTGGACAGCCCGTCCGCCACGACGAACACCACGTCCCACTCCCCCACCGGAAGGTGCGCCCGGTCCGTCGCGTCCAGCCGTCGCCCCAGGTCCGGTCGCTGGAGGTACGTCAGCCGGTCGGGGGCCGCGCTGCGCACCCGTACCGTCGGCATGCCCAGCAGCTGTGCCGCCACCGCCCCCGGGTCGAACGGCGAGTGCACCGCGTCCCGGGCCGCCGCGTGCGCGGACTGGAGTTCCAGGCGGTGGCGGGTCGGCAGTGCGGAGCCCGACCGGCCGAGGCCGATGCGGGCCTGGGTGTGGCGTCGCAGCGCCGACCACAAGGCCAAGTCGCCTGTCAGCGGCTGTATCTGACTGTCCGTCATGCCGCCAGTTCCCTTCCGATGGCCGTCAGCGGGTGCCCCGTACCGGACACGTCCCGGATCGCGCCGCGTTCGTCCAGCAGACCGATCGATCCGAGCCAGGCCTCGAACTCCGGCGCTGGGCGCAGTCCCAGCACCTCGCGCAGGTACAACGCGTCGTGGTACGAGGCCGATTGGTAGTTGAGCATGATGTCGTCGCCGCCGGGCGTGCAGATCACGAAGGACGCCCCGGCCACGCCCAGCATCGTGAGCATGGTCGCCACATCGTCGTCGTCCGCGTCCGCGTGGTTCGTGTAGCAGATGTCCAGACCCATCGGCAGGCCGAGCAGCTTGCCGCAGAAGTGGTCCTCCAGGGCGGCACGGAGGATCTGCCGGCCGTCGTACAGGTACTCCGGGCCGATGAAGCCGACCACCGTGTTCACCAGGAGCGGGTCGTAGCGGCGGGCCACCGCGTAGGCCCTGGCCTCCACCGTCTGCTGGTCGACACCGTGGTGCGCGTCTGCGGAGAGGGCGCTGCCCTGGCCCGTCTCGAAGTACATGACGTTCCGGCCGACCGTGCCCCGGTCCAGTGCCCGCGCCGCCTCGTGCGCCTCGTCCAGCAGGCCGAGTGTCACGCCGAAGGACGCGTTCGCCGCCTGCGTCCCCGCGATGGACTGGAAGACCAGGTCGACCGGGGCGCCGCGCTCCATCAGGTCGACGCTGGTGGTGACGTGGCAGAGCACGCACGACTGGGTGGGGATGGAGTACCGGCCGATCACTCCGTCGAGCAGCTCCAGGAGGTCCCGTACCGCCTTCAGGCTGTCCGTCGCGGGGTTGATGCCGATCACCGCGTCGCCGGAGCCGAGCAGCAGGCCGTCGAGGAGGGCGGCGGCGACACCGGCCGGATCGTCGGTGGGGTGGTTGGGCTGGAGGCGGGTCGCCAGGCGTCCCGGCAGCCCGATCGTCGACCGGAACGCCGTCACCACCCGCACCTTCCTGGCCACCGCGACCAGGTCGGCGTTCCCCATGAGCTTGGACACGGCCGCGGCCATCTCCGGGGTCAGCCCGGGCGCCAGCGCGGCCAGCGTCCCCGCGTCCGCCGCCTGAGACAGCAGCCACTCCCGGAACTCACCGACCGTCAGGCCGGCCACCGGCGCGAAGGCCACGGAATCATGGCCGTCCATGATCAGCCGGGTGACGTCATCGGTCTCGTACGGAATCACCGGCTCGGCCAAGAACTGCGCAAGCGGCACTTCCGCCAGCGCCCAGCGCGCCGCCACCCGCTCCTGGGCGCTTCGGGCGGCGAGCCCGGCCAGCCGGTCGCCGGAGCGCTCGGGGCTCGCGGCGGCGAGGAGGCGGGCGAGGGAGTCGAAGCGGTAGCGCTCGCCGCTGAGAGTGGAGGTGTAGGCGCTCATGGCGGTTGACCGTACGAGCCACGTGTTGCCGCCAGATTTCTAAAGGTCTGGTTGACAAGCATTTAACATCCCGACATCCTTGCCCGACTCATTCGAGCTGCAGAGTTCCGGTCCAGCACACCAGCCGACCAGCACGAGAGGGGCCAGCCCGATGGCAGTGGACGAGGGAGTCGCCCCAGCGGCGAAGGCAAGCGAAGACGGCACGGTTCACCGGCTGAAGCCCAACGCCATCGGCCTGCTCGGCGTGGTCTTCATGGCCGTCGCGACCGCCGCGCCGATCACCGCGATGACGGGCAACGTGCCCTTCATGGTCTCGTCCGGCAATGGCATCGGCGCCCCGGCGAGCTACCTCGTCGCAATGGTCGTACTGGCAATCTTTTCCGTCGGCTTCACGTCGATGGCGAAGCACATCACGTCCACCGGCGCCTTCTACGGCTTCATCTCGTACGGCCTCGGACGCACGGTCGGCCTCGCCTCCGGGCTCCTCGCCACCTTCGCGTACGTCGTCTTCGAGCCGGCTCTCATCGGCATCTTCTCGGTCTTCGCGACGACAACTCTTGAGGACCAGACGGGACTTCACATCCCGTGGTGGGGCTTCGCGATCCTGATGCTCGCCGTCAACGCGATGGGCACCTGGTTCGGTGTGTCGGTCGCCGAGAAGCTGCTCGTGGTACTCCTGGCCACCGAGGTGACGATCCTCGCCGCGATGGCGATCTCGGTCGCCCTGCACGGCGGCGGCCCCGACGGCTTCACCTTCGGCCCTGTCAACCCGGTCAACGCCTTCCAGGGCACCAGCGCCGGTCTCGGCCTCTTCTTCGCCTTCTGGTCGTGGGTCGGCTTCGAGTCGACCGCGATGTACGGCGAGGAGTCCCGCGACCCGAAGAAGATCATCCCCAAGGCGACGATGATCTCGGTCCTCGGCGTCGGCGTCTTCTACGTCTTCGTCTCCTGGATGGCCATTACGGGCAATGGCGAGAAGGAAGCCGTGGCCGCGGCCTCCTCCGCGAACCCCCTCGCCCTGTTCTTCAACCCCACCGAGCAGTACGTCGGCCACTGGGCGGTCGTCGTCATGCAGTGGCTGATGATCACCGGCTCGCTCGCCTGCGGCATGGCCTTCCACAACTGCGCCGCCCGGTACATGTACGCGCTCGGCCGCGAAGGCGTCCTGCCGTCACTGAAGAACACCATCGGCCGCACCCACGCCCGGCACGGCTCCCCGCACATCGCGGGCCTCGTCCAGACCATCGTCAGCGCCGTGCTGATCGCCGCGTTCTGGATCGCGGGCAAGGACCCGTACGCCGGTCTGTACGTCCTTCTCGCCATCCTCGGCACCATGGCGATCCTCGTCGTCCAGGCCGTCTGCTCCTTCGCGGTGCTGGCCTACTTCCGCACCCACCACCCGGAGAGCCGGCACTGGTTCAAGACCTTCACCGCCCCGCTGGTCGGTGGGTTGGCCATGCTCGCGGTGGTCGTCCTGCTGGTGTCCAACATGGGCGTGGCGGCTGGCACCGAGTCCGGTTCGCTGGTGCTGAAGGCGACCCCGTGGATCGTCGCGCTGATCGCGGCGGCGGGCATCGGGTACGCGCAGTACCTCAAGCGGCGGGATCCCGCACGGTACGCGCTGCTGGGGCGGACGGTGCTGGAGGAGACGAAGGAGCGTTGACTTGCACCTCGGGCTGAAGCCCGAGGATTCTGGCCTTCTCGATCGTTGCTGTGCCGCTACGCGGCACAGGGTTCGGTCGGGAATCCGTGGCTTCCTGTTTCTTCGCGCTGTGCCGGGATTGCTCCTGGTCTTACCGGCGCTCCGCAGGCCGATACCGCCAGTCCGGCGGCCGTCTTCACGTTGATCGCGGCATTGGTGTCCCGGTCGTGGACGGTGCCGCAGGCGGTACAGGTCCATTCCCGGACGTGCAGGGGTTTGGGTCCGTCCTTGACGCCGCAGGTGGAGCAGGTCTGGGAGGTCGGTGTGAACCGGCCGATCTTGACCAGGGTGCGGCCGTACCGTTCCGCCTTGTACTGGAGCATGTTGATGAACGATGACCATCCGGCGTCGTGCACGGACTTGCCCAGCTTCGTACGGGCCAGTCCCGCAACCGACAGGTCCTCCACGGCGATCCCTTGGTTCTCGGAGATCAGCTTCGTGGAGAGCTGGTGGTGGAACTCACGGCGTGCGTCAGCGACTTCGGCGTGGGCGCGGGCAACCTTGAGGCGTGTCTTGGCCCGATTCTTTGATCCCTTCTGCTTGCGGGACAGTTCCTTTTGGGCCTTCTTCAGTTTCTTCTCCGCGCGCCGCAAAAAGCGCGGGGGGTCAATCTTCGTGCCGTCGGAGAGGACCGCGAAGTGGGTGAGGCCGAGATCGATGCCGATGGTGCGGTCGGTCTCCGGCATCCGGGCCGCGTCGGCGGCGGGGTCGGTGTCGAGGACAAAGGAGGCGAAGTACCGACCGGCCGCGTCCTTGACGACGGTGACGGAGGTGGGGGTGGCGGGCAGCGTGCAGGACCATTTCACCTTCACCGCGCCGATGTTCGGCAGGTTCAGACGGCCGCTGTCGGTGATGTTCCAGCGGGCGTTGGCGGTGAACCGGATCGACTGCCGCGTGTCCTTACGGGACTTGAACCGTGGCGCTCCCACCTTCGGTCCCTTGCGCGTGCCTTTGAGGGAGGCGAAGAAGTTGCGGTACGCCTTCTCGGCGTCCCGCAGGGACTGCTGGAGCACCACTGCGGAGACCTCGCTGAGCCAGGACCGCTCGGCTGTCCGCTCGCCTCGGTGATCAGCTTCCGGGACAGCTGACCGGCCGTCGGGAACGGCTGCTCGGCCTCTCGGGCGTCTTCACGAGCGCGGACCGCGTCGTTGAACACGACACGGGCGCACCCGAACGCCTTCGCCAACGCAGTCTGCTGACCGCTGTCCGGGTACAGGCGGAAGCTGTACCTGAGCTGCATGACCGTCACCCTACATACTTGGTTTTGGGTGAGATGCAGGAGATCAGAACTGGTCGTCACAGTGCTTTCGTGATGCATGTGCACTTGGTCTTCGTGACCAAGTTCCGGCACAAGGTGTTCACCGATGCCCACTTGAGGCGGATGGAGGAGATCATGCGATCCGTGTGTACGGACTTCGAGTGCGACCTGGTGGAATTCAACGGCGAGGACAACCACGTCCACCTGCTGGTGAACTTCCCGCCCAAGGTCGCCGTGACCAAGCTGGTCAACTCCCTCAAGGGCGTCTCCTCCCGCCGCCTCCGTCAGGAGTTCCCCGACCTGGTGCGCCACTACTGGCGGGCCAACAAGCTCTGGTCCGGGTCTTACTTCGCCGGAACCGTCGGCGGCGCCCCGCTCTCTGTGGTCAGGCAGTACATCGAACAGCAGAACCGGCCGGCGTGAGCACCGCCCGGCTCCGCCGGGAGAAGCCCTCGCGACGCTCCGCGTCGCCCCTGTCAGATTCGCTTCACCACCGGCCTGAAGGCCAATGCACTGTGAATGAATTGCAGTATCGGTCCGCTGGAAACGCGGTGATGCCGCCCTTCCCGGCGCTTCGGATCAGGCGCCGGGATCGGCGGGAGCCGGTGCCGGCTGGATCACCGTTGGCTGGCCCACCGGAGGGAGCGGCGGCTGGAAAGCGGGCGACGGCTGCGCCTCCACCAGGACCAGCGCGCTGGAGGGAACGGTCGCCCGGAGTTCGTAGAGCTCCAGGAGCGCGGCATACAGGCGCTCCGCGCTCTCGTGCGCGTCGTACGCCTTGACCAGCCGCGCTCGCCACTCGAGGTTCTGCCAGGCGTAGCGCCTGCGCAGGTTCGTCGAGTGCCGCGCGTCGGCGCGCAGGAATGTCGAACCCGCCGAGAACCCGGCCGCCAGCAGGGCGAGGACGGCCGCCGGCACGCGCGCGCCGGCGGAGGCCAGCCCGACCGAGCCCGAGATGCCGGCCAGCACGGCGCCGGGAAAGCCAAGGCCGAGGTATGTCGCATGCCACAGCTTGGCGCGGCGCTGCGCGCGCCGGGCACCGATCTGCGCCTCGTTGATGACCTTGTCGACCTCGCCACGCAGGGCTGCCAGCCGCGCGTCGGCCGGGGTGGTCGGCGCGATGGGCCCGGGGCTGCTGTCCGGCACGAATCCCCCTGTCCCGCAACGGAGTTGAGCACGCAACCCGAGTGTACGAGGCGCCTGCTCGCCGGGAACAGAGGCGAACCGCGCACTCCCCGGAGCTTCGGTCCGCGCGCCGTGCGTCACCCCTGGCCGAACGTCTTCTCGCGGTGCACCCGCCAGCGTTCCATCATGGCCAGGATCTCGCCCTCGATGAACTCGAAGAAAGCGAGCGTCTCGGCCATGCGCCGGCCGGCCGGCGTGTCGACGCCGAGGCTGTTGACGCCTTCGCGCAGGGCAGCTTCCCAGCGCTTGATGATGGCCTCGCGGTTGGTCAGGGCCTCGTACCACTGGTCGCCGTGCACCCGGTAGCGCTCCCGGCGTGAACCGGGCTCCCGCTCGCGCGACACCATGTGTGTCTGGGCCAGGTAGCGCACCGCGCCGGAGACCGCGGCGGGGCTGATCTGCAGCTGTTCGCTCAGTTCGGCGGAGGTCATCGCCCCCGAGTCGGAGGAGAGCAGCGCCGCGAAGACCCGGGCGGGCATGCGCTGCATCCCGGCCTCGACGAGCTGGGCCGCGAAGGACTCGACGAACTTCGACACGGCTTCCGCGTCGCGACCACCCTCCACTGATTCCGTCATGGTCAACATCCTATCGGAGGTGGTTTTAACGCTTCCTTAACTTCACAAATTTCTGAAAGAAGCGTACGTTCTGAAGCATGACGAAGGCAATCACCGTCTCCGGACTGCACAAGTCGTTCGGCAAGACGCATGCGCTCGACGGTCTCGACCTGGACGTCGAGACCGGTGAGGTCCACGGCTTCCTCGGCCCCAACGGCGCCGGCAAGTCCACCACCATCCGCGTCCTGCTCGGCCTGCTGCGTGCGAATTCAGGCGCCGCGCAGGTGCTCGGCCGCGATCCTTGGACGGACGCGGTGGAGGTGCACCGCCGGATCGCGTATGTGCCGGGTGATGTGACGCTGTGGCGCAACCTCTCCGGCGGCGAGGTCATCGACCTCTACGGCCGTCTGCGCGGCGGCCTCGACAAACAGCGCCGCGCCGACCTGATCGAGCGGTTCGAGCTGGACCCGACGAAGAAGGGACGGACGTACTCGAAGGGCAACCGGCAGAAGGTCGCCCTGGTCGCCGCGTTCGCCTCGGACGTCGACCTGCTGATCCTGGACGAGCCGACCTCGGGCCTCGACCCGCTGATGGAAGAGGTCTTCCAGCGGTGTGTGGAGGAGGAGCGGGAGCGCGGCCGGACCGTCCTGCTGTCCTCGCACATCCTGAGCGAGGTCGAGGAGTTGTGCGACCGGGTGAGCATCATCCGCAAGGGACAGACCGTGGAGAGCGGCTCGCTCGCCGATCTGCGGCATCTGACGCGGACAAGCGTGACGGCCGAACTCGCGGGCGCCCCCAACGGGTTGTCCCACCTCCCGGGCGTCCACGACCTCGACGTACAGGGACGGCGGGTCAGGCTCCAGGTCGACACCGACAAGCTGGACGCCGTACTGCGCTCGCTGAGCGAGTCCGGCGTGCGGTCCCTGACCTCGACGCCGCCCACGCTGGAGGAGCTGTTCCTCCGCCACTACCAGGACGACGTCACGAGTGAAGAGGCGGTCGCCCGATGACCACACTCGTTGCCGACCGCCGCTTCGCGCCGAGGGTCGGCGGAAAGCGCCAACTGGCAGGCACCGGCGCCCTGTTGAGGTTCAACCTGCGGCGCGACCGTGTCACCGTCCCGGTCTGGGTGGCCGTGACGGCGTTGATGGTCGTCTCCATGCCGAACTCGCTCAAGACCGTCTACTCCACGCCCGCCGAACGCGCCGACATCGCCCAGCAGATGCTGACGAACAACTCACTGCGCGCGATGTACGGCCCGCTCTTCGACGACTCCCTCGGCGGCCTCACCGCCTGGCGCATCGGCGTCTACGCCGCCGTACTCGCCGGAATCATGAGCCTGATCATCGTCGTACGGCACACCCGTGACGAGGAGGAGAGCGGACGCCAGGAACTGGTCTCGTCGGCGATGGTGGGCCGGCGGGCCCCGCTGACGGCGGCCCTGCTGACCGCGCTCGTCGCCAACGGCGTGGTCGCGCTGCTGGTCGCGGGCGGCCTCGCCGGACAGGGCGGGTCCGGGGCGCTGGCGTTCGGGCTCGGTATCGCGGGCGTCGGGATGGTGTTCGCCACGATGGCCGCCATCGTCGCGCAGCTCACCGAGAGCGGGCGGCTCGCGAAGGGGCTGACCGGCGGGCTGATCGGGGCGGCGTTCGTGCTGCGGGCGGCGGGCGACTCGGCCACGACGGACGGCTCCTCGGCGCTCACCTGGATCTCCCCGATCGGCTGGCTGGAGAACCTGCGGGCCTTCGCCGACGAACGGTGGTGGGTGCTGCTGCTGTTCGCCGCCGCGACGGCGGTCCAGGGGGCCGTGGCCTACGAACTCGCCGGGCGGCGTGACGTCGGCAGCGGCTTCGTACCGACCCGGCCCGGGCCGGCCGAGGGGCGGCTGGGCACGGCGGGCGCGCTGGCCTGGCGGCTGCAGCGGGGCAGCGTGCTCGGCTGGGGGCTCGGGTTCCTCGCGGGCGGGGCCGCGTTCGGCGGGGTCACCAAGGGGGCGGCGGACCTGGTCGGCGACAACGACAACACCCGCGAGATCATCGAGCGGATGGGCGGCCAGTCCGGCATCACGGACGCGTTCCTGGCCACCATGGTCGGCATGTTCGGCCTGGTCGCCGCGCTGTACATCGTCTCCTCCGTGCTACGGCTGCACGGCGAGGAGACCTCCCAGCGGGCCGAACCGGTACTGGCGGGCGCGGTCGGACGGCTGCGGTGGGCCGCCGGGCACCTGGTCATCGCGTTCGGTGGGACAGTGCTCCTGATGCTGCTGGCGGGAGTGGGCCTGAGCCTCGGCTACGGCGCCGAGTTCGGCCCGATCCTCGGGGCCTGCCTGGTCCAGGTACCGGCCGTCTGGGCGCTGGGCGGACTGGCGGTCCTGCTGTACGGGGTGTCCCCGCAGGTGGCTCCGGCCGCCTGGGGTGCGGCGGGGGTCGTGCTCTTCCTGGGGTGGATCGGGCCCGCACTGGATCTGCCGCAGACGGTGCTGGACATCTCGCCGTTCGGTCATCTGCCGAAGTTGCCGGGTGGGGAGATGGCGTGGGGGCCGGTGGGGGTCCTTGCGGGGATCGCGGGGGTGCTGGTGGCTGGGGGGCTGGTGGGGTTGCGGAGGCGGGACATGAGTACGTGACGGTGAGAGTCAGTCGACGTACTGCTTGAGCTTCTCGGTGTCGAGTTCGATGCCGAGGGGCTCGGGGAGTACAAGCGGATTCCCGAAAGGTACTGTGCGGCAGTTGCCGTACCCGAGCTCAGGCACCGGATCGCTGTAGAGCTTGACAGTGCACGCGTCCCGGTCGATCAACAGGTAGAACGGGATGCCTGCGGCAGCGTAGGCATCCGGCTTCTCCCGGCGGTCGCGCCGGTCGGTGTCGGAGTCGTACGACGTGACCTCGACAACTAGGAGCACACCACTGGAATCGGCCCACTCACCTTGTCCGGCGAAATGCTCCGCAGGCACGAGGATGGCGTCCGGACGTGCACGTCCCTCTCGGTACTTCTCCACCTTCAGCCCTTGCCCCTGATACAGGTCCAGATCGGGCCTCGCCTGCATACACCGCCGCATCAGCCACAGCACGATGGTGTTGTGGTCCCCGTCCGCCACCTTCTTGACCCCGATGCGTCCGTTGATGAACTCCAACCTGACGGCGTCGTCGGTCTCCTTGGCCGCGAACGCGGCGATCCTCTCGAACTCGCCAACCGACATCTGGGGCGACTGCAACGCGCGCTCTGCCATAACCGTCATGGTGCCTCCCTTCGCAGGCAGGCACCAGCGTGACCGGTAGCTCGCCAGCACCAACCGGATTCACCCAGTGATCATCCGAACGGGTGATCATCCCACCTCGACGCTCAGGCCCTCCAACCCCCGGATCACAAAGTTCGGCTTCCTCTCCGGCTCCGCCGCGAGGCGCAACGTCGGCGCCTTCTCCAGCAATGCCGTCATGGATGCGGCCAGTTCGATACGGGCCAGGGGCGCGCCGATGCAGTAGTGGATGCCGGCGCTGAAGGAGATGTGGGGATTGTCCTTGCGGGTGAGGTCGAGGCGGTCGGGGTTTCGGAACACCTCGGGGTCGTGGTTGGCGGAGCCGAAGAGCATGGCGATCTCCGCTCCCCTGGGGATCGTCGTGCCGTCGATCTCGATCTCGTCCAGGACCCAGCGTTCGAAGAGCTGGAGCGGGGTGTCGTAGCGCATCAGTTCTTCGATGGCGGTCGGGACGAGGGAGTGGTCGGCTCTCAGGGCCGCCAGCTGGCCGGGGTTGCGGAACAGGGCCCACCAGCCGTTGACCGTGGCGTTCACCGTCGCCTCGTGGCCGGCGTTCAGGAGGAGGACGGCGGTCGAGATCATCTCCTGTTCGGTGAGGCGGTCGCCCTCGTCGTGGGCCTCGATGAGGCCGGAGATGAGGTCGTCGGCGGGTTCCTTGCGGCGGGCCGCGATCAGTTCGCGCAGGTACTCCGTGAACTCGACCGACGCCCGCACCGCCTTCGCCGCCGTCTCCTGGGACGGGTTCAGCTCGTACATCCCGCAGATGTCCGCCGACCAGGGGCGCAGGGGGGCGCGGTCCGACTCCGGGATGCCCAGCATCTCGGCGATGACAGCGACGGGCAGCGGCTCGGCCACGTCCGCGAGCAGATCACCGCCGCCGCGCTCCACCAGCCCGTCGACCAGCTCCCCGGCGAGGTTGGCCACATACGGCTTGAGCTGCTCGACCGTGCGCGGTGTGAACGCCTTCGACACCAGGCGCCGGATCCGCGTGTGGTCCGGGGGTTCGAGGTCCAGCATCCCGTGGTCGTTCAGCACATGGAACGGCTCGTGCTCCGGCGGCGGCGCTGTCCGGCCGAAGTCCTCGTGCGTGAAGCGGTGCTGGTACGTGCGGCCCAGCCGCCGGTCCCGCAGCAGCGCCGAGACGTCCGCGTGGTGCGGGACCAGCCACTGGTCGGTGGGCTCGTAACGGATCACCCGACCCTGCGCACGCAGCTCGGCGTAGGCGGGGTACGGGTCGGCGAGGAACGCCGGGTCCCATGGGTCGAAGGCGAGGTCGGTAGCAGCTGCCATGAACGGAAGCTAGCCCGGCAGGTCCCCCGCTGACCAGGGGTGTCTCACTGACCGCCGAAATCCGGGAGGGTGACCGAGCCGTCCTCGGCCAGGGGAAACCCGGGGTTGTGGGCGACTTCCCAGGCGTGGCCGTCCGGGTCCACGAAGGCGCCGGAGTAGAAGCCGATGGCGTTCACGGCGGCGGGCTTGGTGACCGTCCCGCCGGACCGCTCCACCACTCCGAGCAGCGCGTCGACCTCCGCATCGGAGCGGACGTTGTGCGCGAGCGCGATCCCGCCGAACCCGGCCTGCGGCCCCGGCTCCAACCCGCAGTCCCGCGCCAGCTCGTCCCGGCCCCACAGGACCAGTCCGAGGCCGCCGGCCTGGAAGAAGACCGTCTCCTCGACCTCCTGCCCCCGCCAGCCCAGCGCCTCGTAGAAGGCCTTGGCCCGAGCGAGATCGGACACACCCAGCGTGATCAACGTGATGCGCTGCTCCATGCCCTCACGGTACGTTCCCCGCTCGCCTCCCGTCCGGCCCGGCTGACGTGATCAGCCGGCCAATGGTGCCCGCAGGCTCTCTCGATGCGCTCGGGCGGTGACGATCAGCCCGTCCAGTGCGTCCCGGGTGCGGATGAGGTCCGCGATGTGCTCGGAGAGCCGGTCGCGCTCCTGCGCCATCCGCTCCAGTGCGGCGTCGGAATTCTCCTCGCTGGGCGCGTAGCGGCACGGCAGCAGTTCCGCGATGGTGCTGCTGGACAGGCCCGCGGCGTACAACCGCTGGATGAACATGACGCGGTCGACGTCATCCTCCGTGTAGTGCCGCTGCCCGCTGGAGCTGCGGGCGCTGGCGAGCAGTCCCTGTTCTTCGTAGTACCGCAGGGACCGGACGCTGACTCCGGCCCGTGACGCGAGCTCCCCGATGCGCATGCCGCCCTCCCGGCTGTGACCTGCGACACAGGCCTTGCCTCTCACATGGATGTGAGGTTTTAGCGTAACTGCCGTGCCCGAGCTACGGGCACTGCAGATCACGATGGAGTCCTGACGTGACGACCCTTTTCGACAGCCATCAGCTCGGTGACCTGACGTTGCCCAACCGGGTGGTGATGGCCCCGATGACGCGGGTCCGGGCCGCTGCCGGCGGTCTGGCGACGCCCTCGATGGCGTCCTACTACGCCCAGCGTGCGACGGCCGGGCTGATCGTGACCGAGGGCGTGCAGCCGAGCCTGATCGGACAGTCCAATCCGGGCACCCCGGGACTGCACACCGATGAACAGGTCACCGCGTGGCGCCACGTGACCGCCGCCGTGCACGCCAACGGCGGACGGATCTTCGCCCAGCTCATGCACGGCGGACGGGTCTCCCATCCCGACACCACCGGGATGCAGCCCGTCGGGCCCTCGGCCGTACCCGCCGTCGGCGACGTGTTCACCCCGACCGGGCCTCAGCCCGCGCCGATGCCGCGTGCCTTGACGACCGCCGAGGTGCCCGAGCACGCCCAGTCGTACGCCCAGGCCGCTCGCCGCGCCATCGACGCCGGCTTCGACGGTGTCGAGCTGCACGGCGCCAACGGCTACCTGATCTCGCAGTTCCTCTCCTCCAGCGCCAACCTGCGCACGGACCGCTACGGAGGCTCGACGGCCAACCGGATCCGGTTCGCCGTCGAGGCGGTGACGGCGACCGTCGAGGCCGTCGGCGCGGCCAGGACCGGCATCCGCCTTTCCCCGGGCGGGACGTTCTGGGGAGTTGAGGAGACCGATGTCGCCGATCTCTACGCCGAGTTGCTGCCCGAGCTGGCCCGTCTGGAGCTGGCCTACATCCATCTCGAGGCCACCATCGATGAAGAGGTACTGATCGGTCTGCGCCGTGCGTGGCCCGGCGTCCTCATCATGAATCCGGTGCTTCCGATGGGACCGAAGCAGACCGGCCGGGCCGAGGCCGACCGCTGGCTCGGGCTGGGAGCCGAACTCATCAGCTTCGGTCGCGCTTTCATCGCCAACCCCGACCTGGTCGAACGGCTACGCACCGGACTCCCGATCGCACCCGTCGACGAGGCCACGTATTACCAAGGTGGTGACTTGGGATACCTGACCTACCCGGCGTATCAGTACGCGGCGTGACGCCCCGGCGCTGTGCCGCTGAAAGAGGCGGGGTGGGTCGTCGATCGTCTGCGGGCCGGTGGGGGCTGGTCGCGCCCACGCGGCGGAGCCGCATATGTCACAGCCCCGCGCCCCTTCGGGGGCGCTGCCGAACCGCAGCCGACCTCGCCAGGTCCGCCTAACCCGGCGTCACCAGTCGCGCCTCGTACGCGAAGACCGCCGCCTGCGTGCGGTCTCTGAGGCCCAGCTTCACCAGGATTCGGCTGACGTGGGTCTTGATGGTCGACTCCGCGACCACCAGGCGCTCGGCGATCTCCGCGTTCGACAGGCCCTGCGCGATCAGGACCAGGACCTCCGTCTCCCGTTCGGTCAGTTCGCCGTACGCCGCGTGGGCGGTGGACATGGCACGCGGGGCCTCCGACAGCTTCGAGAACTCGGTGATCAGACGCTTGGTGACAGAGGGCGCGAGGAGGGCCTCACCGGACGCCACCACCCGTACGCCGTCGGCTAGTTGGCGGGCCGAGGCGTCCTTGAGGAGGAAGCCGGAGGCTCCTGCCCGCAGCGCCTGATAGACGTATTCGTCCAGGTCGAAGGTCGTCAGCACGAGCACCTTCGCGGCGTCGTCCGCCGCGACGATCTCCCGGGTCGCCTCGATGCCGTTCAGCTCGGGCATGCGGATGTCCATCAGCACGACGTCCGGGGAGAGTTCGCGGACGCGGTCCACCGCCTCCCGCCCGTTGACGGCTTCGCCGACGACCTCGATGTCCGGCATCGCGTTCAGCAGGACCGAGAAGCCCTCGCGGACCATCATCTGGTCGTCCGCGATCAGCACGCGGATGGTCATGCGTCACCTTCGATCACCGCGGGGACCGGGAGGAACACCGCCACCTCATAGCCGCCGTCGTCCGTGCGGGCCGCCGTCATCTCGCCGTTCAGCATGGAGACGCGCTCCCGCATGCCCGTGATGCCGTGGCCGGCGCCGGGTGAGGGCTTGACGAGGGCGGGGGCGGGTGGCGGGCCGTTGACTATGCGCAGGCCCAGGCCGCCCAGGACGTAGCCGATCTCCACGCGGGCGCTCGCGCCGGGCGCGTGTCTGAGGGTGTTGCTCAGTGCCTCCTGGACTATCCGGTACGCCGACAGCTCGACGCCCTGCGGGAGTTCGCGCACCGCGCCGGTCACCGTCTTCTCCACGCTCAGGCCCGTGTCCCGCACGTTCGCCAACAGTGCGTCGAGGTCGCCGAGGGTGGGCTGCGGGGCGTCCGGGGCTTCGTAGTCCTCCGCCCGGACGACTCCCAGGACACGGCGGAGTTCGGTGAGGGCCGCCACCGCGTTCTCCCTGATGGTGGCGAAGGCGCGCTCCAGCTCCGGCGGCGGGTTCTCCACCCGGTAGGGGGCGGCCTCCGCCTGGATGGCGACGACCGACATGTGGTGGGCGACCACGTCGTGCAGCTCCCGGGCGATCGTCGTGCGCTCCTCCAGCAGTGTGCGCTTGGAGCGCTCGTGCGCGGTCACCGTCTGCTGGGCGGTCACCTCCTGCCGGGCCTCACGGCGGATGTGCCAGACGGTCACGCCCAGCAGGAGCAGGGCGGTGAAGAACAGCATCGGCATGAGGTCCGAGCCGCTGTATCCGTATGGGCTGCCGCCGACGCTCTCCGCCATCAGCCCGTACAACGCGGTCAGCACCCACATCCAGGCGGCCGTGCGCGGCCGGGTGCGCAACGCGACGACATACAGCACCACCACATGGCAGATGAAGCTGCCGGGCTGCCACGGCCAGCCGTCCCCGGTTTGGCCGAGCACGGCGGTGACCGGGGTCACGGCCATGGACAGCCAGAACGCGCCGACCGGCCGGGCCATGGTCAGCAGGACGGGGGCCAGCACGCACAGGCCGACGAGCGGGTTGCTGTCGGCCGTGCCGACGAGCATGGCTATCAGCCCCGCCCCGGTGATCAGGGTGTGCGGCAGCCAGGCCGCGTACTCCCGGATACGGCCGGGCAGTCGCCGGACGATCGGGCCGCCCTCGCTCCTGCGGGGCAGCGGGCGGTAGGCGAACGCGTCGTGGAACAGGTCCTGGCGCAGCCCGCGCAGGGCGTCCACGGCCAGTCGGAACTCCGGGCTGCGGGCCTTGTACGCATCGAACTCGCCGCCCGGCGGCGTCGGCGTCTGGGTCGTATCGGTCACGTATAAGACCGTAGAGGTCAACGGGGGTCGCGGTCGTCACCAGTGAGAGGGGTCCTTCGGGGTCCGTCTCAGGTATTACGGGTAGCCCCAGCTCCGGGGGTGGGAGCGGCTCACGGACACCGGTCAGTACCCCGACGGCCTCACCAGCCCCGACTCGTACGCGAACACGGCGGCCTGCGTGCGGTCGCGCAGGCCCAGCTTCACCAGGATGCGGCCGACGTGGGTCTTCACGGTCTGCTCGGCGACGACCAGGCGCTCGGCGATCTCCGCGTTCGACAGTCCCTGCGCGATCAGCGCCAGTACTTCCGTCTCCCGCTCGGTCAGGTCGCCGACGCGGGTCCTGAGCGGGGCACGCGGCTTGTCGCCGAGACGGGAGAACTCGGCGATCAGCCGCCGGGTGATACCGGGCGCGAGCAGCGCGTCGCCGGCCGCCACCACCCGGATCGCCTCGGCGAGCTTGTCGGCGGAGGCGTCCTTCAGCAGGAACCCGGACGCGCCGGCACGCAGCGCCTCGTACACGTACTCGTCCAGGTCGAAGGTGGTGAGCACGAGCACCTTGATGTGCGGGGTCACGCCGATGATGCGGCGGGTGGCCTCGATGCCGCTGAGTTCGGGCATGCGGATGTCCATGAGAACGACGTCCGGGGCGAGTTCGGCGACCTTGGCGACGGCGTCCATGCCGTCCACCGCCTGGCCGATCACGTCGATGTCGGGCTGGGTGTTGAGCAGCACGGTGAAGCCCTGCCGGACCATCTGCTGATCGTCGGCGATGAGTACGCGGATGGTGCCGCTCGTCATGGATTCTCTTCTCCGGTCGTGGGTCGGGGTGTCTCGGTCTCGAAGACGCCCGGGCCGAACACGGGCGTGACGGAGCCGTCCGGCTCGACGGGCTCCGCGTCGTCGGGGTCCGCGGTGCCGTCTCTCGGGAGGAACGCCGAGACCGAGAAGCCGCCGTGCAGGGTCGGGGTGGCGGTGAGGTGGCCGCCGAGCATCGTGGCGCGCTCGCGCATGCCGAGCAAGCCGTGGCCCGTGCCCGGTGAGGGCGGGACCGGGCCCTCCGGACGGGAGTTGATCACACCGAGGTACAGACCGCGGGGGAAGTGGGTGATCTCGACGCGCACCGCCGAGCCCGGGGCATGCCGCAGCGCGTTGCTCAGCGCCTCCTGGATGATCCGGTACGCCGACAGCTCCACGCCCGGCGGATACGGGGGCGCCGTGCCCCTGATGTCGGTCTCGACCCTCAGCCCGGCGGCACGTGTGTTCTCGATCAGGGCGTCCAGGCGGTCGAGCGTGGGCTGCGGCGCCTGCGGGGCGGAGCCGGGGCCGGGTTCGCCCAGGCCGTAGGGGTCGTCGGGGTTCTCGGAGCGCAGGACGCCCAGGACTCGGCGGAGTTCGGTGAGGGCCTCCAGGGCGTTCTGCCGGATGCCGTCGAGGTTCTCCTTCAGCTCCTCGGACGGGTTCTCGACGAGGTGCGGGGCGACCTGCGCCTGGATGGAGATCACCGACATGTGGTGCGCGACCACGTCGTGCAGTTCACGGGCGATCCGGCTGCGCTCCTCCAGCAGCGTGCGGCGGGCCCGCTCCTCCGCGGTGATCGTCTCCTGCTCCACGAGTCGGGTGCGGGCCTCGCGCCTGCCGCGCAGCGCGATACCGACCACGACCGCCACGGCGAAGAGCGCGATCGCCACCGCGCCCGTGTCGGAGTACCCGGTCGTGTTGACGCGCGACCCGCCCACCTGGAGAAGGATTGTTGCCAGGCCCGTCACCACCAGGGCCGCGATCGCCTTGCGCGCGGGCACGCGCAGAGCGAGCAGCAGGAGCACGACGGCGTGGGCGAGGACGGTGGGTGTGCTCCACGGCCAGTTGGGGTCCTGGCCCGTGCTCTCCGCCAGCTGCGGGCGGACGGTCAGGGCGGTGGTGACGGTGGCGGCGAGAGACAGGGCCCAGGCGGGGGCCGGGCGCCACAAGGCCAGCATGATTGCGCCGCCTTGCGCGAGAGCGATCACCAGTCCCTGTCCCGTGGGCAGGTCGTAGCTGTCGCTGATGTCGGCGCCACCGGCCAGGGAGATGCCCAAGGCGATCCAGAAGACGACGAGGTAGGTCAGCCAGCGCAGCCAGCGGTACTTGGGCAGGTGGGGGGAGGTCCGGGAGGGGGACGTGCCGAGGGCTTTGCGCAGGCGGTGGAAGCGGGTGGGTGCGGGTGCCGGTGAGTGCTGTGGCTCCTTCGTCGGGGGGTCGTTCTCCTCGCCGTTCACGCCGTCAACCCTAGGCACGGTGAGGGGCCTTTGCGTGCGGGGTCCGGGGCTGCCGGTGGGAACGGATCACTCGCGACGGGCGGGGTGGGCGGCGGCCCGAGGACTGTTCGTACGTGCGGAACGCCGTCCAGCAAGCCGTCAGGGCCAGGGCGAAGAGGGGGAGCCAGGCGCAACGGTAGGCGATCCAGGTCAGGTTGTCGGGGCGGGTGTGGAGGCCGGGGATGTGCCCGGCCAGGAGGGTCGTGGCGGTGGTGGCCATGAGGGCCGTCTGGTGCCAGAGGAAGATCGTCATGGCGGAGAGGTTGACCAGGGCTACGGCCGCCCAGGTCAGGGGGCGGCGCATGGTGCGGCGCAGCTGGTCGCGCAGGAGCAGGGCCAGGCCGCACTGGGCCAGGCCGAAGGTGACGGCGGCCAGGGTCGGCGGGTTGAGGTTCGAGATGCCGGCTCCCGGTACGCCCACCATCGACGCCGGATAGCCCGCCCAGGCGATGAGTGCCGCCGTCGCCGCCGCGCCGCCGGTGAGAAGGATCCAGCCGGCCCGGCGACGGTCCAGCTCACCCCGGGTCCAGGCGGCGCCCAGGGTGTAGGGGACGAGCCAGCCCGCCGCCACGTTCACCCAGCCGAGCCAGGACGGGCCGCCCAGGCCGAAGCGCAGTAGGTCCACATGCAGGACGACGGCCAGCGGCCAGAGCGGGTTGAGCCGGGTCAGCAGTGGTGTCACCGCCGTCAGCGCCGCGAAGACCAACAGGAACCACAGGGGGGACAGGGCCAGTTTGACCAGTGTGCGGACCGTCTCGAACTCCGCGCCCGTCAGAAGGAGGGCGACCGCGGCCACCGTCCACAGGGTGAGGACGGCTGCCACCGGTTTGAACAGCCGGGAGAGCCGGGCGGTCAGCCACTGCCCGTATGTCGTGCCGCGAGCGCGTGCCGAGGTGTAGCCACGGGTCGCCACATGACCGCCGACCAGGAAGAACACGGCGAGTGTCTGAAAGGCCCAGGAGATCGGGGCCAGCCAGGGCATGTGCTGCAGCGGGCTGGCGGTGCGCAGCGAGCCGCCGTCCGCGACCAGGGCCGTCACCAGCCAGTGGCCGAGCACTATGCCGAGGATCGCGAAGGCGCGCAGGGCGTCGACCGCGCGGTCCCGGTCCGCGGGGGTGGCGGCGTCGACTCGGGCGGCGCTCTTCCGCATCTCCTTCCGCATGTCAGTCCCCATGTCTTTGCGTATGTCCTTGCGTATGCGCTCGCCTGGGCCGCGCAGGTTCAGCTCACGCACGGGTCACCTCCGAAGCCTCTCCGAGGACGATCCGGGACAGGTTGGCCAGGGAGGCCGAGCCCGGTGCGAAGTAGTCGCTGTGGCCGCCGCCGGCCGCGAAGACACGGGCGCCGAAGGCCGGGGACACCGGGTCGGTGCCGAAGCCGACGGTGGTGCCGAACAGGTCGGTGCTGACGTGCGGAACGTTCGCCACCCAGTCGTCCGCGCCGCGC